>JBAVWI010000001.1:0-6772 GCA_049697735.1 Solirubrobacteraceae bacterium
CCTCGGGGCCGCCGCCGGCGCGGCGACGGAGGAGGGGGAGGGAGGCGCACAGCAGGAGCGCGCCGCCCACCCCCTGGAGGCATCGCCAGATGATGAGAAGGGTCAGGCTGCCGGCCGCGCCCGAGCCCAGCGAGGCGACCCCGAACACGCTCAGCCCGGCCACCAGCGCCCGCCGCGAGGCCAGGCGCGAGGCGACCGGAAGCACTACGAGGGTGCTCGCGATCAGGGCCAGGTTGTAGGCCGTGATCACCCAGGTTACGTGCGAGATCGAGGTGTGCAGGCGAACCACGATCTGGGGCAGAGCGAGGACGACCACCGAAGCGTCGGCAAAGGCAAGGGCGATGGCCAGGCGCACGGCAGCGTCAGCCAAGGGGGAGCCGGGGGCGGGGGAGTGGGTCGATGTCGCGGTCGCGGTCAGGGCGTGGAGGCTACGCAACCGTGCCGGGTAGGAGTAGTGCTCTCCGGGTAGCCCTCGGACATGCCCACCATGACCATCACCCCGCGCTGGGCTCCAGCGTTCGAGGTTCCCCAGCCGGCCGAGGCACCGACGCCGGTCGTCCCCGATGCTCCGGTCGCGCCGATCGACCCCGATCCCGGCACGCCCGCTGACCCCGGCCAGCCGCCGAGCGTTCCCGGCCCCGCTGAGCCGGCCACACCGATCGACCCCGATCCGGGGCCGGAGCCCGATCCCGCCCAGACGGTCTAGCCGTTCACGTCGCCACTGGGCACGGGAAACGGGCTGGGCCGGTGGTTGCTCAGGGCGGCGATGGGTGGTCTTTCCTGGACGGGGACGGCGGCCACTGACCCGTCGTCCCAGGGCCGGAGATAGGCCCCAGCGATAACGGCGTCCGGGCGCCCACAACGTCGCTGCACGGCAGCCAGCACCGCATAGGCCATCTCGCCGAGCGAGCGCAGCGACTGGTGGCGGTTCTGGCGCACCCCCAGGTCGCACTCGGCCAGCGCCGCTAGCCCCTCACGCCGCAGGGCGTCGATCAGCATCGCTATCTCGATCCCGTAACCCACGGGAAAGGGGATTGCCTCCAGCAGCGAACGGTGCGCGACGAGCTCACCGGCAAGGGGCTGGGAGAAGCCGGCCAGCCGGGGCTCGTGGAGGTTGATCAGCGGGCGCGCCATCAGTTCGGTGACACGCCCACCCTCGTTGGCGAGGACCTGGCCGCCGGCGGCCAGGGGGCGCTCGAAGGCACCCTTGACGAGTTGTATCTCGGGGTCGGCGAGGATCGGCCCGAGCAGGCCGATCAGGTGCGCCGGCGAGGGATCGCGCGTGTCCCCGTCGAGAAAGCAGACGATTTCCCCACCGGTCGCGCGCAGCGCACGCCACATGGCGTCGCCCTTGCCCAGCGCCGGTCCGAGCTCGACCGCCACCTCGTCTTGTTGGATGACATGGGCTCCGGCCCGGGCGGCGGCGCCCGCCGTACCGTCGCGCGAGCCGGCGTCGATCACGATGAGCTCGTCGATCACCCCGATTTCCCGCAGGGGTCCGACCGCCTCACCGACGACGCCCCCGATCGTCTCCGCGCACTCCTTGGTCGGGATGACCACGGTCACGGTCCGGTCGGCCTTGTCGGCCAACAGCGTCGCGGGATCGAACTCATCGGCCCGAAACCGGCGGTGCTCCAACCACCGGGAGACCTCGAGATCAACCGCGAGTCCACGTGAAGCCCGTCCCCGAGAACGCGCGGAGGTCCGCACCCGGACGTCTTTGGTGCGCACAATCGGCACCCCGCGCTCGTGCAGCCGGGTCGCAAAGGCGGCGTCCTCGAGAGCCTGGAGGGGCTCAAGACCCCCCACGCGGCGATAAGTAGCCGCGGTGATTCCGATCGAGGCTCCCGCGAAGTGATGGTGCTCGGCGGCCGGGTCGAGTTCCCGGACGCGGTACAGCCGATCGACGGCGTCGCGCTCGCGCCGGCGACGGACCCCGGCGGCAAGTCCGATGCCCTCATCGGGATCTAGTTCGACGAGTCCGGCCACGGCTTGCGCGCCGGCGTGCAGGTGGTGAAGCTGGCGCTCCAGCCAGTCGGGGGCGGGCTGGGAGTCAGCATCGGTGGAGGCGATCAGCCCGTCGGGCCGGTCAGCGGCGAGCAGCCGCTCAGCGGCCAGGTCCATACCCAACCGGCGGGCCGCCCCCGCTCCGCGGCCCGGTCCGGTGACCATTCGCACGGCCAGGCCGAGCTCGGCGGCAGCCAGCCCGGCTCGCGCCGCCGTCGCGTCCTGGCAGGCGTCGAGCACCAGGATCGTCTCAAAGGCATGGGGGCCAACGGTCTGCCCGGCCAGGGCCCGCAAGCAGGCAGCGATGGTCGCTTCCTCGTCGTGCGCCGGAATCACAACCACGCTGCTCAGTCCCACGTCGCCCCCTGGGTGATGAGATCCCGCCCGCGCTCGTAGGACTCGTCGGCCTGGTGCGCGAGCACGCCGACCAGCCGGCCTTCGAGTCCATACCAGGCCACGAACCCGCCCTCGGGTGCAGACTCCCAGCGCACGTCATCGAAGCCATCACCCCAACCCGAGTACTTGAGGGTGCGGTCCCCGATCGTTGACCAGAACCCGGGTGCCTGCGTCCACCTGGCCTCGCGCCCAGCTGCGCTCTGACCTGCAACTTCGCCTTGACCGAGCGCGTCGCCCCAGTGCTCGATGTGTACGCGGCGCCCGGCCGCGGCGTGTTCGGCCAGACAGACATCGCCCGCGGCGAGCAGGCCGGGGACTTCTGTGCGCATATGTGCGTCGGCGGGGATCGCCCCGTTCTGGAGGGAGATCCCAGCCAGGGAGGCGAGCTCGGCGCGGGGTTTGACACCGACGGCCATGACGACGAGGTCGCCAGCCGGGCTCTCGTCATCGACGATGACGCTGAGGCGATCTCCGCTGCGCTCGATTGCTTCAACCCCAGAACCGAGGATCAGCCGGATCCCGAGCGCCTCCAGCCAACGCTGGATCTCGGCGGCCGCTTGCTCGCCAAGGCGGCCGACGTTGGGCGCGGACTCCTCGGCCACCAAGGTCACGCGATGACCAAGCATGCTCAGGGAGGCGGCGATCTCGCAGCCGATAAAGCCCGATCCGATGACCAGAATCGAGGGGGCCCGCCCCAGCCGCGCCCGCAGCTCACGGTTGTCCTCCAGCGAGCGCAGCGTGCGCACGCGCGGATCGTCGGCGCCTGGGACCGGGAGCCGGACGGGCTCAGCGCCCGTGGCCAGCAGACAGGAGCCGTACGAGATCTCGCGACCCCCGGAGAGCAGCAGCGTGCGCTGCGCGACGTCGAGGCTGACGGCCCGGCCGCCGATCAGCGCGACATCGTGTTCGGCCGGCCAGCGGTCTGACTCCAGTGGGATCTCCGCCTCGGCGATATCGCCTCGCAGAAGCGCCTTGGAGAGGGCGGGGCGCTCATAGGGCATCCGTCGCTCGTCGGTGACGATGGCCACCGAGCCCGGCCCCCCGGCCTCGCGGTAGGCCCGAGCCGCCGACAGCGCCGCCGGCCCACCACCGACGATCAACAGCTCGTGGGCGCGGGCGTCGCTCACGTCCGCTCCAGCACGTCGAGCAGGTAATCGTCGGTCGGGCTGGAGCTCACGGTCGTGAGCCACGGCTGGGTGCGCAGCCGGTCATGGACCTCGGCGGCGGTGAATGGCCGCTCGGGCCCGGCGGGTCGCCAGTGGACCGCGACCATGCGGGCGCCGGGCTGCATCCGCGTGGACAGAGAGACGAGGGTGGCCTCGAGCTTTTCGGGTGGCAGGTAGTAGAGGATCTCCGAGGCGACCACCAGGTCGTAGGCCCGGACCGGGATCACGGCCGGAATGTCGCCCAGCACGACCTCGGCCGTGGGCTCGTTGCGCAGGCGAGCCCGGGCTTCGCGGACGGCGGTGGGAGCGGCATCGACCGTGACCAGAGAGCGGCAATGGGGCGCGAGCATCGCGCTGAACACGCCGATCGAGCCGCCCAGCTCGAGCGCCGAGGCAAAGGGCCCGGGACCGCAGGCGGCCAGGGTGGCTTCGTACTTTCTGCGCTCGTACTCGGAGCTCCGGTATCGCCATGGGTCTGAATCGGCCCGGTACAGCGCCTCGAAGTCAGCGGTGGACATCGAGCTCATCACTCCGCTCCCGCGTCGAGGAGAGCCTGTCCGGCTCGGGCGAGCAACGGATCGAGGCGATGTTGGAGGAGGAAGACCTCGAGATCGCGGCGGGCGCGGTCGAGCTGGCCGCCGCGCGCGAACGGCCGCGAGCCGCATGCCCTGGCTGCCTCGTCGAGCAGGGCTCGGCAGGCGTCGGCGATCGCGGCCCGGCCATGCAGCGCGATCGCTGGGAGCTCGTCCGAAAGCTCGTCCATGGCTGCCGCGGCGGCCTGAAGCCAGACCGAAATCGTCCGCTGGGCGGTAACCATGCGCCCGGCGGCCAGGGCTTCAAGGGCACCGCGACCGGGGCGTGAGGAAAGCTCCTGCAGGGCGGCCTCCACGGCCGCGTCGGCCATGCCTGCCCACGACGCCGCGGTGCGCAGCGCGTCCCGTGCGAACCACGGTTGCGCGGCGATGGCCCCGGGCGGTCCCAGCACCGCGAGGACGGGTGCGTCATCAAAGACGACCCGGTGGGAGACCGAGGCGCGCAGACCGTGAGACCGGTACCAGGTCGGATCGACCACCACCCGGTCGGCCGCCGTGAGGTCAACCCACACCGACAGCGGTGGGCCGCCCTCCGGTGCTCCCGCCAGCACCAGCGCGCGGTGCAGCCCGCCGGCGCCCGAGCAGAAGGTCTTCACGCCCCGCAGGACGAGGCCATCCCGAGTCGTCACCGCCCGCGCCGGCTCGCCCTCGCCGAGGGCGGGATCACCGCCCCAGACGCCACCGCGCAGTTCCCCGGATGCGAAGGCAGCCAGTTCGCGGTCACGCAACTCGCCGGTTCCCTGAACAGCGAGCCGCTCGATCGAGTTCACATGTCCGTCGTAGATCCGACCCACCGAGCCGTCGGCTCGGGCCACGCTGCGGATGAGGGCGAGCTCCTGGGCAGCGGGGGGCCGAGCCGCACCGGGTATCGCACCCCAGGACATCAGGCCCGCTGTCTGCAGAGCCGCGATCGCGTCCTCGGGAAACGGGGGCACATGAGCCTCGTCGCGCCGGCCCGCTCCGGCGGCGATCTCGTTCAGGGCCGCAGCTCTCCTGTCCGTGGCGTCGAGCTGGGACTGGAGCAGGTCGGTCATGTCAGCGCTTCCAGAGTAAGCCGGGTCGCTCGCGCGTGCTCGATGACCAGGGACACGTAGGTGAGGGTCTCCTCGCAACCGGCGCGCCGGGCGCCGGGGCCGATTCCGTCGTGGGCGAGAACGACCGCGCCCGCCACCAACCCGGGTCGCGTGACCGCGAACATGTCCGTCGCGACGTCGCCCCGCCAGTCGTGGGTGTCCACGTCCCAGCCCACGATCCGAAGCTTGCGCTCGGCAGCCACCGGTTCGGTCCACGAAGCAAGGTCGCCCCACGGTGTCCGCCACAGCTGGGGATCGGCGCCGACCTCGCGAAGGCATTTCAGTGACCGATCGACATCGCGACGACCCCAGGTCTGATCGCGGGCCGAGTGCCGGACGTGCTCCTGGCAGTGGACGCCGACGCCGTGGCCCTCAGCGAGCATGCGGCCGATCAGGTCGGGATGCTGCCGGGCCCGGGGGGCAATCGGAAAGAAAGTGGCGCGAGCGCCGGCCTTCCCGAGCAGGTCAAGGAGGCGAGGCGTGAAACGCTCGTCAGGACCGTCGTCAAAGGTGAGGGCTAGCCAGGACACGGCTTTCCATTACCCCGCCACCGGCCTGTCAACCCAGTAAACCCGTGCCCCGTCGTGCGGGCCGGTAGTGAAACCCAGCGCGAGCGGGTAGGGCGATGGAATGTCAATAGCGATTCTCGACATTGACGGCACCCTCGTCGACACCAACTATCACCACGCCTTGGCGTGGTTTCGGGCCCTGGGCCGCTTCGATCTGATCCTGCCCGTTTGGCGCATCCATCGCCACATCGGCATGGGCGGCGATCAAATGGTCGCCGCTCTGTGCGGCGACGACATCGAGGACAACCTCGGCGACGACATCCGCGAAGCCGAGGGCGAGGAGTACGCAAGGCTGATCGGCGAGGTGCGGACGATGGACCGCTCGCGCGAACTGATCCTCGCGCTGCGCGACCGCGGCCACCGGACGGTCCTGGCCAGCTCGGCCAAGGCCGATGAAGTCGAGCATTACCTCGATTTGCTCGACGCCCGCGAGATCGTAGACGGCTGGACCACGTCGGCCGACGTCGAGGAGACCAAGCCGGCGCCTGACCTCGTCCACGCGGCCCTGGAGCGAGTGGGAGCCGACGGCGACGAGACGGCGGTCATGGTCGGTGACACGCCCTGGGATATCAAGGCGGCCCGGAAGGCAGGCGTTGCGACCCTGGCAGTGGTCACCGGCGGCTTCAGCGAGCAGGAACTTCGGGACGCAGGCGCCGCCGACGTCTTTGAGTCGGTGGCCGACCTGGAGGGCCGTCTCGATGCCACGCCGTTTAGTGCCGGATGATCGAAGAGGCGTGACCGGACGCCCGCGCTGGCGCTAGGGCGCTCAGCGCGGCGGACGGCGGCGGCGCACCCGCCCGCGCCAGCCGGTGCCCTCGGGGTTGGTTTTGATCGCCCAACCGAAGTGGAGCACTCCAAACACGAGTAGACCCAGGGCCAGCACGATCGCGATGATCACTCCGACTGTCATCCCTCTTCCTCCCTGATGGCTTGCCCGGTATCTGCCCGTTTTGAGACCGCCGCAAGCA
>JBAVWI010000002.1:0-17744 GCA_049697735.1 Solirubrobacteraceae bacterium
GCCGAGCACGAGATCATCCCCAAGATCGAGCGCTGGCGAGAGCTGACCAAGCTCGCCCAGACCTACCTGGACGCTCTGCCGCTGCTCGTCGACGGCCGGAGCCGGCTCCACACAACGTTCAACCAGACCGCAGCCAGCACCGGCCGACTCTCATCCAACAACCCCAATCTTCAAAATATCCCCATTCGCACACCGCTGGGGCGGGAGATCAGGGCGTGCTTCGTGGCCGAGCCGGGCCACGTGCTGGTGTCGGCCGACTACTCGCAGGTCGAGCTGCGATTGCTCGCGCACATCGCCGGCGAAGACGTACTCAAGGAGATCTTCCGCCGCGGGGAGGATGTTCACACGGCGACCGCCTGCCGGGTCTTCGGGGTCACTCCCGACGCGATCGATCCCGGGATGCGCTCCAAGGCCAAGATGATCAACTACGGGATCGTCTACGGCCTGTCGGCCTACGGGATGGCCGATCGGCTCGACATCCCGCAGTCCGAAGCCGACGAATTCATCCAGCGCTACCTCGCCGGCTTCCCCGCCGTGGGGCGCTTCATCGAGGAGACGATCGCCCAGGGAACCGAGCATGGCTACGTGTCCACGCTGTTCGGCCGCCGCCGTCAGGTACCCGAGCTCCGGGCGCGCCGCTGGGACCTGCGAAAGCAGGGCGAGCGCTTCGCGGTCAACATGGTCATCCAGGGGACAGCCGCCGACATCATGAAGGTGGCCATGGTGCGTTGCGATCACGCGCTGAGCGAGGCGAGGCTGAGCTCGCAGCTCGTGCTCCAGATCCATGACGAGCTCCTGTTCGAAGCCCCCGCAGCCGAGGCCGAACAGGTCAAGGCACTCGCCGTCCACGAGATGGCCAACGCTTATGAGCTCGACCCGCCGCTGGCCGTCGAGGCCGGGATCGGCGCCGACTGGCTGTCGGCCAAATAATCAGACGGAGGCCTCCGCGCCGAGCACGGAGGCCTCCGCTGAGCTTCTAGATGAGCTGGAAGACGAAGTTGTACTTCTTGCCGCCGTCGCGGGCCAACAGTGCCATGTTGCCGCGGGCGCCGTTGTAGATGCCGGTCCCGCCGGTGATCGTCAGGACACTGTTCTTCTTGTCGTAGTACGGCCCTTGCACGGTGATCTGGCCGCCCTTCAGGAACGTTGTCCACAGGCACTCCCAGCTACCGTCGGCCACTGAGAGCCGTATGCAGAAGCCCTCGTCGCGCCCGACCTGCTTCTTGTCGGCCTGGTTGTAGATCTTGTTGTGAAAAGTGAGGACGTTGCCGGCCACGTCCTTGCCGCCCACCGAGGGCGCCTCAGCGTCGGTCGAGGCGTGCTCGATCACGCTGATCGTGGTCGCGGCGGCGCGGGCGGTTCTTGCGTAGCCGGGGACGGCGGCGGCCAGCATGGCCAGGATCGCGATCGCCATTGTCACGAGCCCGGAAGTCCGCGCCCGTCCTCTCCTGTGTGACTTGCTGTGATGCATGCACTCCTCCTCCGCTTGGACTTATCGGCGAAGGATCGTAAGCCGCGCATAGCGGGGCGTCCAGGCACGCAACGGACAGACCTGAGGCGCGGTTGGCTACACCGCGGCGAGGGCAGCGCGGGCGGCGGCTCGCGCCGGACGCCCGTGAGCGGCGAAATCAGGGTGCGCGACGTCGAGATAGTGGTTGAAGGACCAGTCGACAAAGCGCTTGGCTGTCATCGCCTGCAGTGCCGGGGCGAGGATGCGAGGCGCGATGCGCGGCACCAGGCGCTGGACGCGGAGCATCCAGCGAAACGGAACCGCATGCCCGGCCGAGAAGGCGTGGTAGCGAGCCAGGGCCTGTTCGCGAGACTGCGTGCCGGCGTGGACCTGGCGCAGCTCGCGGCCGCAGGCGAGACCGAAGTAGAGAGCGGTGCGAATCCCCTCGGCGGTCAGGGGCAGGCAGTGGCCGGCCGAGTCGCCGGTGAAGAAGATGCCGTCCTCAGTGGCCGGCCGGAGCGCATGGGGTATCCAGTTGCCCTGATACCGGGCGATCTCGCGGTCCAGATCCTCGGCCAGGCGTACGGTCGGCTCCTTGACGTGGAAGCGCGGATCGAAGGATCCGACGCCGATCCGCAACTCGTCTCCGGCCGGGAAGCTCCAGCCGTAGCCGGCCGGCACGTAGCTGCGGTCGATCCAGATCTCGAGGTCGCTCGAGGTGCCGAACGGATGCACCTCGAGCCCACGAGAAAGCAGGGCGTCGGGGGGTTGGACGTTCTTTCCGGCTCCGAGGATCCGCCGCCAGCCAAGCGCGTCAACGATCAGCGGAGCGCTGATCTCACCCCGGTCGGTGACGACGACGTTTCCCGTCCGGCCCTCGACTTTGGCCGTCTCGAAACTGAAATCGCCCTGATCGGCCAGTACCTCGCACAGCGTCCGGTAATCGAAGGTGGAGAAGGTCCAGGGAAGGTCATACCGCGCCGTGGTGTGGGGCGTGTGGATGACGAGTTCTGAGAACGTCTGCCGGAGCGATTCCTGGAGGCCGAGCGCACTCAGCCAGGCGGTCGGGATGCCGCAGGCCGAGGTCTGGCGTTCGCCGATCTCGTAGCGGTCGATAACCAGAACGTCGGCACCGCTGCCCGCCAGCTCACGGGCCACCGCGAGTCCGGCGAAGCTCGCGCCGCAGATCAGGACATCGCAGTCGCGCCGCAGCGGTGTGCGCTGGGCGCCACGCTTGGTGGCTCGTTGCGGCATCGCGGCCGATGATACGGCCGTACTCCTGGCTGGCTGCTGCGCTGAAGCGGGCGGCTCGGGCTACCGCACCAGCCGCGCAGGGTGGCTATCCTCCCAGGATCTATGTCCTCAACCACAACTCTGATGCCGGCCCCCGATCAGTCCAAGGCCAAGGTCGTCGAAGGTTCTGACGGTCTCCTGCTTGAGATCGACGGCCAGATCGTCCCCAACTATGACGCCACCATCCACCCCTTCCAGGAGGGGGATGTGGTCACCGGCAACGTCGTCCGGATCGACAACGACGAAGTCCTCGTAGACATCGGCTACAAGTCCGAGGGCGTCATCCCGGCGAGCGAGCTCTCGATTCGCAAGTCAGTCGATCCCGGCGATGAGGTCGAGCTCGGCGAAGAGGTCGACGCGCTCGTCCTGACCAAGGAAGATCAGGACGGCCGCCTGATCCTGTCCAAGAAGCGCGCCCGCTTCGAGAAGGCGTGGCGGCGCATTGAGGCGGCGGCGGAGTCCGGCGAGCCGGTGCACGGTGCGGTGATCGAGGTCGTCAAGGGCGGTCTCATCATCGACCTCGGCGTGCGCGGCTTCCTGCCCGCGTCGCTGGTTGACATCCGGCGCGTGCCCAACCTCGACGAGTACATGGGTCAGACCATCGAGTGCAAGGTGATCGAGCTCAACCGCTCTCGCAACAACGTCGTGCTCTCGCGCCGCGCGGTGCTCGAGGAGCAGCGCAAGGAGGACCGCGAGCGGATCCTCGATCGACTGCAGCCCGGGCAGGTCGTGGTGGGAACGATCTCCAACATCGTCGACTTCGGCGCTTTCGTGGATCTTGACGGGATCGACGGCCTCATCCACATCTCCGAGCTCTCGTGGTCGCATGTCAACCACCCGAGCGAGATCCTTTCCATCGGCGACGAGGTCAGCGTAAAGGTGCTCGACATCGATCGCCAGCGCCAGCGGATTTCGCTGGGTCTCAAGCAGACCCAGGAAGACCCGTGGCAGCGGGTCGTGGACACCTACAACATCGGTGACGAGCTCGAAGGCACGGTGACCAAGGTCGTGACCTTTGGCGCCTTCGTGGAGATTCTCGACGGTGTCGAGGGTCTGGTCCACATTTCCGAGCTGGCCCAGCACCACGTCGAAAATCCCCGGGAGATCATTCAGCCTGGCGATCCGGTGCGAGTCAAGATCCTCGAGATCGACTCCGAGCGCCGCCGCCTCTCGCTCTCGATCAAGCGCGTCGAGGGCCAGGTCCTGCCCGTGCGTCCGATCGAGCCGCCGGTCGAGGGTGACGGCGAGTCGCTCGACGACATGCCCGAGTTGGGTTTGTCCGAGGACGTCTTCTCCAGCGAGAATGCTGCCCCAGTTGTCGAGGATGCGGCTGCGCCGCCGGCTGAGGAGGCTGCTCCAGTGGTCGAGGATGCGGCTGCGCCGCCGGCTGAGGAGGCTGCTCCGCCGGTCGAGGATGCGGCTGCGCCGCCGGCTGAGGACGCCCCGGCGGTCGAGGATTCCGCGCCGGCGGCTTCGCAGACGCCTCCGGCAGCTGATGAGCCTCCGGCCAGCGAGGAGCCGCCGTCTCCGGCAGCCGAGGCGCCCGTGCCCGACCCGGATGCCCCCGCCCCGGCGGACAGCGCCAACGGATCCGCCGAGCCGGTCGAGGAGCAGTCGGACGCGCCTTCGGCCTGAGCGCCTGCGCGCTCGGGTCCAGGAGTGATCCCTTTTGTCGGACTGACGGGCGGCATCGGCGCGGGGAAGTCAACCGCCCTCGACGCCCTGGAGAGTCTGGGTGCGGCTGTCCTCTCGACCGATCGGGTCGTACACGATCTCTACCAGGAGACCGCGGTTCAAGCCGCCGTGGCTGAGCGCTTCGGCCCCGAGGTGCTTCGCGACGGTGCCGTGGATCGGCCGGCGCTGGCCCGTCTCGCCTTCGCCACCGAGGAGGGGCGTGCGTGGCTGGAGCAACTGCTCTGGCCACGGGTGGGGGAGCGCATGGTCGCCTGGCGCCAGGGCCTTGAATCCAGCTCACCCACGCCCCGCGCGGCGGTGGTCGAAGTACCGTTGCTGTTCGAATCAGGGATGGACCATGGTTTCGATGCCACCATCGCCGTGATCGCCGACGAACAGGTGCGTCATGCCCGGGCCTCTGCCCGCGGTCACGAGGCGCTCGACGAGCGCGGTGCGCGGCAGCTCTCCCAGGAGGAAAAGTCGCAGCGAGCGACGTACTCGGTCCTCAACGACGGCACCGTGCTCGAGCTGGAGCGCAAACTGTCGGCGATCCTTGACATGCTGCAGCCGTGAGTTCCTCGACGGCGACCGCAGCGCGTGGTTCGCGGACCCGAAACTCGGCCGCCGCCCGTCGTCGCGTGGTCGCGCGCCGCCGCCGCCGCTCGTTCCTGGCCCTGGCTGGAGTCGGGCTTATCGTAGTGGGGGTAATCGCGTTGCTGCCCCTGGCTCGCAAGGCGGAGAGCGAGTTCGGACTGCCGCTTCAGTACCAGGGTGTAATCCGCCAGCAAGCGGACGCCAAGCACCTCGATCCGGCGTTGATCGCGGCCGTGATCTACGCCGAGACCAAGTTCGATCCGAGCACCTCCTCCGCCGGCGCGGAGGGTCTCATGCAGATCCTCCCCCAGACGGCGGTGTTCCTCGCTCACCGCTCGGGTGCCACGAGCTTTACGACGGCGGACCTGGGGACCCCACGCGTCAACATCGCTTATGGCACCTACTACCTGCGCTACCTGCTCGATGAGTACCACGGCAGTCGGCTCCTGGCCCTGGCGGCCTACAACGGGGGCGAGGCCAACGTCAACCACTGGCTGGCCAAGGCCCACGCCGACCGGCTCAAGTTCGGTGTTCGAGACATCCCCTTCCCGGAGACCCGCGCCTACGTGGCGCGTGTCCTCCAGGCGCAGCGCGACTACCGGCGGGCCTACGCCAGCCAGCTCGGCTACGCCCGCTGAGCGGTCTCACCACGCCGGGGGCATCGCTAGCCTGAGAGGCATGCCGAAGTTCGAACTTGACGCTGCCTACAGCCCGGCCGCCGACCAGCCCGCGGCGATCGAGGCGCTGCGTCAGGGGGTCGAGGCGGGAGAGCGGTTTCAGACCCTGCTCGGGGCGACGGGAACCGGCAAGACGATGACCATGGCCGCGACGATGGAGGCGATCCAGCGCCCGTCGCTCGTCATCGCCCACAACAAGACGCTCGCCGCCCAGCTGTGCAACGAGTTTCGCACCTACTTCCCGCGCAACGCGGTTGAGTACTTCGTCTCCTACTACGACTACTACCAGCCCGAGGCCTACGTCCCCAGCAAGGACCTCTACATCGAGAAGGATTCGGCCATCAACCAGGAGATCGACCGTCTCCGCCACGCCGCCACCGCCGCCCTGTTCGCGCGCCGCGACGTGGTCATCATCGCCAGCGTTTCCTGCATCTTCGGGCTCGGCTCGCCGACCACCTACGACGAGAATCTGCAGACGCTCAACAAAGGCGAGATGATCGACCGCGATCGGCTGCTGCGCAAGCTGGTCTCGATCCAGTACACCCGCAATGACACCGCGCTGGCACGCGGGACCTTCCGCGTCCGCGGTGAGACGCTCGAGATCTGGCCGGCCTATGCCGAGACAGCGTTTCGAATCGTGCTCTTCGGTGACGAGGTCGAGCACCTACAGCACTTCGATGCCGTAACGGGCGAGATCATCGAGGACGATCTCGAGCACGTCGGCATCTGGCCGGCTTCGCACTACAACGTGCGCGAGGGGATGATCGACGATGCCGTGGCCGAGATCGGTCGTGAGCTCAATGCCCGCTGCGCCGAGCTCGAGCAGGAGGGCAAGCTGCTCGAGTCCCACCGGCTGCGCCAGCGGACCCAGTACGACATGGAGATGCTGCGTGAGCTCGGCTTCTGCTCAGGAATCGAGAACTATTCGCGGATCCTCGACGGCCGCCAGCCGGGGGACCGGCCCTATTGCCTGCTCGATTACTTCCCCGACGATTTCGTCTGCTTCATCGATGAGTCTCATCAGACCGTGCCCCAGATCGGCGGCATGTACGAGGGTGACCGTTCGCGCAAGCAGACGCTCGTGGACTACGGCTTCCGGCTGCCCAGCGCGCTGGACAACCGGCCCCAGACCTTCCAGGAGTTCCTCTCCATCACGCCGCAGATGGTCTTCGTCTCGGCGACGCCCGGAGAATATGAGCGCACCCACTCACCGCGGATGGTCGAGCAGATCGTTCGTCCCACCGGGATCATCGATCCCGAGATCGAAGTGCGGGAGACGCGCAACCAGATCGACGACCTCATGAACGAGATCCGCGCTCGCAGCGAGCAAAATGAGCGGACGCTGGTCACCACCCTCACCAAGAAGATGTCCGAGGACCTGACCGATTACCTACTAGAGATGGGCTTCCGGGTCCGCTACCTGCACTCCGAGATCGACACCCTCGAGCGGATCCAGATCATTCGCGAGCTGCGGCTGGGTGAGTACGACGTACTCGTGGGCGTCAACCTCCTGCGTGAGGGCCTTGACCTGCCCGAGGTCTCCCTGGTCGCGATCCTCGACGCCGATAAGGAGGGCTTCCTGCGTGGGGAGACCTCGCTGATCCAGACCATCGGTCGCGCGGCCCGCAACATCGAGGGCAAGGTGCTCATGTACGCCGACAAGGAGACGGCGGCGATGCGAGCGGCGCTCTCGGAAACCGATCGCCGGCGCGCGATTCAGCGGCAGTACAACCTGGATCACGGAATCACCCCGGAGACGATCGTCAAGGGCATCTCCGATATCGCCGAGTTCCTGCAGTCCGACTCCAAGGTCCCCAAGTCGCGCCGCCGGCGTCAGCGTCGCGAGGGATCGATGCCGCCGGCCGAGCTCGAGCGGACGATCGTCGAGCTCGAGGAGGAGATGCTGGCCGCGGCCGAAGAGCTCCGCTTCGAGTACGCGGCCAAGCTTCGGGACGAGATCCGGGATCTCAAGCGCGAACTCGACCAGGCCGTCGCCACCGGCTGAGGGGCACGAAAATGGCGACGATCCGGTGTCCGGAGCCGCCTGCGATTTGCAAGATTTCCAGCACGCTTTCAGGTACTCTGCGTACAGGGCGATCTCGTCGGGGTGGGGCATCCCGGCTTATTCAACGGAGGTACTGTCGTGGCCTTGGACAGACAGAGCATCGAGAAGAAAGACTTTCCGATTGGAAGCAGTGGCTATGACCCGGAGGCCGTCGACGCGCACCTGACCGCGGTCGCGGCGGAGATCGCCGAATTCAAGCTCTCGGCGCGGCGCCGCAACGATACCCTGGCGTCGTCGGCCAGTGACCACGTTCGCGCGATCGTCGAGGCGGCCGAGTCCAGCGCCTCCGACATTCAGCGCGCCGCCGAGACCGAGGCCCGCGAGATCCGCCAGGAGGCGACCAGCGAAGCGCAGGCCACGCGGGAGGAGGCCGCCGAGCAGGCGCGCCAGCACATCGGCAAGGTGACGGAGTCGACCGCCTCGATGCTCCAGCGCATCGACGCCATGGAGAGCGAGCTCTCGTCGCTGGTCGACACGCTGCGGACCAGCGGCAACCGGCTCGATTCCGATCTGCGCCTGCTCGAGGGCCACATCAACGAGGTCAGCGACGCCTTTTCGTCTCCGCCCCGATTCGCGCGCGAAGACGAAACGCCTCCGGTCGAAGTCGCTCCGCCGCTCACCAACGGGTACTCGTCCGTCCCCGAAGCCGAGGACGCTTGGGGCGCGCCACCCGACTCGCTCAGCGACGAATCCAGCCGCGTCGGACTGGAGGAGGAGGGCATGGTGGGCGCGGAGCAGGCGAGCTGGGCCGGCGCGGAGCAGGCGAGCTGGGCCGGCGCGGAGCAGGCGAGCGCGGCCGGCACCGAGCCGGGGGTCAAGGTCGAGGTCGATGAGGGCAATTCGACCCCCGCGCCCGAGCCCGCCGCCCAGGCCGAATCCTCCGATGATGCCGAAGGTGCTCGGCTGATCGCGCTCAACATGGCGCTCAACGGCACCCCCCGCGACGAGACGGCCAAGTACCTGTCTGAGAACTTCACCCTCTCTAACAGTGACGGGCTGCTCGACGAGGTCTACGCCAGCGTGGACGGCTAGCGCAAGGGATTCCCGGCTGATCGGAGGGTCAGCCGAGCCGGCGCCGGTTGCGCTGCTCGCCGCGCTGGAGCCGGCGCTCGCGCCGCGAATCGAGGTGATGCTCGACGGCGTCGAGGTCCGGGGCGGGGCCGAACAGCGCCCAGCCGTTGCGGACCAGGCTCATCACGACGATGAGCAGGATCCAGACCGGCCAGAACTGTCCCCGGTGCGAGTCTGAGACAAGCCAGATCACGGTGCAGACGGCGAACAGGCCGAGCGATCCGCCGGTCTCCTGGATGAGCCGGCGCGTCAGCTGCGAGCGGCGCGCCGATGCACTGAGCATCGCCGTTCGCTGCGTGGTCGGCAGGTCACGCCGCAGGGCGTCGAGTTCACCCAGCGTCTGCGCCGAGTATGCGGCATGCGAACGTTCCTCGAGGTCCTCGGTGCTGAGCCGTCCGGCGACGGAATGCTCGTTCAGCTCCGACACGAGCCGCTCGCGGTCCTCATCAGACGCGCGAATCGCGCCATGGCGCGACCCGGCCGAACTCGGATGTTCGCTCATTGCGGACAACTCTAAGGCCTGCTCCTGCGATGGCAATGGGAACGTCTGTTCGCTGGGCTAGACTCGTTTCGCGTGAATCAGATCGTCGTCTCGGGCGCCCGGGAACACAACCTCAAGGATGTGACCGTCGCGATCCCGAGGGACTCGCTGACCGTCATCACGGGCCTCTCGGGGTCGGGTAAGTCGTCGCTGGCCTTTGACACGATCTATGCCGAAGGCCAGCGCCGGTACGTCGAATCGCTGTCTGCCTATGCCCGGCAGTTCCTGGGCCAGATGGACAAGCCCGACGTCGACTCGATCGAGGGGCTCTCGCCGGCGATCTCGATCGACCAGAAGACCACTTCGCGCAATCCCCGCTCGACGGTCGGCACGGTCACCGAGATCTATGACTACCTGCGTCTGCTGTGGTCGCGGATCGGTCATCCCCACTGCCACGTCTGCGGACGCCCGATCACCGGGCAGTCGGCCGAGCAGATCATCGATCAGGTCATGGAGCTGGGCGAGGGAGTCCGGTTCATGGTCATGGCCCCGATCGTCCGCGGGCGCAAGGGCGAGTACGGCAAGCAGTTCGAAGACCTGCGCGCCGAGGGTTTCGGCCGGGTCAAGGTGGACGGGGAGCTTCGGCGCCTCGAAGACGCGATCGTTCTCGACAAGAAGTACAAGCACGACATCGCCGTCGTCGTCGACCGCCTGGTCATGAAGACCGATCTGCGCAAGCGTCTGGCCGATTCGATCGAGACCGCGGTGGCTCTGGCCGACGGGCTGGTCGAGATCGAGCTGGTGGACGAGGACCGAACGCTGACCTTCTCGGAGAAGTTCGCCTGCCCGGTCCACGGGCCGAGTCTGGTCGAGCTCGAGCCGCGGATCTTCTCCTTCAATTCCCCCCACGGCGCCTGCCCGCGGTGCACGGGCCTGGGTTCACAGATGGAGATCGATCCCGAGCTGGTGGTCCCCGACCCGACGCTCTCGATCGGCGAGGGCGCGATCGCCCCCTGGGCGGTCAGCGCCTCCAGCTACTACGACCAACTCACGCAGGCGATCGCCGAGCGCTACGAGGTCGACCTCGAAACTCCCTGGCAGGACCTGCCCGAGGACTCGCGCGACTTCTTCCTCCACGGGACCCGCGGTGAGCGCGTGCAGATCTCCTATCGAAATCGCTTTGGGCGCCGGCGTTCCTATGCCACGCGCTTCGAGGGGATCGTCCCCAACCTCGAGCGTCGCTACCGCGAGACCGATTCGGACTTCTCACGCGAGAAGATCGAGGAGTACATGACCTTGCGGCCGTGCCCGGACTGCAAGGGCGCACGGCTCCGGCCCGAGTCGCGAGCCGTCCTGGTCGCCGAGACACCTCTGCACGAGTTCGTGGCCCTGTCGGCGCGGCGGGCGCTGGACTGGGTGCGGGGGCTGGACCTGGACGAGCACGACCGGCGCATCGCTCGGCTCGTCCTGCGCGAGATCGAGGAGCGCCTTGAGTTCCTCAACAACGTCGGGGTGGGCTATTTGTCAATGGAGCGCGCAGCGGCGACGCTGTCGGGCGGCGAGGCGCAGCGGATCCGGTTGGCGACGCAGATCGGCTCGTCGCTGGTCGGCGTGCTCTACATCCTCGACGAGCCGTCGATCGGGCTGCATCAGCGTGACAACGAGAAGCTGATCGCCACCCTCGAGCGCCTGCGGGATCTCGGCAACACCGTCCTCGTGGTCGAGCACGACGAGGGGACGATGCTGGCCGCCGATCACCTCGTCGACATGGGTCCTGGCGCCGGCGAGCACGGGGGGCACGTGGTGGCTCAGGGGACGGCGGCGGAAGTGGCCAAGGTTCCCGACTCGCTGACCGGCCAGTTTCTGGCCGGGACGCGGGTGATCGAGACCCCGGCCAAGCGCCGGCGGCCATCGGGCTACGTAACCATCGAGGGAGCGTCCCAGCACAACCTGCGCGGGATCAACGTCAAGGTGCCGCTCGGGGTGCTGTCCTGCGTCACCGGGGTCTCGGGGTCGGGCAAGTCGACCCTGGTCAACGAAGTGCTCCTTAAGGCGGTCTCCAACCATCTCCACCGGGGCCCTCATCGCGGAGGGGGCAGTCGCCAGCGCGCGGGCGCTCACCGTCGGATCAGCGGGCTGGAAGCACTGGACAAGATCATCTCCGTCGATCAGTCGCCGATCGGACGCACGCCGCGCTCCAACCCGGCCACCTACATCGGGCTCTTCGATCAGATCCGCGAGCTGTTCTCCAAGACCCAGGAAGCGCGGGCCCGGGGGTACAAGCCGGGCCGGTTCTCCTTCAACGTCAAGGGCGGCCGCTGCGAAGTGTGTCGAGGCGATGGCCAGATCAAGATCGAGATGCACTTCCTTCCCGACGTGTACGTCCCGTGCGAGCAGTGCCACGGCAAGCGCTACAACCGCGAGACCCTCGAGGTGCGCTTCAAGGGCAAGACGATCGCCGACGTGCTGGAGATGCCGATCGAGGAGGCACTCGAGTTCTTCGCCCACATCCCCAAGATCCGGCGCCGGGTACAGGCCCTGTTCGACGTAGGGCTCGGCTACATGCGGCTCGGCCAGCCGGCCACCACGCTGTCGGGTGGCGAGGCCCAGCGCGTCAAGCTCGCCGCCGAGCTCAGCAAGGTGGCGACGGGACGCACCATGTACATCCTCGACGAGCCGACCACCGGGCTGCACTTCGCCGACATCCAGCGCCTCCTCGAAGTGCTTCAGCGGCTCGTCGACGCCGGCAACTCGGTGGTGGTGATCGAGCACAACCTCGACGTGATCAAGGTCTCGGATCGCCTGATCGACCTCGGGCCCGAGGGCGGAGACGAAGGTGGTCAGCTGATCGCGACCGGGACCCCCGAGCAGGTCGCGGCTGCGCCCGAGTCCTACACCGGCCAATTCCTGGCCGCGATGTTGCCCGTAGTCGCCAAGCGCACCCGCGGGTCCAAGTCCGCCAACGGCTCGGCTTCAGCGGCCCCGAGCAAACGGCCCGCCCGCCGGGTCCCCGCCGGCGCTCGCTGACCGCGCCCCCGGTTGCAACAATCTCGCCGTGGCCGGCAACATCGAGCGCCCGAGTAGATGAGCGCGGCGCCGTCGGCCGACCTGGCCCGCCTGCGGTTATGGACGCAGAAATGGCGCTGGTACGAGCGCAACACACTGCCCTGGAACCGGGCCCGCATTCACTGGGAGGCGATGCGGCGCGAGGCCTTCATCCGTTGGCCGGTGCACGGCAACGTGCTCGAGGCGTTCCGGGAGGGCCGGCTCGAGATCGGTCCCCAGACCCTGCTCGAGCCTGGGGTGTGGCTGACGGCGCCCGGCCAGGCCCGGATCCGGATCGGCTCGGGCACGTCGCTCAACCTGGGCGTGATGATCGCCGCCGTCGAGCTGGTCGAGATCGGCGATCACTGCATGTTCGCCAACGGCTGCTTCATCACCGACGGCAATCACCGCTTTGACGATCCCGACCAGCCCGTGCCCTGGCAGGGGTTCACCACCAAGGGCCCGACGCGGGTCGGCGACAACGTCTGGTGCGGGGCCGGTGTGGTGGTGACCAGCGGGGTGACGATCGGGGAACGGTCCGTCGTCGGCGCCAACTCGGTCGTCGTGACCGATCTTCCGCCGTTCTCGATCGCTGCCGGGGCGCCCGCCAAGGTGCTGCGGACGATCGAGTACGACTAACGCAGACGGCGGATCTTGAGCGTCAGGCGGCTCGGATATCCGCTCGCGTCGCGCACTATCGCCGCCACGGTCAGGCTGTGCAGTTTCCGGTGGCGGGCTCTAAGCGCCAGCCGCAAGCTCTCCCGGATCGCCTGCCGGCCGATCTTCACCGTGATCCGTGCCGACGGTGAACGCAGCCGGATGAACAGGCGACCGTGCTGGACCGAGAGCGAACGGATGCGAGCGCCGCCGAGGCTGACGCCCAGGACGCGGAGACGATGGTGCACGCGGTGGCGCACGAGGTCCAGACCAGCGGGAAGCCCGATCAGGAATGAGCGCAGCTTGGGCGCGTTGCGGCCGGCGTGGGCGGTGAAAGTGACCTTTGGACGTGCCCGCTTGAGGCCGGAGATCGACCCACCGGTGAGGGTGGGCCGAGAACCGGTCGGCTTGCCGCCGCGGCCGGACTTTCCGCTGCCGCCCGAGCCCCCGTTACCTCCGGCACCGCCCCGGCCGCTGGACGGCGTCGCCACACAGTTGGCGATGGTGAAGTCAGCCGCAACTGTCACGGTCTTGTCTGCGTTGGTGCTCGTCAGCGTGCTGGTCGCGGTGCCGCTGGGCGGGGTACACGTGGTGGCAAAGACCGCGTTGGCTCCCCCGGCCAGGGTTACCGTCAGGTCGGTGAGGGGGATGTCAGGCAGGCCGCTGAAGGTGGTGGTGTTGGTGCCCAGATCAACCTCGCCGTTCAAGGTCAGGGCGAACGGGCTCGGGAAACGGATCGTGATTTCGGGCGCGGACAGCGAGCCGGTCAGATAGGTCTTGCCGATCAGCGGCTTGGGGTACAGGGGAGAGGTCGAGCTGGCCGAGCCGACCGTCTTGCAGGTCGCGAAGCTGGGATCGGCGCAGAGGATCCCGCCGTTGATGACCGCGGCAGCGTTGGGGGCCAGGACGGCGGAGGGGAAGGCCAGCGCAACGCTGCGGCTGGTTGCCTCGTTGGCCTTCTGGGTGATGTCGGTAGCCACCTTGACCCCGTTGTCACCGCTGTCCTCGGCGGCGGTGACGGTGAACTTGGGCGCGAAGGGAAGCTTGGAGCAGGCGGTGACTTGCAGCGGCGCACTGGCTGGGCGCGGGGTGGGGTCGGAATACGAGTCTCCGGAGATCGCCACCGCGGCCGGGGTGGCCGGGCAGCTGGCCGGCAGGCGCAGGCCGGTGAAGGTGCTGTTGAGCTCGTCGACGGCGATCGAGAGACCGTTGAACGTATTGGGAAGCCTGGAGAACGACTCGTTCAGTCCCACGCCCGCCGGGTCGCTCGCGGGCCGGACTGTCACGTCGGCCGGTGGTCCCAGATTGGTGGTCCCGAGGAAGTTGGCCACCACCTGAACCCCGGCCAGATCGCCGGCTTGGGGCGGCGGCACGAGGTAGAAGCTGATCGGGATCGACAGCGATCCGACCGGGCCGACGAGGGGGACGATCGGGCTCGCGGTAGCGGTGCCGCTCCCGACCTGGCAAGGCCCCGTCAACGTCGTCGTGGTCAGGCAGGCGCCGCCGTTGATCGCCGCGTTGGCCAGCAGGCCGGCGGGCAGCTTGACCGTCAGGTCCTTGGGCGAGTCACTGCCACTGGGGGCGAACTTGATGTCCAGGCCCACGTTTGCGGTGGAGCCGGCGGCCGAACCGCTCTGGGTCAGGGTCAGCGTTGGTGTGATCGTCGCTGCGGCGGCGGTCGGCAGCACGACGCCGGCCAGCGCGACGGCAAGACCAGACAGCACGTGACGCTTCCAATTCAACCCTCGCCGCCTTCCGCTTGGACAGCCATCAAGGTATCGCCTCCGAGGCTTGACCGCCTCAGGAGTTCTTGATGACGATGCCCTCCATGATGTTGGCGACGGTTTCGGTCGCGTCGATGGCGGCCTCGAGCCGCTCGAAGATGTCCTTCCAGCGGATCACCACCATCGGGTCGATCCCGCCGTCGAAAAGTGACGCGACCGCCTCCCGGGTGATCCGGTCTCCTTCATTTTCGAGGCGGTTGATCTCGACCGTGTAGTGAGAGATGTTCTGAAAGCCCCGCAGCCGTGGAATCGCCTCGGCGATTTGCGTCGAGGCGTCTTTGAGCACACGGGCCAGGCGGATGGCCTGATCCATGGGGGCCTCGACCTTGTACAGGCCGAGGTAGTCGGCGACCTCCTCGGTGTAGTCGACGACGTCGTCAAGCCCGGAGGCGAGAGCGAGAATGTCCTCGCGGTCGATCGGAGTCACAAACGTGTGATTGAGCCGGTCGATTATGTCGTGGGTGATGCGATCCCCCACGTGCTCGCAGTCGAGGATCTCACTGGCCAGGGGCCGGCTGTCGGGATAATCCGACAGCATCCGATCCAGGAGATCGGCGGCGCGCAGAGTGTTCTGCGCCGCTTCCTCGAAGAGCTCGAAGTAGACGCGGTCGCGGGGGGCGAAGACCTGGGCGAGGCGGGCCATGCCAGGGGATCCTAGCCGTCAGGACGGCGGCGCTCGGAGCTCGCGCCGCCGTCGGCCTGATCCTGGTCAGCGGCCGGACTCCAGCCCGCGTGTGAACAGTTCGAGTTCCTCGTCGCCGATCGAGTACTCGTGCTCGGGGGCGGGAAACGTGCCCGCGCGGACCTCAGCCGAGTACTCGGCCACGCCGGCCACCATCTGGGCCTTGATGTCGGCAAAGCGCTTGGCGAAACGAGGGGCGTGGCCGTCGTAGATGCCGAGCAGGTCATGGAAGACCAGCACCTGGCCATCAGTGGCGGAGCCGGCGCCGATCCCGATGACGGGAATCTCGAGCCGGGGCATGAGGGCTTGCGCCACCGCGGCCGGGATCGCCTCAAAGACGATCGAGAAGCAGCCCGCCTCCTGAAGCGCTATGGCATCGCGAGCGACCTGGAGTGCCTGCCCGGCCGTCCGCCCTTGGGCGCGATAGCCGCCCAACACGGTGGCGGTCTGGGGGGTGAGGCCGACGTGCCCCATGACCGGGATCCCGGCTTCGACGATCGCGCGGGCCCGGGCCACGCTCGTGCCGCCGCGCTCCAGCTTGACGGCGTCACAGCCGGCCTCTTTGATGAACCGCTGTGCGGTCGCCACTGCCTGCTCATCCGAGGCCTCGTAGGAGCCGAAGGGCAGATCACCAACCAGCAGGGGGGTCGTCGTCCCGCGCCGCACGGCGCTGGCCAGCATCAGCATCTCGTCGGTGGAGACAGGGATGGTCGACGGGTAGCCGAGCACTGTCATGGCACCCGAGTCGCCGACCAGGACGACGTCGACACCGGCCGCCTGGGCGACCTGGGCCGAGGGGTAGTCGTAGGCGGTGACCATCACGATCGCCTCGCCGAGACGCTTCTTCTCAGCCAGACGGGGCAGGGTCATGGGCAGCGGCGCATCCAGGTTCTGGGGGACGGGAAGGTGTGGGGTAGCTGACATCAGGGACTGGCCTCCTCTACGCCGAGGTTGACGCCCCGAGCAGGGTCGCCACCTCGTTGTCGATGGTGTGGATTTCGTTGTCCTGGTTGACGTGTACGACTCGCGGGTCGTAGTGCGCGAGGTCGTCGGGGTCATAGATCCCGTAGGAGATGACGATGATGGTGTCGCCGCGGTGGACGAGGCGAGCGGCGGCGCCATTGACCTTGATCGCTCCCGAGCCGCGCTCGCCGGCGATCGTGTAGGTCTCAAAGCGCGCGCCGTTGTCCACGTCGACGACGGCGACCTGCTCGAACTCGAGGATGTCGGCGGCCTCGAGCAGATCGGGGTCGATCGTGAGCGAGCCCACATAGTGCAGGTCGCAGTCGGTGACGGTGGCGCGGTGGATCTTGGACTTCAGCATCGTGCGGTTCATTTCACGCTCTCCCTGGGACGGCGGCCGCGGGTCGTGGTTGCCGGCTCGGCGCGTGCGGCGAGCGCCTTGGCGCTTTGATCAACGTGTTGTCGATCAGCCTCGTCGTGCCCACTCGAGCGGCGATCAAGGCGCGCACGTTGTCCTCCACCGCGGCCACCGAGGCCAAGGTCTCCGGGTCGACGAGCTCGAGATACTCCAGCTCGACGCCCGCCGCCTGGACCGCAGCTCGGGCGGGTGCCGTAGCCGCCTGCGGATCGCGCTCCCCGGCCTGGACGGCAGCGGTGACCAGGGCCAGGGCCCGGGACAGGGCCAGTGCGCGCCGGCGATCGGCGGCCGAGAGGTGGGCGTTGCGGCTCGAGAGGGCGAGCCCGTCGATGTCGCGGACGATCGGGCAGACCTCGATCGCCACGGGCAGATCCAGGTCTCGGACCAGACGCTTGATAACGACTGTCTGCTGGGCATCCTTCTCGCCGAAGTACGCGACGTCGGGGGCGACCATGTTGAGGAGCTTGGTCACGATGGTGCTGACGCCGGTGAAATGCCCGCTCCCGCGGCCGGCGCCCTCCAGGCGCTCGGTGAGACCGTCGACCGTCACCCGGGTGGCAAAGCCGGCCGGATACATCTCGCCGGCGGGCGGTGCGAACAGGAGGTCAACGTCCTCGGCGGCGGCCCGGGCGGCGTCCACGGCCTGGTCGCGTGGGTAGACGTCGAGGTCCCGGGGGTCGTCGAACTGAGTGGGATTGACGAACAGGGAGACGACGACCAGGTCGCACTCGCTCCGGGCCCGGCGCATCAAGGACAGGTGGCCCTCGTGAAAGGCGCCCATCGTGGGCACGAGCCCGATCCTGGCCCCGCCGCGTCGCGGCGCGCTCAGCGCCTCGCGCAGCGCACCGACGCTGGTCACGGTCCTCATGCCAGCGCCGCCGGAGTGGGCG
>JBAVWI010000003.1:0-7779 GCA_049697735.1 Solirubrobacteraceae bacterium
GCGCCTGACCGACGCCGGGTGCCCGGCGGTGATCGAGGAGGAGGAGTTCCTGGACGGCTACGCGCGGGTGATCGGACACCTGGCCGCGGCCAGTACCGCGGTTGGCGCGACCGCCTTGTTGAGCCGGCGCGCGCGACGCCTGGCCAGCGCCGCGGCCACCGCGGTGACGCTCGCGGTCGCCGATGATATCTCCAACGGCCCCCGGTTATTCCGGCGGGCCACCTCCCCCCGCAAGACGACCTGGAACGTGGTCGGCCGCTGCGGCGACGAGCGGGCGCAGCGCACCCTTGTCCTGCTCGCCCACCATGACGCGGCACCGACTGGAAAGATCTTTGACGATCGCTTGCAGACCTGGTTTGGAGAGCGGTTTCCCGGAGTCCTGGAACGGATCGACACCTCGTTGCCGCTGTGGTGGACAATGCTCGGCGCCCCGGCCCTGGTGGCCGTCGGCGCGGGACGCGGGAGGCGGGGAATGATCGGTGCCGGTCTCGCGGCTTCGGCGCTCGGGGTGGCCGCCTTCGAGGACATCGCGCGCAGCCCGATCGTCCCTGGCGCCAGCGACAACTTGACCGCGGTGGCGATCCTTGTCGCGATCGCCGAGCGGCTGCGCCGAGATCCGATCCCGGGCCTGCGGATCCTGCTGGCCTCCTGCGGTGCCGAAGAGGTCGTCCAGGGCGGAATCTACGGCTTTGCCCGTCGCCACTTCCCCGAGCTCGACCGGGAGCGGACCTGGTTTCTGAACCTGGAGACGCTCGGCTCGCCGAAGCTGATCCTGCTCGAGGGCGAGGGGCCCGTGATCATGGAGGATTACACCGACCGTGACTTTCGCGACCTGATCGGCCGGGTCGCCCAGCGCGCAGAGGTGCCGATGCGCCGCGGGATGCGGGCGCGCAACTCGACTGACGCCGTGCTGCCCAGCCGGGCCGGCTACCCGACCGCGACCCTGGCCTCGATGACCCGTTACAAGACGCTCGCCCACTACCACCAGATCTCCGACACGCCCGAGAACGTCGACTACGGCACCGTCCGCCGGGCGCTTGTCGTCACCGAGGCGGTCGCGCGGGAGCTCGCCACCAGTCCCTGGCTCTGAGCCCGTGCGCGGGGCCGGCGGCTTGACCCACGCGAGCCGGCGGCTCGGCGTCGCCCGGCCGCCGAAGATGCCCCTCGGCGGCGGTTGAGGACAGTCAGTCGGCTTTGACGCCGCCGGACTCGATTTTTGGCCGGCCGGCCAGGGCGAGGCGCCGACCCCAGGCAAAGACGTTCTTCTCGGTGTGAAGGTGCATGAACGTCTCGGTGTCCCGAACGTCGGCGTCTGAGCGGATCGCGTCGCTGATGACTGCTACCAGGGCAGCCTCGCTCCGACACACGATCTCCACCAGGAGGTCAAACGATCCGGCGATGATGACGACCCATTCGATCGCTTCCTCCCGGGCCAGGCGTTCGGCCACGCGACGGGGATCGCCGCTGACGCGGACGCCTACGGTGGCCACCACGGCTCGGCCCAAGCGGAGAGGATCGCTGATGGCGACGATCCGCATGAGGCCAGACTCGCGCAGCCGGTTGACGCGTTGTCGAGCGGCGGCTTCCGACAGCCCGACGGCTCGGCCGAGGTCGCCATAGGACCGCCGGCCGTCCTCCTCGAGGAGGGCGATGATCGTTTCATCGACCGCATCGATCGAGTCCGGGGGCCTAGAGGACATCAGCGTCTCACCAAACAATCTGCGAATATAGTTGCAATCATGGAATTACTCCACTAATCTAGTCGTCGTTCTGTACACGATCAAAGGATAGCTTCATGGAGGCGACCCCCGACACGTTCGCTGCCGAGGCCCCGGTGCTGGCACCGGCCGCCGCAGGCGGCAAAGGCCTCAAGGCGGGGGCGATCGGCGCCGTATCCAACGTCGTCATCGGCGTGTCCTCCACCGCGCCGGCCTACAGCCTCGCCGCGACGCTGGGCGCGATCGTGGCGGTCAAGGGCATCGGGCTGTTCGCCCCCGCAGTGCTGGTCGTGTCGTTCCTGCCGATGTTGTGCATCGCGTTCGGTTACTACTACATGAACCGGGCCGACCCCGACTGCGGGACGACGTTCGCCTGGGTGACGCGGGCGATGGGGCCCCAGCTGGGCTGGCTGAACGGATGGGTGATCGTGGCGGCCGACATCGTCGTCATGGCGAGCCTGTCTCAAATCGCCGGGACCTACACGTTCCTCCTCTTGGGCGCCGGTTCCCTGGCCAGCTCGACGCTCGCCGTCACCGCCGTCGGCGTCGTGTGGATTCTCGGGATGGTGGGCATCTGCCTGATCGGGGTCGAGCTGAACGCCAGGACGCAGGCCGTCCTGCTCGGTGCCGAGGTGACGATCCTGACGGCGTTTGCCGTCGTGGCCTTCATCAAGGGAGCAGCCACGTCGCCGCCTGGGTACGTCGCCCCCAGCCTCGCCTGGGTCGATCCGTTTCACATCCCGACCTTCAGCGCCCTGATCAACGGGGTCCTGCTGGGCCTGTTCATCTACTGGGGATGGGACGCCGGCGTTTCCGTCAACGAGGAGTCACACAACTCGGGCTCCGGGCCCGGCCGCTCGGCCGTGATCAGCACACTGCTGCTGGTGGCTGTGTTCGTAGTCGTCTCCTACGCAGCCCAGTCCTATGGCGGCCCGCAGTTCCTGGTCACACACTCGAGCGATGTCCTCAGCGCGCTGGGCGCCAGGACGTTCGGCTCGGGCTGGGACAAACTGCTGATCCTTGCCGTTCTCACCTCGGCCTCGGCGTCCACGCAGACGACGATCCTGCCCACCGCTCGCACCACCCTGTCAATGGCTCGGTGGGGCGCGATACCGAAGGCGATGGGCAAGATCCATCCGCGCTATCAGACCCCCTGGGTGTCGACGATCAGCTTCGGGGTGGTGTCGATTGCCTGGTTCGTGGGGCTGGAGGCGTTCAGCAAGAACGTCCTCGTGGATTCGGTCACCGGGCTGGGGTTCCTGATCGCGTTCTACTACGGCTTCACCGGGCTGGCGTGCTCGATCTACTACCGGCGCACGCTGCTGCGCAGCGTCAAGAACTTCTGGTTCGCCGGCGTCATGCCGCTGCTCGGCTTCCTGGCCCTGGGGTTCGTCTTCGTGCGCGCGTATCTGAACTACAGCCACAGCGGCGCGGGCGCTTCGCCGCCGCTGCTGGGCGTCCAGATCCCGATCGTGATCGGGTTCGGCTCGGTACTGCTCGGGCTCGTGCTCATGATCCCGTCCTACGCCGCCTACCGTGGCGGGTACTTCCGCCGCCGCCCCGAGGCCGCGGCGGCCAACGCCCTGGAGCTCGCCCCCGACCACCAGCCCCACCTGTCCAAGGACAGCCGGCCTGATCGCATCCACCAGCTGTGACCGCACCGAGAACTGCCCGGAGGAACCAATGATCAACCCCATGTCTCGCTGGGCGAGGTTCGGCGAGAAGCCCGA
The DNA here is from genome assembly GCA_049697735.1 of Solirubrobacteraceae bacterium. Taxonomy (GTDB): domain Bacteria; phylum Actinomycetota; class Thermoleophilia; order Solirubrobacterales; family Solirubrobacteraceae; genus Palsa-465. The sequence continues at coordinate 3,449 of JBAVWI010000003.1, forward strand.
CTACGCCGGCCTGCTCACCTACTCGGCACTGCCCTACACCGAGAAAGCGGAGGAACTCGCCGGTGTCGACGTCGCGATCGTGGGAGCACCGATGGACGACCTCGTCTCTGACCATCCCGGAACGCGACTGGGTCCCCGGGCGATCCGGGGCGCCAGCATCCAGCCGGGTCGGCACCTCGAAGCCGGTCTTGACCCCTACGCCGAGTTGCGGGTCGTTGATTTCGGCGACGCGCCGGTGCTCCCAGGCGACGCGGTCCGCTCCCACGCAGCCATCCGGCAGACCGTGGACCAGGTACTGAGGGCCGGGGCGATCCCGATCATTCTCGGCGGCGATCACTCGATCGCCGAGCCGGACATCCGCGCCTGTGTCGCCCACCACGGGCCTATTGGCCTGGTTCATTTCGACACCCACACAGACACCGGCGCCACCGTGTTCGGAGTCTCACTGTCCCACGGCACCCCGATGTACCGGCTCGTGAAGGACGGCCAGGTCGACCCAGCCCACTACGTCCAGGTCGGGCTGCGCGGATACTGGCCCGGAGAGGAAGCCTTCGGCTGGCAGCGCGAGCAGGGCATCACGTCGCTGTTCATGCACGATGTGCGCGAGCGCGGGATCGCTGATGTCGTGGGTCAGGTGATCACCACGATGGGCGATACGCCGTGCTTTCTCTCGGTCGACGTAGACGTACTCGATCCCGCCTTCGCGCCCGGTACCGGCACCCCGGAGCCTGGAGGCATGACCTCGGCCGATCTCCTGTGGGCCTGCCGAACGCTCGCCGGCCGGCTGCACCTCGTCGGGATGGACGTCGTCGAGGTAATCCCGACCGGGGTCGGCTCAAGCGACATCACCGCCCTCGTGGCGGCGCGGATCGTCCACGAGACCCTGACCGGAATCGCCCAAGGCAAGCGGTCGGAGCCGACGCGCCCGAACCACCGCGACCGACTTGCCGGTCAGGCCACCTAGGCGGCGACCGCGGCGGCCATTGCCGCCGGGCGCCACAGGGCGTCGTCGCCGAGCGGCTCGCGGACTGCGTGCCCGTGGGCAACCAGCTCGATCAGGGCCATCTCGGCCGCTTCGCGATCCGGGGCATCGTTGCCCTCCGCCATCAGGGCAGCGACCTCCTGGGTGGTCAGCCCGCTCGAGAAACGCTCGAGCAGCGGCGCGGGCGTATCCGGCGCGGCTGTGCGGGCCAGCGTCGGATCGAGATTGGCGATCAGGACGTCGTATGCCTCGACGGGCTGAAAGCCCCCCGCGACAAGCGTCGTGCCGTGGGAGCGAAAGACGACCGAGGGAGCGGTGAAGCGCACGGGACCGTCGCTGGCCGCCGTCTTGCCCTGAAGCTCGGCCGGTGAGCCGGCGGCCGAGCGCGCATCGGCTCGATCGCTTTCGTAGGCCGCTGTCACCTCGGGCGTATCCAGGCTGGCGATGATCTGACGCGCATCGATGCCGGGAATCGCGGCCAGCGCCGCCTCGAGCTGGGCGTCGTCCTCGAGCACCAGCGGGGTGGTGAAGTTGGCCAGCTGCAGAGCCCGGAACACGGCCCACTCGCTCCCCGGACGGGCGAGGCGGGCGGCGACGACCGCGCGGCAACCGCGGGCGGTGGCGCTGATCTTCTCCTTCGGGGCGGGCGAAAAAGGCATGCCGTAGCGGCGGAAGTGCAGCTGGCCGAGCGCGCCGCGTAGCGGTGTGTAGCCGCGTGCCTCGTACTGGGAGGCGTCCTCGGTGAGACCGATCACGGTCAGCTTCCAGGTCAGCTGATCGCCGTAGCGCCAGGCGAGAACGTGCAGGGCGGGGTTGGCGGAGTAACCCAAGGGACAGGCGGGATCGTTGTACAGAGTGGCTTCGATCATCGGGCTCGCTTTGATAATTCGGTTGACGCCTCAAGTATATGCGCCATCTGGCCTCCCTTCCCCTTGGGTCGCTCGTCCGGGTCCGTGATCAGACGATCGGCGGGGGTTACCGTCGCGCTTGTGAAGCCCGCCTGGCGCAGCCGTCGCTCGGCCTCGGCCGCGTCAGCGAAGTGCAGGTAGACGCCACCCCGCACGAACGCGGCAAGCAGGAGGCGGAAGACCCGTACCTCGGGGGTCTGGGCGCTCCTGAGATGCAGGTCAGAGAGATAGCAGCCGCCGGCGAAACCACCCAGCACGGTGGCGAAGCGCCGCCACAGGGCCTCGAGATCGCCGGGGGAGACGTAGCCGAGGAGACCTTCGGTGATGATCGCCAAACCGGCGGCCTGATCGAGCTCGCCGGCCAGCGCGGACAGGCTGAGGGGACCCCCGTCGCGCAGCGCGTCGACGTCCCGAACCTGATGTCGCTCGCCGAGCGAAGCCATGCGCTCGAGCGCTGAGCGCTTGCGCGCTGCCATGGCGGGCAGATCAGCCTCGATGTAGGTGAGCCGGTCGCCGTAGCGCTCCGTAAAGCGCCAGCCCCGCGGCGAGAGCCCGGCCGCCACCTCGATCACCTGGCTCACCTGACCAGACTCGATCGCGGCCTCGAGCCGGGCGTCGATCGCCCGGTGGCGGGCCAGCAGGTAGCGCTCCAGCGAAGGGCCGCCGACCGCGCGGCTGGCCAGCATCACCGGCTCCAGGGAGGCGAACAGCAGCCTTCCCTCGGTGGTGGTCAGGGCGGGGTGCGAAAGACCGTTGCGAGCCCAGACATAGCCGGTGTAGTGCGCCGTGGGGCTGATCGCGTCCGAGCCGCTCACGCCGTCCTCTCCTCGCTGATCGCCTGCCCGCCGCTCAGCATGGTCCCTCGGCAACCAAGCCGAGATCCTGCTCGAGCCGGTCAAGCAGGGCCACCTGCGCGGGGTTGATCTTCGTGCGCGCCTCGCTCAGTGCGAACCACTGGGCCCGATCGACCTCGGGAAACTCCTGCCGGCGGCCCGACCGCGGCGGCCACTCGAGTGTGAACAGGTTGCTCTCGATCCCGTCCGGGTCAAGGTCGCCGGCCAGACCCCAGGCACGAACCCGCTTGCCCGACTTCTGACGGATCTCGCCCAGGTCGGTCGGCTCACCTGGCGGAGGCGGCGAGCCGAGCTCTTCTTCAAACTCTCGCCGGGCGGCCACCAGAGGCTCCTCATCAGCGTCATACTCCCCTTTGGGGATTGACCACACGCCTGCGTCGCGCTTGGCCCAGAAGGGACCGCCGGGATGGACGAGGAGCACCTCGAGCACCCCTGCGTGGCAACGGTGAAGCAGGATGCCCGCGCTGCACGGCGATGAGGTTGACGGCTTCACCGAGTCAGACAAGACGCGATGCATAGCGAAGCTTTCACCCGATTGTCAAAGACTGCCTGTTCAATTCGTAGGGAACGAGACCGGAGGTAGATGCCGTGAGAACGCTGGCCAGCTGGTGCTTCAGACATAAGTGGCTGACGATCGCCGCCTGGATTGTCGGGCTGGCCGTGTTGACGTCACTGCACTCGGCTGCCGGCAGCGCGTTCAGCGACAACTTCAGCCTCCCCCACACCCAGAGCTTCGACGCCATCCGCCTGCTGCAGCGCAACGCGCCGAAGGCCTCGGGCGAGACCGATCAGCTCGTGTTCGGGGTCAAGACCGGCACGGTCAGGGATCCCGCCGTGCGCGCTCGCGCGCAGGCACTGTTCGCGACCGTGGCCAAGCAGCCCCACGTCTCCAGCGTGAGCTCCCCGTACGCGGCCGGCAGCGGGCGGCAGATCTCGCCCTCGGGGCAGGTCGCGTTCGCCGACATCACCTTCGACAACGCCGCCAACAAGAATCAGATCACCACCACCGCGGCCAAGGCGCTGGTGAGCAAGATCACCTCGGCGTCAGGCAATGGCGTGCAGTTCGCGGTGGAAGGCAACATTGCCCGCAGCGGCAACCAGAGCAACCAGTCGAGCGGGATCATGTTCGGGTTCCTGGCTGCGGCCATCGTCCTCTTTATCGTCTTCGGCTCGCTGGTGGCGATGGTGCTGCCGCTGCTCACCGCCGGTCTCTCCCTGGGGACAGCGATCGCGATCATCGGCCTGTTCTCGCACGTGTTCAACATGGCCTCGTTCTCGAGCGAGCTGGCGCTGCTGATCGGCCTCGGGGTCGGCGTCGACTACGCGCTGTTCATCGTCACGCGCTACCGGCAGGGACTACTCCGGGGCCTGACTCGTGAGGACGCCGTCGTCGAGTCGCTCGACACTTCAGGCCGGGCGGTGCTGTTCGCGGGCCTGATCGTGTGCATTGCCATGCTGGGCATGTTCGCGCTCGGCGTGAGCTTCCTCTACGGCGTGGCCGTGGCCGCGGCGATCGCCGTGGCCTGCACCGTGCTCGCCGCGCTCACCCTCCTCCCCGCCCTGCTCAGCGCGACAGGCCGGTTCGTG
>JBAVWI010000004.1:0-30432 GCA_049697735.1 Solirubrobacteraceae bacterium
CGCCAGTCGGCGCCGACCTTGTCGACCTCGTCGAGCATGATCACCGGGTTCATCGTGCCCGCGTCCCGAAGGGCTCTCACGAGCCGGCCGGGCATGGCGCCGATGTAGGTCCGGCGGTGACCGCGAATCTCGGCCTCGTCCCTGACCCCTCCGAGGGACATCCTGACGAATTTCCTGCCCGTGGCGCGGGCGATCGACTCGCCGATCGAGGTCTTGCCGGTGCCGGGGGGTCCGATCAACGTCAAGATGGCGCCGGAGCGCTTGTCGTCGTCGATCCCGCGGTCGACCCGCAGCTTCTTGACCGCGATGTACTCGACGATCCGGTCCTTGACGTCCTCGAGACCGGCGTGATCCTCGTCCAGCACTGTGCGGGCGTGCGTGGGGTCGAGCTTCTCCTCGGAGTTCTCGTTCCACGGGACGGCGATTATCCAGTCCAGATAGGAGCGGATCACGCTCGACTCGGCGCTCTGCTCGCCCATCCGCTCGAGCCGGCCCAGCTCCTTCTCGGCCTGCTCGCGGGCGTGCTCGGGCATCCCGGCCTCTTCGATCTTGGTCCGGTACTCCTCGACCACGGAGGCGTCGTCCTCGTTGAGCTCCTTGCGGATCGACTCCATCTGCTTGCGCAGGAAGTAGTCGCGCTGCTGCTTGTCGGCTCCGGACTCGACGTCCTCGCGGATCCGCTTGCGGACCTGGAGCTCGGCCAGGCGCTCGCGCTGGTAACCCAGCGCCACTTCCAGGCGCTCGGTGACATCGAGCGTCTGCAGCAGGTTGACCTTCTGCTCGTAGGTCAGATCGGGGGAGTAACCGGAGGTGTCGGCAAGGTTGCCGGGCTCCGAGATCGAGCGCAGGAAGGCCGACACGCGACCCTCGTCGCCGCGCAGCTCGAGGATCTCCTCGACCACGGCGCGGTACTCGCGCTCGAGGTTGCGGGTCTTGCCGTCGACCGGGATTCCGTCGGGGGAATCCTCGACTTCGACGTACAGGCGGCCGTCGGGAAGCGTCTGGGCGGCTCCGGCGACCCCGCGATGCAGGCCCTGAAGGGCAACGGCACGCGCGCCGCCGGGGAGGCGGACGCGATCGGTGATTTCAGCCACCGTGCCGATGGCGGCAAACTCCTGCTCGTGACGAGGCACCAGCAGTACGCGTTCCTCATCGCCGGTCTCGATGGCCAGCGTGAGCGACATGCCCGGGAAGACGACGACGTCGTCCAGCGGGACTAAAAGAAGACGACTCATCAAATCTTCACTTTCAGTAGTTGCTTACGGCGAATAAGTACATGGTACCACCACGACGGGTGCAATCAAAGGACGATCTCAGTCGCAGACACTGAGATTATCAGGGGCTCCTCGTGTGGCGGCTGGCTCACGTCGTCACTGGCTTGCGTGATCTGGGATCATCGGCATCTCGATGGCCGATCCAAAGACCCCCGCCAGCGACGAATCCGCGCACGACGTCCTCGCCGCCGAGGAGTTCGGTGTGCCCGCCTCCGATCCGGTCCTGCACCACGGTCCAGTCCGGCTTCCCGACGACCCCTCGGGTATCGCCGAGGCCCACGACGTGCTCGCCGCCGAGGAGTTCGCCCTTCCGGCGCCTCGCCCCGGCTCGGTTGGCTCGGGCGCATCGAGCACCGGCGCCGCCTCCCGCGGGGCCTGGCTCGGTGCGGCAGCCCTCGTGCTGCTCGCACTCCGGCGCCGCCGCCACCGCGGCAACCGTCGCGCTTAAGTCACATCTGACACCGGCACGTCACGCGATCCCGTGGGACGCTGGACGTGATGTCTGACACCGGCACATCACGCGATCCCGTGGGACGCTGGACGTGATGGAACCCAGGTCCCGATACCGGAGCTCAGATGCCGCACGTCGGCAGATCGCTGTCCTCGCCGGGACTCAGTACGGCCTCATCACCACCCTGCAGCTCAGGGCGCTCGGGTTCTCGAGCCAAACCATCGCCCGGCTCACCGCCAGCGGCCACCTCCACCGCATCCACCGAGGGGTGTACGCAGTCGGCCACACTGCTCTGACCCTCCACGGTCGCTGGCTGGCCGCCGTCCTGGCCTGCGGGCCGGAGGCCGTGCTCAGTCATCACCCCGCAGCGGCCCTGCACGAGCTGCGCTCCACGCCCACCGGTGTGATCCACGTCACCGCGCTCGCTGAGCGCCGGATTGACGGCGTCCGTTGCCACGTCAGCCTCACTGCCCGAGGAAGACCGAACCACGATTCTCGCCATCCCGGTAACCACGCTTGCGCGCACGTTCCTCGACTACGCCGAGATCGCGACCCCCCGCCACCTCAACCAGGCCCTGGCCACCGCCGAGCGCTCCAACCGGCTGGACTTGGTTGCCCTGAAGGCGGTGATCGAGCGCAACCCCGGCCGCCACGGCACGAAAGCCCTGAGCGACGCCCTCCAAGCGTTCAAGCCCGAGGATCCCCGCATCCGCTCGCGCATGGAAGGCCGGCTCCTGGCCGCCATCCGCCAAGCCGGTCTCCCCGAGCCCCTGTGCAACGTCTACGTCGACGGTCTCCTGGTCGACTTCTACTGGCCTGACGCCGGCCTGGTCGTTGAGGTCGACAGCTTCGCTTTCCACCGCAGCCGTGCGGCCTTCGAGGAGGACCGCCGCCGGGATGCCATCCACACCATGGCCGGCCGCCGAACCCTGCGCCCGACCTACCGCCGGATCGAGCACGAAGCCGACGCCCTGCTGCGAGACATCAGCCGCCTGCTCGCGGGGAGAGTCCGGCTAGACGCGCGGGCGCGGGAAGTTCGGCTAGACGCGCGGGCATGAACCCCGTCGTGTCGGTGACCCGGGCCTCATGTTCAGACCGCTCCTGCCAGCTGACTCCTTCGCGAGGCGACGCGGGCAATCAGGTTCAGGATCAGGATCATCACGACCAGCGTGAGCGCGGCGCCCCACGCGCGGGCGACCACGTCGGGTCGCGGCGAGAGGATGTCGCCGTAGATCTGGAGCGGCAGGGCGTTCATGGGCGCGCCGAGATTGCTCGAGAACACCTGCGCGCCGAAGGCCGTGAACAGGAGCGGTGCCGTCTCGCCGGCTGCTCGGGCGATGGCCAGGAGCGATCCGGTGACCAACCCCGAGGCTGCGGTCGGGAGCACGACCCGGGTTACCACTCTCCACCTGGGCGCCCCGAGCGCGAGTGCCGCCTCCCGCAGGCTGGCGGGCACCAACAGCAGCACCACCTCCGCGGCTCGCGCGACCACCGGGAGCATCAGCAGGGACAGGGCCACCGAGCCTTTCCAGGCCCCGAACCCGCCGCCCACACCACCTAAGACCAAAACGATGTAGATGAACAGGCCGAACACGATCGAGGGAACACCCGTCATCACGTCAAGGAAGTAGCGCACCGTGTTTGCGAACCGGGAGCCTCGGCCGTACTCGGTCAGGTACAGCCCGACCCCGATTCCGATCGGGACCGCGATCAGGGTCGCCAGGAGCGTCATTTCGAACGTGCCGAAGATCGCACTGCGAATCCCGCCCGGATATCCGAGGAAGTTGCCGTTCGGGTCGGTGGTGAAGAACCTCCCGCTCCAGATGCTGAGGCCTTTCTGGAGGAGGAAATAGATGATCAGGATCAACGGGATGAGCGCGATGGCGGTGGCCGCCGCCACCACTCCACGCATCGTCTGGTCCTTACGTCGGCGCGGCAAGCTGACCGAGGGGAGGGTTGTCCGGCTGGTGGGCGGCTCAGCCTCCGGCCGCGGGGTTCGCTTCGCCCCAGACGCGGTAGGCGGATCCGGCGCGGCCGCAGGCACCCCCGGCACCCCCGGCACCCCTGGCACCCCTGGCGCGCCCGGCGCCACTGCCTGATCTGGCTGGTCTGGCTGGTCTGGCTGGTCTGGCTGGTCTGGCTGGAGAGCCTTGCTCGCCCTGCCCCTGACTCGCTGAGCTCGCGTGACGTAGCGGCGCGCGACAACGTTGACCAGCAGGGTGAGGAGGAACAAGGCGAGCCCGGCGGCGAACAGAGCCGACCGGTGGATGGGCGTCGCGGCCGCCTCGCCGAACTCGTTGGCGATCACCGAAGCCAGCGTGTAGCCCTGGGAGAAGATTGAGTTGCCAATCGTCGGCGCGTTGCCGATCACCAGCACGACGGCGATCGTCTCGCCGATGGCGCGTCCCAGGCCGAGCATCGCTCCGCCGGTGATCCCGGCGCGCGAATACGGAAGAACCGCGATCCGCAGCATCTCCCACCGGGTCGCGCCCAGGGCGAGCGCGGCTTCCTTGTGCTCGGCCGGGACGGTCGAGATCACCTCGCGGGAGATCGCGCAGACGATGGGAAGGATCATGATGGCCAGGATCAGCCCGGCCACGAAATAGCCCGGGCCGGCAACCGGGCCCGCGACAAAGGGCAGAAACGAGAATGTGTCCGCGAACCACTGCTCGGCCGGCCTGAGCTTGGGGATGAGGACGAACACGCCCCAGAGTCCGTAGACCACAGAGGGCACCGCGGCGAGCAGATCGACGAGAAAGCCGAGCGGGGCACGGGCTCGACGCGGACACAGCTCGGTCAGAAACAGCGCCGCCGCAACCGCCACCGGGACGCCGATGATCAGCGCGGTCGCGGCCGTGATGATGGTGCCGAGCACGAGCGCCCACGCCCCGAACGTGCAATGCCCGCCCGACGCGGCACAGGCGCCGCCTGACTGCACCTGAGCTACGTCCCAGTTGTTCGTGAAGATGAAGTTGAGGATCCCGATGTGGCTGAGCGCAGGTGAGGACTGTCCGATCAGCCGGACGAAGAAGTACGCGATCAGGAGCAGGACGCCGGCGGCGAGCCCGCTGAGGCCGAACTTGAGGACCTGATCGGGGATCCGGGAAGGCGATGGCCGCCCGAAAGACGAGCGGCCACCGCCAGCCCTGGAGACTGCTTCCAACGCTCTGCTCCCGCCCTAGCTGAGCGGGGATCCGTTACAGGTGAGCTTGCCCAGCGCGGCCAGATCCAGCTTGTCGATCGAGGCGGGAAGCGGCGCGTAACCGAGCTTGGTCTCCACCGCCTGGCCGGCGCCAAGGCCGTAGGCGATGAACTTCTTCACGCCCGCGGCGGTCGCCTTGGGGACGCCGGCCTTGCACATGTCCTTGTAGGCGATGAGGAACGTCTGCGAGACGATCGGATATGCCGTCGGATTGGGCGAGTTGATCGTGGAGACGGTCAGATCCGGGGGGATCTTGATGCCAACCGCCGCAGCCGAACTCGCCGGGAGCGTGGGTGCCACGTAGGTGCCCTTGATGTTCTTGACGCTGGCGTAGGTCAGCCCACTCTGCAACGCGTAGGCCTGGTCGGCGTAGCCGATTGCGCCCGCGGTCTGCTGGACCGAGGCCGCCACGCCGGCGTTGCCCTTGGCGCCCGTACCCGTGGGCCACTTGACCACCTTGTCGGGCTTGCCGGCCGCGGCCGTCCAGGCTGGGCTGTAGTCAGACAGGAAGGTTGCGAACCCCTTGGTCGTGCCCGAGGAATCCGAGCGGTGGACGATCGTGATCGGGAGGCTGGGGAGCGACATACCGGCGTTCAGGGCCTTGATCTCGGGATCATTCCACGTCTTGACCTTGCCGAGGAAGACATCGGCCAGGGTCTTGCCGTCGAACTTGATTCCGCTCTTGACCCCCGGCAGGTGGTAGACGACGTCGATCGCCCCGAAAGCGATTGGGAAATGCTGGACGGGACCCTTGGCGGCTGCGATCTCGGCCGGCGTCATGGCCGGGTCGCTGCCGGCGAAATCCACCGTACCGGCCTGCAACTGGGCGACGCCTGCGCCGGAACCGGTGGCCTGATAGTTGACCGACAGTCCCTGGCTGGACAGGGTGGAACCCCACTGCTGGTAGATCGGCGCGGCGAGCGTGGAGCCGGCGCCATTGACCGTCACCGCGCCGCCGCTTGACGCCGGTGAGGATGACGACGAGGCTGATCCGGAGGACGAGGCCGAGGGGCTTGAGCTGGAGCTAGAGCCGCCACAGGCGGCAATCCCCGTTGCCAATATCACTGCGCTCGCGAGCGTGGTCCAACTTCTCAGGTTCCTCACAGGACTCCTCTGTTAAATGTTTTCAGGCGCCTCAGCCTCGCAGCGCCAAGCCAGAAAGTTGTTAACGAGTGGTGACTGACTCGTTTGCCTGGCTTGAAGGTTCTCGCGAATAGCGGTAGCCGAATCCGAAGTGGGTGTGGATGAACTTGGACTCAGGCAGGGCCTCGGCGAGCCTCGACCTCAGGCGCCGGACATAGACGTCGACACTGCGGTCTCCGGGCCTGAGCTTCTTGCCCCAGACCAGCGCATAAAGCTCCTCGCGCGAGAGAATACGGCCCTCGCTGCGCATCATCACAGCCAGCAACTGCTGTTCGCGCGCAGTGAACTTGAGCACCCGGCCCCTGACGTAGACCAGGAATTCGCTCGGCAGAACCTCTAGGTCTCCAGATCGGAGGATCTCGCCTGAGGCTCCGCCTTTCATCTTCGTCCAGCGTGCCGGAAAGCGGCCCGTCAGTTGTGATCAGGTTGTGTAAATCGCCGGAGTGTTTGCCCTTGGTGCGATCACAGCTCGGCTACGAGTCACCACCAGGGCGGCCTTAGATTTGGCGCCGCCGGCCTGGCGCACGCCGGCGGTACGCGCGACTCGTTCGCGTCCCTCCCGCTGAAGGAGTCTATGTGTCTTACGAACCCGTATCCAAGCCGTCCCGCCAACGCCGGTCTCGACTCCGCGAGCCCCTGGCCTTGGCCGTGATCGGTGCCATGGTGGCCGGCGCGCCGGCCGCCGCCAACGCGGCGACGTCAAAGAAGCCAACCGCGGCCCCGGGCTTCAAGCTCAGCAAGCTCGCCGCCTTCCCGAACGGCGTGACCAACTGCGACGACTTGGCTCTCCTGGACGGCAACCTCTTCATTGGCTGCCAGAACAACGTGCTCAGCAACGGCGCCGGCGGTCCCCCGACGCCCAAGAAGGACACGAGCACGCTGCTCGAGTACACCACCGGCGGCAAGCTAGTCAAGACGTGGACGCTCAAGAACAAGATTGACGGTCTCGGCGCCGACCCGCTGACCCGCAAGGTCATCGTCACCCTTGACGAGGACGCCAACTCGCGTCTGGTCACGATCACCCCTTCGGCCCCGGCGGCTCAGCAGGTGACCAACTACACCTATTCACCGGACCCGCGAGGCACCAGCACTCCGCCCGCCCTGAAGACGGGCGGCGGCACCGACACGGTCACCGTGGACAGCGCGGGACACATTCTCATCGCCGCCTCGCACGCCGGCACAATCACCGGCACGGCCACCTTCAAGGCGGTGCTCACGCCGCCATCCAGCCCGGGCGCAACCGGGACGGCGACGCTCAGCCCGACCTTCCTGGACAACGCCACCGCGACCAATGCCCGTACCGGGGCCAGCATCCCCATGGCGTTGGGCGATGTGGACTCGGCGACAATCGTTCCCCCCAGCAGCCCCAAGTACGCGGGCCAGTACGTCGTCACCGATCAGACCAAGCTCGCCCTGATCTTCGCTAAGGACCTGAACAACGGCACCGGACTGACCTACCTGCCCACCCAGTTCGGGCTCGATGACCTGCGCTGGGCGACTGCCAACGGTGGCACGCTATACGTCGTCGACAAGGGCCCTCAGCTGCCGCTGGGCATCGGATCCCTGTACAAGATCACCGGCGCGTTCAAGCAGGGCGCCGTGTATGCGGCCAACGACGGCGTCAGCGACCAGGTCGTAACGGTAAACCTCAACACGGGGCAGACGACGCCGATCGTCAAGGGTCTGGGCACGTCCAAGGGCCTGGTCTACGTGGACCCGAGTGGCACCGTGCCTGGGCTGTCTACGGCGATCCCGATATCGGCCACAGCCTCGGCCACCTCCTCGCCGTCCTCGACCACCCCGGCCAGTTCGTCGACGACCTCGGCCAAGAAGAAGAGCAGCAGCTCCAGCAGTACCGGCTTGATCATCGGGATCATCGTCGTGGTCCTGCTGGTGCTGGCCGGCGGTGGCTACGCCATGTCGCGCCGCCGCACCACGCCGAGCTGAAACTCAGCTTCTGAAGCGTGCCGGGGCGATCAGATCGGTGATCGTCCCGGCCGCCACCTCGGCCGCGAAGCCGACCGTCTCAGACAGAGTGGGGTGGGGGTGGACGGTCAGGGCCAGATCCTCGGCATCGGCGCCCATCTCCAGCGCCAGCACGGTCTCGGCGACAAGGTCACCCGCGCTCACGCCGACGATCCCGCAGCCCAGCACGCGGCGCGAGCCCGGCTCCACGAGCAGCTTGGTGAAGCCCTCGTCGCGGCCCAGGGCGAGGGCCCGCCCGGAGGCCGCCCACGGAAAGACGGCCTTCTCGTAATCGATCCCCGAGTCCCGCGCCGCGGTCTCGGTCAATCCCATCCACGCCACCTCGGGATCGGTGTAGGCCACGGAGGGGATAGTCCGCGCGTCGAAGGCCACGTTCTCCCCGGCGATCACCTCTGCTGCCACCACGCCCTCGTGCGAAGCCTTATGGGCCAGCATTGGCTCGCCAACGATGTCCCCGATCGCGAATACGCCCGGGACGTTGGTCCGCATCTGCTCGTCCACAGCGATGAACCCCCGCTCGTCCACCGCTACGCCGGCGGCGGCCGCGTCGACGGCGTGTCCGTTCGGGATCCGGCCTACGGCAACCAGGATCTGATCGAACATCCGCGACCCGACGCCCTCGATCTCCACCTTCAAGCCGTTCTTCTGCGCCTTGACGCCCGACACGCGGGCGCCCAGGTGGACAGCCTCGTACCGACCCCCGATTCGCTTCGCCAACGGCCTCACGAGGTCGGGGTCACAACCGGTCATCAGCTGCTCGAGCATCTCGACCACGGTCACCCTGGAGCCCAGGGCGTCGTAGACGCAAGCCATCTCCAGGCCGATGATCCCGCCGCCGATGACCAGCAGCCGCTCCGGCACAAACTCGGGCGAGAGCGCCCCCGTGGAGTCGACGATCCGTGGGTCGTCGGGCAGGCCCGGCACCGCGGCCGCCTGCGACCCGGCCGCAATGACGCAATTCTCAAAGCTGATCTCCCGATCTCCGACGCGCACCGACGACGCACTGACGAACCGGGCATCGCCCCGCACCACCTCGACGCGACGCTGTTTGGCCAGCCCCTCGAGACCCTTGGTCAGCCGGTCAACCACCGACGCCTTCCAGCCCACCAGAGCCCCTACGTCGACCGACGGCTTCCCGAACGAGATTCCGTGCGTCGCCATCTCCTCGGTCTCGGCGATCACCCGCGCTGCGTGCAAGAGCGCCTTTGAGGGGATGCAGCCCACGTTCAGGCACACGCCGCCCAGGCGTTCGTAGCGCTCGACCAGTGTCACCGACAGCCCCAGGTCGGCGGCGCGGAAGGCGGCCGTGTACCCGCCCACCCCGGCGCCGAGGACCAGCACCTGTGTGTCGCGCTCGCCCCCCGAGCCGGCGTCGTCAGGCGGGGGCGGCTCGGCCACCACCGACGCCTCCGTCGCCTCCGACGCGTCGGGCGCCTCGCCGGCAGGAGTCGGCCCGGCCCCGTTGGCCTCGAGGGTCAGCAGCACGCTGCCCTCCGAGACCCGATCCCCGATCGCCACCCGCAGCTGAGTCACTGTCCCCGCGGCCGGAGCGGGGATATCCATCGTGGCCTTGTCTGACTCGAGCGTTACCAGCGGATCTTCGGCCGCCACCGAGTCACCCGGCGCGACATGGAGCTCGATCACCGGGACGTCGGTGAAGTCGCCAATGTCGGGGACGCGGACCTCGGTCACAGCAGCGCCCGCCGCAGATCGGACAAAACGCCGGCCAGATAGGCGACGAACCGCGCGGCCGCGGCGCCGTCGATCACGCGGTGGTCGTAGGACAGCGACAGGGGGACCATCAGCCGCGGTACGAACTCGGCGCCGTTCCAGATCGGCTTCATCGCCGACCGGGTGACGCCCAGAATCGCCACCTCGGGCGCGTTGACGATCGGCGTGAACGAGGTGCCGCCGATCCCACCCAGCGACGAGATCGTGAACGTCGACCCGCTCATGTCGGCGGGGGAGAGCTTGCCCTCGCGCGCCTTGGCCGACAGCTCGGTGAGCTCCTGCGCGATCTCCAGCAGGCCCATGGAATCGGCGCCCTTGATAACCGGCACCAACAGGCCCCCCGGCGTGTCGGCGGCAAAACCGATGTTGTAGTAGCGCTTGAGGACGAGTTCCTCGCCGTCCAGCGAGGCGTTGAAGATCTCGAACCGCTTGAGCGCGGCGACGCAGGCGCGGACCAGGAAGGCGACCATCGTGACCTTGATCCCGGCCCCTGCGTTCTCCTCGTTGAGCCGTTTGCGCCAGGCCTCGAGCTCGGTGATGTCGGCCTCGTCGTTGTGGGTGACGTGGGGGATCATCACCCAGTTGCGGGCCAGGTTGGGAGCCGAGATCCGCTGGATCCGCGTGCGGGTCACGCGCTCGACGGGCCCGAACTTCTCGAAGTCGACCGTGGGCCAGGGCAGCAGCTCGAGGCCGGCGGCGCCCGAGGCCGACGGCTGTTCGGGACCCCGGCCCTCGGAGGCGTGCTGGACGTCGTCCTTGGTGATCCTCCCCTTGCGACCGCTGCCGCTCAGCCCGTTCAGCTCCACGCCGAGCTCGCGGGCCAGCCGGCGCGCCGACGGACTGGCATAGATTGGGCCGCCGCCATTGGTCGAGGGGCCTTTTGGCGGAGCCTCAGAGGTTCGCGCCGGGGGCCTCTCGGCGGCCGGCGACGGAGACTCGGGAGCAGCCGAGGCCTCCGGCGGCGGGGCCTCGGGAGGCGGGCCGGCCGCGGACCGATCCTCGGCTTCCACGGCGGCCGGGTCTGAGCCGTTGCCGGCCTCGATCGTCATCAGCGCCACGCCCTGCGAGACGCGGTCGCCGATCTTGACGCTCACCGTCTTGACGACGCCGGCCACCGGCGCCGGGACGTCCATCGTCGCCTTGTCGGATTCGAGCGTGACCAGGGGATCCTCGACGGCGACGGTGTCGCCGGGGGAGACGAGAATCTCGATGATCGGTACGTCGTCGAAGTCGCCGATGTCGGGGACTTCGACCGTCTCCGCTGAAGCCGTGCTCATGTCCGCGTGGGCATCGGCGCCTCAGGATCGATCTCGTACTTGTCGATGGCCTGCTGCACCACCTCGGCCTCGATCTCTCCGGCCTCCGCGAGCTCGCGTAGCGCCGCGACTGTCACGTAGTGGCGGTCGACCTCGAAGAAGCGCCGTAAGCCGGCGCGGGTGTCGCTGCGACCGTAGCCATCGGTGCCAAGCGTCCTGTAGGGGCCCGGAATCCACTGGCGGATCTGGTCGGGGTAGGCGCGGATGTAGTCGGTGGAGGCGATCACGGGCCCCCGCCGGCCCTCCAGGGCCTCGGTTACATAGGCGCGACGGGGCTCGGCGGTCGGATGCAGCATGTTGAAGCGCTCAGCCTCCATCCCGTCGCGGCGCAGCTCGGTGAACGAGGTAACGCTCCACACGTCGGCGAGGACCCCGAAGTCCGACCCGAGGAGCTCGGCCGCCGCCATCACCTCGCGCAGGATGGTCCCCGAGCCCAGCAGCTGCACGCGCGGCTTCTTGGACGAGGGCCGCCCTCCCGCTTGCGAGAGCAGGTACATACCGCGCAGGATTCCCTCTTGGGCGCCTTCGGGCATCGCTGGGTGGACATAGTTCTCGTTCATCAGGGTGACGTAGTAGAAGACGTCCTCCTGGTCGACCAGCATGGTCTTCAGCCCGTCCTGCACGATCACGGCCACCTCGTAGCCGAAGGTGGGGTCGTAGGCCCGGCAGTTGGGCACCACCGAGAACAGCACGTGGCTGTGGCCGTCCTGGTGCTGGAGACCTTCCCCGTTGAGCGTCGTGCGCCCGGCCGTGCCGCCGAGCATGAAGCCGCGCGTGCGGCTGTCGCCCGCCGCCCAGACGAGATCGCCGACCCGCTGGTAACCGAACATCGAGTAGTAGATGTAGAACGGGACCATCGGCACCGAGTGGGCGCTGTAGGAGGTGCCGGCGGCGATGAAGGACGAGATCGAGCCCGCCTCGGTGATTCCCTCCTCGAGGATCTGGCCGTGCTCGTCCTCCTTGTAGAACATGAGCTGCTCTGAGTCCTGGGGCTGGTAGAGCTGACCGACGGGGGAGTAGATCCCCACTTGCCGAAACAGCCCCTCCATCCCGAACGTGCGCGACTCGTCGGGGACGATGGGGACGATGTGGCGGCCGATCTTCTTGTCGCGCAGCAGCGCCGCCAGGACCCGGACGAAGGCCATCGTCGTCGAGATCTCACGCTCGCCGGTGCCCTCCAGCTGACCCGAGAAGGTGTCGAGCGGCGGCACCTCGAGGGTCGCGGCCTTGCGGCGACGGACCGGCATGACGCCGCCCAGTGCCGCCCGGCGCTCGCGCAGGTATTCCAGCTCGGGGGAGTCCTCGGGCGGCTTGTAGTACTCGGCGTCGCGGACCTGGGCGTCGGTTAGCGGGAGCTCGAAGCGGTCGCGGAAGGCGAGCAGGGCGGCCTCGGTCATCTTCTTGGCCTGGTGGGTGATCATCTGGCCCTCGCCGGAAACGCCCATGCCATAGCCCTTGATCGTCTTGGCCAGGATCACGGTCGGCTGATCGGTGTGCTTGACCGCCGCGTCGTAGGCGGCGAAGACCTTCTGCTGGTCGTGGCCGCCGCGGTTCAAGAGCCAGATCTCCTCGTCGGACATATGGGCAACCCGTTCCAGCAGCCGCGGATCGCGCCCGAAGAACTTCTCCCTCACGTAGGCGCCGTCGCGGGATTTGAAGGTCTGGTAGTCGCCGTCGACGCAGTCCTCCATGACCTTGACCAGGGCGCCGTCGGTGTCGGCGGCCAGGAGCGGATCCCAGCGGCTGCCCCAGATCACCTTGATCACGTTCCAGCCCGCTCCGCGGAAGTCGGCCTCGAGCTCCTGGATGATCTTGCCGTTGCCGCGGACCGGTCCGTCGAGGCGCTGCAGGTTGCAGTTGACCACCCAGATCAGGTTGTCCAGACGTTCGCGGGCGGCGAACCCGATTGCGCCCATCGACTCGGGCTCGTCCATCTCCCCGTCTCCGAGGAACGTCCACACCTTGCGGCCGTCGGTGTCGGCCAGTCCCCGCGCGCGCAGATACTTCATGAAGCGCGCCTGGTATATCGAGTTGATCGCACCCAGGCCCAAGGACACGCTCGGGAACTGCCAGAAGTCAGGCATCAGCCACGGGTGCGGGTAGGAAGCCAGACCGCCGCTCGGCGTCGAAACCTCCTGGCGAAAACCGTCCAGCCGCTCAGCGTCAAAGCGTCCCTCCAGGAACGCGCGCGCGTAGTTGCCCGGTGACGAGTGTCCCTGGAAGAAGACCAGGTCCCCGGGACTCTCCTCGGTGTGCGCGTGCCAGAAGTGGTTGTAGCCCACCTCCATGAGGGTCGCTAGCGATTGGTAGGTGGCGAGGTGACCCCCCAGCTCCGACGAGGTCTTGTTGGCGCGGACGACCATCGCGATCGCGTTCCAGCGCACGATCGAGCGCAGCCGCCGCTCAAGCGCGGCGTCGCCCGGGAAGGCCGGCTCGTGCTCGGCCGGGATCGTGTTGATGTAGGCCGTGTTGAGGCTGGCCAGCGAGCCAGTCCCCGCGTGCTGGGCACGTTCGATGACCCGGGTGAGGATCTCGCGGGCGCGATCGGGGCCGTCGTGGGAGACGACGGCGTCCAGCGCCTCCAGCCATTCGGTGGTTTCGACCGCGTCGAGATCGGCGCTGGCGCCGTTGCTGGTCGGGGTGTGTACTCGGTCCGTCATGCTGGGGGCAGAGGCCTCGACTATAGCTCCGGGTGGCCGCCGGGGGTGGGGGCTCCGCGGCCGGGTTTCGCGTAGGTTGCAGGCATGGGTCTGACCGAGCTAGAGGGACTTCCCGGGCCGCCCTGGGAGCGGCCGCTGGCCGGCGCGTTGGATCGTCTCGTGGTGCAATCAGACGTACTGGCCGGTAACCCACTCGGCGATCCGACACGGCGACCGCTCTACGTCTACCGGCCGCCGGAGGTCAGGGCCGGCGAAGCCGGTGCGCTGCCCTCGGTGTACGTGCTCCAGGGGTGGGGGGGACAGGTGGATACGTGGCTGGGACGCAAGTCCTTTGAGCCCACCTTCATCGAGCGCCTCGATGATCTCTTCGCCGGGCGTGACTGCCCGCCGGCGATCGTGGTGCTGGTCGATGCGTGGACGTCGCTGGGCGGGTCTCAGTTTCTGAACTCGAGCAGCACGGGCCGCTACCTCGACCATCTCTGTGACGAGATCGTTCCCTTCGTAGATGCGCGTTACCCGACCGGCGCCGACCGTGCCCACCGCGGTGTCGCCGGGCACTCCTCGGGCGGCTACGGTGCGATGGTGGTCCCGATGCTGCGCCCCGACGTATTCGGAGCCCTGGCCTCACACGCCGGCGACGCGCTCTTTGAGTGCTCGTACCTGCCCGAGTTCCCGGTCATCGCGCGGCGGTTGCGCGATGACTTCGGCGGCTCGTTTGCGGTCATGCGCGAGCAGCTGGCCCGGGAAGCGACTTTTAACTACGACCGGTACGGTGCCGCGCTGTCGATGTACGCCTACGCCTGCGCCTACAGTCCCGACCCCGATCATCCCGGCGACGCTCGGCTGCCCTTCGACCCCTCCACGGGCCGGCTCATTCCCGACGTATGGGCGCAGTGGCTCGAATGTGATCCGGTGCGGATGGCCGAGCCCCACGCCGAGGCGCTGCGCAGCCTGCGGCGGATCTACCTTGACGCAGGGCGCCAGGACGAGTTCTTCCTCGACCTGGGAGCCCAAGCCTTCTCTGACGAGCTCAGCCGCCTTGGGGTCGAGCACACCCTGGAGCTGTTCGATGGCGGCCATGCAGGGGCCTCCTACCGCTACCCGGGCGCGGTCCGCGAGCTGGTCACGGCACTGGCATGAGCGCGACCTCTGACACCGAACTCGCCTTCGCCGGACCGGCCGCGCTGGCCGCCCGCGTGCGCGAGAAGAAGTTAAGCCCACGTGAGTTGGTCGAGCTCTTCCTGCGGCGAATCGAAGCCCTGGATCCGCGCCTGAACGCGTTTCGGGCCGTGCTCGCCGAGCAGGCACTGGCCGAAGCCGATCAGGCCAAGCCCGAGGGCGCATTGGCCGGCGTCCCGATCGCCGTCAAGGATGACCTCGCCGTCACGGGTCAGGTCACCACGAGGGGATCGCGCACCTACGGGGCGCCCGCCCGGGCTGACTCTGAGGCGTTGCGCCGCCTGCGCGCGGCGGGAGCGATCCCGGTCGGCATCACCAACGTCCCCGAGCTGCTGATCTTCCCCTGGACGGCGACCGAGGCCAACGGAGTGACCCGCAACCCGTGGCGCCTGGACCGGACCCCGGGCGGCTCGTCGGGCGGCTCGGCCGCGGCCGTGGCGGCCGGTCTGGTGGCTGCGGCCACAGGCTCGGACGGCGGCGGCTCGATCCGGATCCCCGCCGCATGCTGCGGGCTGGTGGGGATGAAGTCCTCGCGCGGGCGCGTGTCCTGCGCTCCCCACGGTCCCGGCTGGCTTGGCCTGTCGGTGATCGGTGCGCTGGCGCGGACGGTCACCGACAGCGCGCTGATGCTCGATGTCATGCACGGGGCGCTGCCCGGCGAGGAGTACCGGGCACCCACTTTTGACGGAAGCTACGTCGAGTCCGTGACCAGCTCGCCGGGCCGGCTGCGGATTGCCGTCTCGCGCAGGCTCCCCCCGGGCTTGCTGGGGTCGGTCTCAGGCGACCAGCGCGCAGCCTGGGAGCGCACCGGTGGCCTGCTCTCCGACCTCGGCCACGATGTGAGCGCACGCGATCCCGACTACGGGCTGGCCCAGCTCGTCTTCATGCAGACGTGGCTGAAGGGCATCGCCCAGGACGCGGCGCGCGTGCCTGACCCGACCCGGCTCGAGTCACTGACTCGCCAGATGGCGGCCGCCGGGCGCTACCTGGTGGCGCCGTGGCGCCAAGGCCGTCTCGCCCGAGTCCGCACCGACGCGACGACGCGCATCATTGCCCTCTGGGACGAGATCGACGTGCTCGTCACGCCCGGCACCGCGACCACGGCGATTGACGCCGAGGGCGGCTTTGGCCGCATTGCGCCGGGAGCGATCAACGTGGCCGGGCGCTTCACCCCCTTCACGCCGCTCTTCAACCTGACCGGACAGCCGGCGATCACCGTGCCCGCGGGACTCGGCAAGGACGGGCTGCCGCTGAGCGTGCAGCTGGTCGGGCGGCTGGGAGCCGAGGACGTTTTGTACTCGTTGGCGGGACAAATCGAAGCCGCCGCCCCTTGGTCGCAGCGACGCCCGGCCCTGGCCGGTTAGGAGGAGGAGCCCGCCCTTTACACGCGCGGCGACTCCCGGTACAGTCTCGTACCGTGAGCACCCTGGCCGTCCCCGATCGCAGGGCCGAGCCCTTCGCATCCGGCCTCGGCGAAGCCCCGCCCTCGCCGGCCGGTCCAGTGACCAACGGCGAGTCGCCGCGCCTGCCCCCCGGTGACCCAGCCCCGACCTGGCTGCAGACGATTCGCTTCGGAGCCCGGCCGATCTCGACCAACCTCCGAAACCACCGTCGCTACGGGGACGTGTGGAGGCTCAAGATCCTCTCGCGCAAGGAGGGGTTCGTGGTCACCTGCCATCCCGACCACGTCCGCTCGCTGATGAAGGCCAGCCCCCAAGATGCCCCGTCGTTGACCGGAGAGAGCCCGCTGCGGCCGATTCTCGGCCCGGACTCGATCCTGACCTCGGTGGGCGAGCGCCACATGCGCCAGCGCAAGCTGCTGCTCCCACCCTTCCATGGTGAGTCGGTGCAGCGCTACGTGGAGATGATTTCCGAGGTGGCCGAGCGCGAGATCGACTCCTGGCCGCTGGGCGAGCCGTTCGCGCTCGCACCTCGGATGTCGGCGGTAACCCTCGATGTGATCATGAGCGGCATTTTCGGGATCGAGGGTAGGCCCGCACCGGGCACCACCGGGTACCGCATCCGGCGCACGATCCGGCGCATACTGGCCGGCTCCACCAACCCGCTGTTTCAGATCGTCGAGCTCCAGAACGCCCGGCGCCGCGAGCCGGCCGGAATCCTGCGCGTGTTGCTCGGGATCGTCGATCGCGAGCTGCTGACCATGATCGCCGAGCGTCGGGCCGAGGGGGCGGGGGAGGGAGAGCGGACCGATGTCCTCTCGCTGCTGCTGCACGCACGCGACGAGGCTGGAGCCCCGCTGACTGACTCAGAGCTTCGCGACGAGCTCCTCTCGCTGGTCCTGGCCGGCCACGAAACGACCGCCAACCAGCTCGCCTGGATCTTTGAGCGCATGCTGCGCACACCGGCGAGCTACGACCGGCTGCGCGAACTCACGCGAGCCGGCGGCCCCGAGGCCGACGCCTACGTGGAGGCGACGATCCACGAGGGCATGCGTGTGCGACCGGTGATCCCGATGATCGTCCGCATGGTCACCCGTCCCTGGCGGTTTGGCGACTATGTCCTGCCGGCGCGGACGCCGGTGGCGGTAAGCATCGTCGCTCTGCATCACCGCGAAGACGTTTACCCCGACCCCCTGGCCTTCCGGCCCGAGCGCTTCCTGGGAGAGAAGCCGCCGGATGACCCCGGCGATGAACGTCCAGGCGCGGCCGGACGCCGAGCGTTCATCAAGCCGGGGACCTATACCTGGCTCCCCTTCGGGGGCGGCATTCGTCGCTGCCTGGGCGCCTCGTTGGCCATGGCCGAGCAGCGAGTCGTGCTCGAGGCGATCGCCCGACGGACCGATCTGCACGCCGCCGGGGCTGGACCTGAGCACGCTCGCCAGCGCAACGTGACGACGATCCCAAGCCGTGGTGGCCGGGTCGTGGTGACAAGTCGCGACGCAGGCTGAGCGCCGCCCGTCGTCGTCCGGGATCGCTACCTTGAGAGCCATGGCGGGACAGCGAACGAGCTTGACCGAGCCGGCGGCGAATCCCACGCGCGACGCGGTCGGGCACCGTGAGCGTCTGATCGCGGCGATGGCGGCCGCGATCGCGGAGCAGGGCTACCGCGACACCACGGTCGCCGACGTAGTCCGGCTCGCTCGCACCTCGCGGCGCAACTTCTACGAGCACTTCGAGGACCGCGACGCCTGCTTCCTGGCTCTGTTTGACGCCACCAACGAGGCGATGATGAAGCAGATCGCCGCCGCTGTTCACCCCGACCGGTCGCTCGATGAGCAGGTCGACGCCGCGGTCGACGCCTACATAGCGAACGTCAGCGAGCAGCCCGCCCTGTACTCGAGCTTCGTGCGCGAGATCCCCGCCCTCGGCCCCGCCGGGTCCGAGCGGGCGCTGGCCACGCTGGAGCGATTCGCCTCGATGATGGTCGCGCTCGTCGACTCGGGCCGCGCCGCCCGTCCCGACCTCGGGGCCCGCCCGCTGAGCATGGACACCGCGATCATCATCGCCGGTGGTCTGCGCGAGCTGCTTGTCGTCTCGCTCCAGCGCGGGCGAGACATCGACGAGCTTCGGGCCAGCGCCGGCACCACGGTCAAGGCGATCTTGACCGGCGCGCAGCTGTAGCCCCTCCGTCGCGGGCCAATCTGGCCCGCAGGCCCCGTGGCAGTGCGATCGAGCCCGGTTGCCGCGCGGCTAGCGGTATGCTAACGTACCATTCTCGGTACGATGACGTACCGCAGCACGCCCCGGGACCCGAAGAGAGGAACGAGATCTGATGCTCGCCACTGACCACGTGGAGATGGCAATCGCCGGCGCGGGACTTTCCGGCCTCGGCATGGCGATGGCGCTCAAGGAGGACGGCCAGGACGACTTTGTCGTCCTCGAGCGGGCCGACGACCTCGGCGGCACCTGGCGTGACAACAGCTATCCCGGCTGCGCCTGCGACATCCCGAGTGTCCTGTACTCCTTCACCGACGAGCAGAACCCCGGCTGGACGCGGGCCTTCGCCGGCCAGGCCGAGATCTGGTCCTACATGCAGGACGTGGCCCATCGCCACGAGCTCGACAGCCACTTCCGCTACGGCCACGAGGTGACCGCCGCCGAGTGGGACGAGGACCGCCAGCTGTGGGCGATCGAGACCACGGGCGGTGATCTGACCGCCGAGATCCTCCTCTCCGCCACCGGCGCGCTCGCCGACCCGGCGATTCCTCCGCTCAAAGGCCTCGAGAACTTTCGCGGGCGCGTGTTTCACTCCGCTCGCTGGGATCACGACCACAATCTGCGCGGCCGCCAGGTCGCCGTTGTCGGCACCGGCGCCTCCGCGATCCAGTTCGTGCCCGAGATCCAGCCCGAAGTGGCGGGCCTGCACGTGTTCCAGCGCACGCCACCGTGGGTTCTCCCGCGCGAGAATCCAAGCGTCCCCGAGGACTGGCGGGCCCGCTTCGCCCGCAATCCGCGCCTGCTGGGCCTGGCTCGCCGGGCCGTGTTCTCCCTGCTGGAGTCCTTTCACTTCGGATTTCGCCACCCCGCGGTGATGCGCGTGGCCGAGCGCCGGGCACGTCGGCACATCGCCAGCCAGGTCAGCGACCCTGTCCTGCGCGAGAAGCTGACGCCCGACTACCGCCTGGGCTGCAAGCGGATTCTCGGCTCCAACACCTGGTACCCAGCGCTATGTGCGGACAATGTCGAGGTCGTAACGACTGGCATCAGTGAGGTCACCGCCAACGGCATCGTCGACGCCGACGGCCATGAGCACGCCGCGGACACGATCATCTTCGGGACCGGCTTTCACGTCACCGACCCACCGATCAGTCACCGAATCCGTGGGCGCAGCGGGAAGACGCTGGCCGAGACCTGGCAGGGCAGTCCCCAGGCCCACCTCGGCCTCGCGGTGAGCGGGTTTCCCAACCTGTTTTTTCTGCTCGGACCCAACACCGGGCTGGGCCACAACTCGGTGCTGCTCATGATCGAGGCTCAGATCGCTCACCTCCGCCAAGCGCTGGCCCACCGCCGCACCCGTGGCGTGCAGACCCTCGAGCCGACGCTCGAGCGCCAGCAGCGCTTTGTCGCCGACGTCGACCGAGGCTCGGACGGCAGCGTCTGGACGGCCGGCGGTTGCCTGAGCTGGTACACGGACACCACGGGACGCAACTCCAGCCTCTGGCCGGGTAGCGTCCGGGCCTATCAGCGGCGCCTGCGCCGCTTTGACCCTTCCGATTGGACCACCCACGTCCGCCGCTCGGCCCCGTCACCGACGGTGGCGCCGGCCTGAAAGGAGACACCATGCGCAAGCCGCGAGTTTCCGTCGATGGCCGCACCGCCTACGTCTCCGGTGCCGCCTCGGGCATCGGCCGCGCGACCGCCCAGCGCCTGGCCGCGCACGGCTGCCCGGTGGCGATCGTCGATCAGGACGAGGCCGGCCTGGGGGCGACGGCGGATCTGATCGCTGGGCCGGTTCTCGCCCGCAAGTTGGATGTCCGCGACCGCCAGTCCCAGATGGCGTTCGCGGCCGAGGTCGCCGAGTGGGCGCCGGCGCCGATCGGCATGGTCTTCAACAACGCCGGCGTCGCCACCTCGCAGAGCGTCGCCGAGGCCTCGGTCGAGGACGACGAGTGGGTCCTGGAAGTCAACCTCCAGGGCGTGATCAACGGCGTCCGGGCGTTCCTGCCCATCCTGCTCAGACAGGACTCGGGCGTGATCGTGAACACCTCCAGCGTGTTCGGTCTTCTCGGCATGCCCATGCAGAGCGCCTACTGCGCCTCGAAGTTCGCGGTCCGCGGCTTCACCGACTCGCTGCGCCAGGAATTGCGCGGCACCGGGGTCCGGGCTGTCACCGTCCATCCTGGCGGGGTCAAGACCAACATCGCCCGCAGTGCCCGCTACCACAGCCATCCGACCCGGCCGAACGTCTCTCACGAGGAAGCGGCGCGGGAATTTGAGGCCATTGCCGTGACCACTCCCGATCGGGCGGCCAGGATCATCCACGAGGGGACCAAGGCCGGCAAGAGCCGGATCCTGGTCGGACCCGACGCCTACGCGTTCGATGCCCTGGCCCGGCTGATGCCGACGCGCTACTTCGACGTCATAGCCCGGCTCGAGCCGCTAGTCGCCCGTCGCCGCTGAGTCAAGAGTTACCTGACCGTGCTGCGGATCGCCGATAATCGTCGTATGGCCTACGACGAGCACTTGGCCGAGCGGATCCGCGAGCTGGTCTCGATTGAGCCGGGCCTGACCGAGGTGAAGATGTTCGGCGGACTGGCCTTCTTGATCAACGGCAACATGTCGGTCGCCGCCAGCGGTCAGGGCGGCCTGCTGCTGCGCATCGATCCGGGCCAGACCGAGGCTCTGACCGCCAAGCCGCACGCGGCGCCGTTCGTGATGCGCGGCAAGGCGATGAGCGGCTGGCTGCGCGTCGCTCCCGAGGGCGTCAAAACCAAGCGCCAGCTGGAGCGCTGGGTGGCTCGCGGCGTCGAGCACGCACGCTCGCTGCCGCCCAAGCAGTGATTTCTCCTGCTCAGCGCCCTCGGCGCTCGCCGCTCAGGATGGGCCTCAGGAGGCGAGCTCGGCGGGGGCGGAATCCAGGGCGGCCTGGATCGCGGTCACCAGCTCGCGCGCCGAGCCGGCACTGAGCTCGACGGCCACCCGGGCCGACGGCCCGCGGGCGGGGTCGGCGAAGTCGATGTTCAGCGTGTGCTCAGCCATCGCGTGTACCGGGTGGTCGAAGTAGACAGTCCCGTCGGTGACGTGAAACCAACTGCTGCCTGGGCCCTTGGCGCTGCCCTCCAGTGGTGTCTTGACCGTCGCGTAGGTGCACATCTCAGCCTCCCAGGTGAGTCTCGTAGAACGCTGCGATTCGCTCCCAGCCGTCGTTGGCCGCGGCGACACGGTAGGAGGGGCGGTCGACAGAGAAGAAAGCGTGGCCCGCGTCGTCATAACGGTGGAACTCATGCGGCTTGTCGTTGGCGGTGAGGATCTCGTCGAGCTCGTTGACCTGCTCAGGGCTCGGATACGAGTCCTCGTTGCCGAACAGGCCGAGCAGCGGCGGGCGCAGCGCGGGGAGTTGATCGACCAAGTTGGTCACCTGGAGGGGGAACCCCTCCGGCGGGATGCCGACGACAAAGGCGCCGTAGCAGTCAACGGCGGCTTGGAGGTCGAGGTTGCACGCTGCGAGCACCGATTGCCGGCCGCCTGAGCAGTAGCCGATCACGCCGACCTTACCGTTTGAGCTGTCCAGCCCGCGCACATGCTCGGCCGCCCCGGCCACGTCACCGATCAGCCGCTCGTCGGGGACACCGCCCTGGGCGCGCGCGGTGGCGGCGGCATCGTCGGGGGCAGCGCCCGGCGCCTCGCGCCAGTAGAGATTGGGGCAGATCGCGTCGTAACCAAGCTCCGCGAAGCGGCGCGTGATCTCCTTCGTGGACCGGTCGTAGCCCGGCATGTGGTGGATTACCACCACCCCGCCACGGCGCCCGTCGTCAGTGGGCCGGGCCAGATAGGCCTCGATCTCATCGCCGCCGTGACCTGCGATCCGGATCGTCTCGGCGTGCATTGAGTCGCTCATCGGCGGGATTCAATCACGGCCGTTGCCGCGGCCGATGGCTGAATCCTGACCTTCGTGGGTAAAGAGACGCCATGGCGCCGCCTCGGCTTGACTGGTCAACTGCCGAAGTCAAAGCTGCCACGCTAAGCGTGGCCGTTGACGGCGAGGCGCCATCGGGCTGGAAGGAGAGCTTCGCTGTAACGGTGCGGCTGCTCGGCGGCGGCGAGTGGGGCGAGGTTGCCCTCAAGAAGGGGATCGTCCGGGTCAAAGACGTCGTCGACGGCCAGGAGGAGAAGCTTCGCCACTTCCTCGACAGCGTGGTCGAGCAGGCCAACGCGTCTCACCCCAGCGAGACCGATGAACCCGAGTCCAGCGATGACGCCGAGCCCGACGAGGAGGAGGGGCCCGACGCTGCGATGACTGCTCGTTTTCGGTCGTTCGCCGAACCTACACCTGACGAGGACTCCGGCTCACGCCGTCAACGCTAGCGCCCGGTTCTCGCGAGCGAGCTAGCTGTGCAGAATGGCCTCGGGCTGACCGGTTGGAGGCGACTCGAGCAGCGGCAAGCCGAGGTCGATTTCGCCCCCGACGCGGACACGGTTGCGTCCGGCGCCCTTGGCGGCGTAGAGCGCCTGGTCGGCGACTTCGAAGACACGCTCATAATCAAACGAGCTGGGTGGGCTGGCGCTGACTCCGAAGGACATCGTCACCGACAGGCCTTCATGGCGCTCGGCGAGGATCGTCTCGCGCAGGCTCTCGGCCAGGATGGCTGACTGGCGAGCGTCAGCACCCGGCAGGAGGACCAGGAACTCCTCGCCGCCGAGCCGATAGGCAAGATCAAACGCGCGTAGTCGCTTGCGCAGGGTGTAGGCGACGCCGCGCAGGACAGCGTCACCGACGGCATGCCCGTGGGCATCGTTGACGGCCTTGAAGTGGTCGATATCGCAGACGATGAGACCGATCGGCTGGTGGGCAACGAGAGCTTGGTGACGCAGTTCGTCGACGCGGACTCCGAGCGCGTTTCGGTTGAGCATGCTGGTGAGGGGATCGATCACTGACGCGCTGCGGTGCGCCACGTCGGATCGCATCAGGGCCAGCGAAAGCAGCGCGACCGCCCCCAGGAGAGCGAGCCGGAATACGACCTGCTGGGGGCTGGCGAGGACCGAGGCGGGATCCACGCCCAGCGAGCTGGCCAGGATCAAACCGCCGGCGACGACGCTGCCGGCGATCACGCCACGCACGTCAAAGCGCGCTGCGAGCGTGACCACAGGGAGCACCAGCCACGCGACGGCTGGACTGCGCGGACCGCCCGTGAGCGCGACGCTCACGGCAATGGCCAGCTCAGAGCTCAGCCACGCCACCGCCAGTCGATACTCGGGATGCGCGGAGGTCGCCAGCCCACGGTCAGTTAGTACGAACACGATGCCCGCGCCGGCAAGGGGAATCAGCGTCCACCACCCCACCCATGGCCCGCAGATCACCAGCCCCGTGGCCAGCACGCCGAACGACCAAGCGCGCAGCGGCTTGAGGCGTTGCTCCATGTCGACAACTCGCTCGCGGTCAGCTTGGGTGGCACACAGCCAGGAGACGCGGCCTTCGGAAGCTTCTCGCATCACAGATGCATCGACTTGCGACAGCACCCGCTTGAATCTGGGCGTCCCTTACACCAGGGCAACGTGCCGGTCTCGCTGTGGGGTGGGCTCGGTGCTTTCGGGTTCGGCTGGCCGGTCAAGCATGCGGCATATTGCGCCGACCACGCGGGGGTCAAACTGGGTTCCGGCATTGCGTTGCAGTTCGTCGATCGCGAACTGCTGGCCGGGGGCTTTGCGGTAAGGCCGGTCGGAGGTCATCGCCTCGAATGCGTCCGCGACGAAGATGATCCGGGATTCGAGCGGGATGTCTTCGCCACTGATCTTGTCCGGGTAGCCGAGTCCGTCCCAACGGGAATGGTGGTGCCGGATCCAGGTTGCCTCGACGGGCATGTCTGCAGCCAGCACGATGTTGTAGCCCAGGACTGCGTGGGTCTTCATCAGCTCGTACTCAACTTCGGTCAGCTTGGCGGGCTTGTTGAGGACCGCGTCGGGAATGCCGATCTTCCCGACGTCGTGCAGCAGTCCGGCAATCCGCATCTTCTCGATGTGCGCAGGGGCGAATCCAAGCTCGGTGGCGATTACTGCACTGAGTTCGGACACGGTCTGGCTGTGGCTGCGGGTGTAGGAATCCTTGGCGTCAACTGCGAGCGCGAGCGCGCTGGCCAGGGTTCGGGTGTGACGCGCATCCGCGGCTTGCACCCCTGCGACCTGAGGTTCCATTTCGGGGGTGTAGATCGCCGCGGCGTGGCCGGAGCGCTTGGCGGCCACCAGGGCCAGCCCCGCCTCGCGGATCAGCCGGTCCTTGTCCGAACCCGTGAGCACCTCCGACAGTCCGGCTGAGACACGCACGGGCGCGTTTGACGTGTCAGCGGCCAGGTTGGCGTTGACACGTTGGGTGAATTCGAGCGCGTTCCAGGCGTGGATTCCTTCGAGGACAACGGCGAACTCATCCCCGCCGACGCGGTAGGCACCCTCCGTGCCTCGCCCAGCGACGCGGATCGCGTCGGCCAGCCGCTTGAGTCGCTCGTCCCCTTCGTGGTGGCCAAGGTTGTCATTGACGGCTTTGAGGTTGTCCATGTCAAGCATGATCAGGGACACGGGAGCGCCCGGGCGAGAGCCCTGGCCAAGGCTGCGTTTTAGCTGCTCGTGAAAGGCGCGATGGTTGCGCAGGCCAGTCAGGGGATCGGTGATCGCGGCCTCGGCCAGACGGTTGACCTGGGCTTGAGTTGCCGCGTCGAACTGACGGCGAAATTGGGCGATGACCAGTCCGAACCCGAGCACCAGTGTCACGCCGAGGCCGAACGCGATCACGAGGGCTGTTGTCGCGCTGGCCTGGCTTGCGCGCAGTGTCGCGCTCTGGGCGCGGGCCTGCCTCGACGCGATGCCGGCGTTCCTGTAGACAATTGCCTGCATCTGACTAAACAGCGGGTCGACAACCGCTTGGACAAAACGGGCCGCCGCCACTCGGTCCCCGGCCTGCACTCTTTTGGCCAATCGTCCGCCGGCCAGGTCATAGGCAGCAGCCAGGCTCTCCAGCTGACGGACGACGCTCCGAGTCGTCGCGGATGGATCGGCGCGCAGCATACGCTGCAAATCCGCACTGACGTTGTCCTCGGCACTGTCGCGAGCTCCCAGCACTGAGGGTGATAGGCCAACGCGACTGTGCTCAATTGATTGCTCCTGGCCAACCCAGTAGCGGGCGTCCTGGTAGACGGTGCTCAGCGCATGGGCGTTATCAGCGCGCTGCGAGCTCGCCACAGTACGCGTCTGAGTCAGGATCGAGAAGCCGGCTAGAAAGCACAGCACCAGGAGTACGCCCACCACGCTCCCGCGCACAGCCCATTTCGCGGCTGACGGACCTCGTGTCATAGGCACCTACCCCTAGAGCGGATCGCCGCTCATACGAAAACCGCGTCATGCGGCCTCCACGACGTCTATCGGCCCCTGTGACTGCTACTTGAGAGGGGCTCCCCTACGGCGGAGTCCATCGTCACAGGTGATGGCTCAAGCAAGGTCCCAGGACGTCGATAGTCAGTCAACATGGTTTTTACAAAGGCGGGCCTGGGGACGGTCGGTCGTCGGCGCCGCTCCGGGATCTTCAGCCGGATCGAACTGGCGGTCGAGTTGGCCAGCGACGAGGCGGTGAGTTGCCGCTCACTTGGAGCGCTGTACCTGGCAGGGGGAATCCTGTCCCTGGTGACAATTCCACTTGCCTCCTCCCAGCACTACCACTCTGTGGCTGTCGCGGTGATCGGGCTCATCGCCGTGTGCGTCGGACTCACCCTGTGCTGGCGCGCCGCCGCGCTTCCCGCGCGAGTCATGTCCGCAGGGTTGGGACTGGGGACGGTGTTGATCACCTTGGTGGTGATAGCCAGCGGTCAGCCGGCCAGCGGGTACAGCCTGTTCTATGTCTGGGTGGCCTTGCAGGCCTTCTACTTCCTTGGGCCTCGAGCCGTGACGTTGCACATGGCGGGTGTCGCCGCGGGGTATGCCTTGGCGCTCATGGTCGTACACGGTGGCGCTGACCAGTGGCTGCTATTGCTCGGCACGTCCGTGGTGAGCGGCTGGCTGATCGGCGCGCTGCGCGCGCGCATCCAGCGCCTCTCGCGTCAGTCGCGGACCGATCCCCTGACCGGGCTGGACAATCGCCGTGGCTTTGACGAGAACATCGAGCTGGCGCTCGCCAGTGCGCGCAGCGGGTGCAGGCGGCTCAGTCTGGTGGTCTTCGACTTGGACCGCCTCAAGCTAGTCAATGACCGCTACGGGCATCTTGCCGGAGATGCGGTACTTCGTCGAGTTGCGCAACTCTGCGCAGAGACGGTCGAGCCGGCGGGGGCTCGCCTGGGTGGCGACGAGTTCGCGATCATCGCTTCAGACTGCGATCAGCAAGCGGCGACGAAGCTTGCCTACCGCATCCATGAGGCCGTTCGCCGAGACCCGGAGCTCGGCCGCCACGACGTGACGATCAGCACCGGGATCGCGACGTTCCCGGCTCACGGGGATTCATCGCGGTCCTTGTCTCAAGCTGCCGATCGCGCGCTCTATCACGCCAAGCATCGCGGGCGCGACCAGGTCGTCGTCTACGGTCCCAAGAGCGAGGACAGCCCGGCAGATCCGCTCAGGGCCGATGAGAGGTCGAGTCACCTCGACGCCGTGATCCTGCTCAGCGAAGCGCTGGACCTGCGCGATCTCTCCACCAGCGCTCATTCTCAGACGGTTGCGCGTTACGCCGCGACGATCGCCGACGAGCTTGGTTGCGATGCCGAGCACAAGGAGCGGATCCGTCTCGCAGGCATGGTCCACGACCTGGGCAAGATCGGCGTACCGGACCACATCCTGCTCAAGCCCGGTCCATTGACCCCGGTTGAGTGGCAGCAGATGCAACGTCACCCCGAAATCGGAGCTCAGATTCTGGACAGCGCAAGCTTGCCCGACCTGGCCGGCTGGGTGCTCGCTCATCACGAACGGCCTGATGGAACGGGGTACCCGCTGCGGCTCAGCGGTGACGCGGTCCCGCTCGAGGCGCGAATCCTCTCAGTCGCCGATGCTTACGAGGCGATGACCAGCGACCGTCCGTACCGCGCCGCGATGCCGGCGCAATCCGTCCGAGATGAGCTCCTGCGCCATCGTGGTACCCAGTTCGACGCGACCGTCGTCGACGCGCTGCTGGAGGCACTCAGCTTCGCCGAGGGTCCGCCGGGCAGGCGCTCTGAAGCCGTCGCGACGGTTGCCTAGGACTGGCTGCCGCGCGCCGACAAGCCGTCTAGGTCCTGGCGACGCCCGCTTGGCAGCCACAGGTGCCGGCGGAGTGCTGTGCGCTCCCGCAGCAGGCATCCTTGGCGGCTGGTTCGCAGCAACTCGCCTGTGCCTTGGGCGGGCAGCACGAGGAAGGTTTGCGAGCGCGGATGATCGCCGAGGACGCGTGGGCATGGACCTGGTGGGTCCGGTTGATCTCAATGTCCTCGAAGCCGGCCGCCTCGAGCACGTCTCGGAACTCGGCTTCGGTGAGCGCTCCGGCTACGCAGCCTGTCCAGGCGGCCATGTCTGCCTTGGTGGCCTCGTCCATGTCGGCGTCGGCGATCACGTCAGAGATCGCGAAGCGGCCCCCGGGGCGCAGGACGCGGCTGGCCTCGCTGATCGTCTTGGGCTTGTCGCCGGAGAGGTTGATCACGCAGTTGGAGATCACCACGTCCACGCTCTCGTCGGCGAGCGGCATGTCCTCGAGATAGCCCTTGACGAACTCGACGTTCTCCACGCCTGCCTGGACGGCATTGGCTCGGGCCAGCTCGAGCATCTCGTCGGTCATGTCCAGGCCGATCGCTCGGCCGCTCGGCGCGACGCGCCGGGCTGAGATGAGCACGTCAGCGCCGGCGCCGGAGCCGAGATCGAGCACGATCTCGCCGTCGCGCAGTTCGGCGACCGCGGTCGGTACTCCGCAGCCCAGTGAGGCATCGACGGCTGCCTCGGGAACCTCCTCCCGGCTGGCCTCGTCATACAGGGAGGCGCCGAAGACGCCGGTCTCATCCGCCGGGCTGCTGGTGGCTGCTCTGGGGTCGCAGCAGCCTGATTCGGATTCCAGCGCATGCGCTTGGTCATAGGCGCCGGCCGCGGCCGCCCTGGCCGCCTCGGCGTAGCGCTGGCGGACTGTCTCGCGAATGTCGGTGCTCATCTCAGCCATCCGGATAGCTCCTTGAGGACGTCGGGAATGACGTAGTAATAGGCCCACAGACCCTGACGCTCTGAGCCGACGATCCCGGCGTCGCGGAGCACCTTGAGGTGGTGAGAGACGGTTGGCTGCGAGAGATCGAACAGCGGAACCAGCTCGCATACGCACACTTTGCCCGCGTGCCTTCTCAGCACATCGACGAGTTGCAGGCGGACCGGATCGCCGAGGGCTTTGGCAATGTTCGCCATCTCCTGCGCCTGCTCGCGCTCGACGTCGGGATAGACCACCGGCTGGCAGCACGGCTCGCCGGCGGGACGCTTGGTCTTCGGTGTGAGCTCCATATCGACCAACATCGATATACAAATATCGATTGAAGTCACGTTTGTCAATGGATAGGGTTTCGCGCGTGCGCCGGCGCCTAAGCACCACTGAGGTGGAGGGTCCAGTTGGCCATTGGCGGCACCAATGACCGCGGGTCTCCAATGACCGCGGATCTCCAATGACCGCGGATCTCCAATGACCGCGGATCTCCGTCGGCGTCTGCTCGCCGAGCTGTTGGGCTCGGCGTTCCTGGCCGCGGTGGTGGTCGGCTCCGGAATCGCCGCCCAGCGGCTATCTCCCGGGGACGTCGGGCTGGAGCTGTTTGAGAACGCCGCCGCAACCGCAGCGGGGCTGTACGCGATCATCCTCATGTTCGGACCCGTGTCCGGAGGACACTTCAACCCTGTTGTCTCTCTTGTCGACGCCGGCTTCGGCGGTCTGGGCTGGCGCGACGCGCTGGCTTACGTGCCGACTCAGGTCACC
The DNA here is from genome assembly GCA_049697735.1 of Solirubrobacteraceae bacterium. GTDB lineage: Bacteria > Actinomycetota > Thermoleophilia > Solirubrobacterales > Solirubrobacteraceae > Palsa-465. The sequence goes on from JBAVWI010000004.1 coordinate 29,502, forward strand.
GGCTGCATCATCGGTGCGATCGCGGCCAACATGATGTTCGCCGAGGCGGCGGTGAGCATCTCGACCAAGCACCGCGCCACGACCGCGCATCTCTTCGCCGAGGTCATCGCGACGCTCGGTCTGGTGCTGGTGATCTTCTCGCTCGCGCGGACTCGACGCAGCGCCTCAGCGCCAGCCGCGGTTGGTGCATACATCGGGGCCGCGTACTTCTTCACCAGCTCGACGAGCTTCGCCAACCCGGCGATCAGTGTCGGCCGGATGTTCTCTGACACCTTCGCCGGCATAGCCCCGGCGTCAGCGCCTGGATACGTGGTCGCGCAGGCGCTCGGGGGTGCTGTCGCGGTCGGCGTGCTCAAGATCCTCTACCCCGGCGTCACGGCAGAGGACGCCGCCGCAGCTGTATTGCCCCACTCCTCCGTCCCGACCGAGAGACCACACGACGATGCGAGTCCTGTTCGTCTGCCTTCATAACGCCGGGCGCTCGCAGATGAGCCAGGCTCTCTTCGAGCGCGCTGCCGGCGGCGCGCACGACGCCCGATCGGCGGGCACGACCCCAGCCGACCGCGTGCACCCCGAGGTCGTGCAGATCATGGCCGAGCTCGGCATCGACCTGTCTGATCGCAAGCCGCAACTGCTCACCGGCGAGCTGGCGGATTGGGCCGATGTGCTGGTCACCATGGGCTGCGGGGATGAGTGCCCCTACATTCCGGGCAAGCGGTACATCGACTGGGACCTCCCAGATCCGAAGGGCCTACCGATCCAACAGGTCCGGGCGATCCGTGATGACATTGAGCAGCGGATCGGGCAGCTGGTCAGAGAGCTCGATAGCGCGAACACCGCTCCGGCTTAGGCGTCCTCCGGCTCATACGGCTGCCCGCAGAACCCGGTCTGTCAACGGCGGACGCCCATATCCGCCTCCCCGCAGCCGGCC
>JBAVWI010000005.1:0-13559 GCA_049697735.1 Solirubrobacteraceae bacterium
GCCCTGAGCCCCCGTCCCCTGCGCCGGGTCCACCGACCCCGGGGCCGCCACCCACGCCACCGCCGCCACCTCCCGAACCCGCTCCTCCACACATCTCCACCGAGGCGGATCTGGTCGCAGAGGCAGCCGACCCCGGCGCCGAGGACGGAGCCGGGGCCCAGGTGCACGTGGCCGAGCCCTGGGAGGGCTACCGGCAGCTGCACGCCGCCGACGTGATCGACCGGATCACCGGGGCCGACCCGGCCGCGCTGGCGGCCGTCGAGCTCTACGAGCTGTCAAGTCGTCAGCGCCAGACCGTGCTCGACGCCGTTGCGCGGGAGCTGGGGCGGACCCGAGCCGCCGATCAGTAGGCGGAGCCGGGGGCGATGTACGCGTAGCCGTAGCCACCGGCGGCGGGACCCGGATACCCGCCGTAGCCGTAGCCGCCCGCGGGGGCGGCGGGGCCCGGATTCCCGCCGTAGCCGTAGCCGTAGCCACCGTAGCCGTAGCCGTAGCCGCCGCCGTAGCCGCCGCCACCGTAGCCGCCGCCAGAGCTGCTGGACGCCGAGCCCGCCCCGGTGCCTGCGCCGGCGCCCGAGGTGGCTGGCGCCGAGTTGGCGGTGTAGGCGACCGAGAACGACGAGCCGTCACTTGACAGGCCGCTGGGGGTCGCTCCCGCCGAGCTGCCCGACGGGCTGTAGGAGATGCCGGCGGGCCCGTAGCCGGCCGCCGAGCTGGTGAGCGTGACGGCCGCCGCGCTCCAGCTGGAGTCTGAGACGGTGCCGGTGTGGCCGCCGGTGGTGGTGGCCCGCGCGTTGGTGAACTTGACCGTGCCGAAGTTGGTCAGGGCCAGGGGCTGGCAGTTGGTCGCGGTCTGATCACAGGCCGACGGAGCCTCGGCGATCCACTCGGCGCTGGAGGTGTCAGGCGAGGCCATGTACAGGGTCTTGTTCACCGACTGGCCGGTTGTCGCGTCGGTGAGCTGGACCCGTACCGAGGTACCGCTGACCTTGACCGTGCTTGAGATGTGGTCACCCGGGTGCACGGCGAGCGCTATCTTGACCGGCGCGGCGGGGACGAGTTCATACCACGCGAAGTAGCTGGCCTGGCCGCCGCTTGTGCAGTCAGCCTCGGTCCCGGCCTGCTCGAGGGCCTGGGCCGTGCCGGAACCGCCCAGCCCGACCCAGAAAGCGGAATGCCCGCCGGAGGAGGTGCAGGTTGCCGTCGGCTGCACCCAGCTTCCGGACACGCTGGAGAAGTTCTGGTTGCTGGTTGAGCTGCCGACCACGTACCCGGACCAGTTCTGACTGGAGGCCTGCTGGACCGTGCTGGCCGCCGCGGCGGCCGGTGTCGCGCCGAGCGCACAGGCGGCGGTCACCAAGATGGGAATAAGGCGCTTGGGGTTCATACCGGTAACTGTGCAGCCGGCGGCGAAGAGCCCTTTAGGAACTGGTGAAGAGCTCCATCAGTGCTCGGGTCGGCTTCGCCCGAGCGAGTCCCGCGGCGTGCGCTACGCGCTGACCACGGACCGGGCGCGGGCCAGCCGCACGGCCTGGGACAGGGTCGCGATGTCGTAAGCGCCCTGGTGCCGGTGGCCGTTGATGAAGAAGCTCGGGGTACCCGACACGCCGCTGAGATCGGCCGACTCAACGTCCTCGGCGATGCGCGCCAGCCCTTTGCGCTTGCGCAGGTGCTCGCGGAACTGCTCCACGTCGAGCCCCAGGTTGTCGGCCTCGGCGACCAGGTCCCGAACCTTGAGGCGGTCCTGATGAGCCAGGAGCGCGTCGTGCATTTCCCAGAAGCGGCCTTGGGCGGCCGCGGCCTCGGCCGCCTCGGCAGCGATCTGGGCCTGGGGATGGACATCGTTGAGGGGCAGGTGACGCCACACGTAGCGCAGATCGCCGAAGTCGCGCAGCAGCTCGCGGATCACGGTCTCGGCCTGACCGCAGTACGGGCATTCGAGATCCCCGTACTCGAGCAGGGTGACGGCAGCGTCCTCGGGGCCGCGGATGTGATCGCGCTCGGGATCGACGGGGACGGCGAGGTCGACGATGAGCTCTGAGCTGCCGACGAGGGCCCGCAGCCGCCTGTCGCGCGGGAGCTTGCGGGTCAGCCGGAGCACGACCGCGCTCAGAACAGGTGCGGCGAGCAGCGTGCTGAGCACTCCCACCTTGGCCTCGGCCAGCGCTTGGCCGTGGAAAGCGAGGCTGGCGATCAGCAGCGACACCGTGAAGCCAATGCCGGCGATGGCTGCCCCGCCGAGCACCGAGCCCCAACCAACCGGGGGTCGGACACGCCCGCGCGTGAGCCGGGTGACCAGGCCGGCGGCACCGGAGATGCCGAGCGGCTTGCCGATCAGGTAGGCGGCCATGATGCCCAGGGTGATTGGCGACGTGTAGGCGTGGGCGAGAAAGCCGGCGCTGATCACCACGCCCGCGTTGGCGAGTGCGAACAGCGGAACGATGAAGTAGCTCGTGAACGGGTGGTAGAGCTGCTGCAGGCGCTCGTTGGGCGAGATCGCAGAACGCAACCCCGCCTGCGCCGATTGCGCGAACTCTGAGGTCGGCTGCTCGCGGAAGACCCGAAACAGGTCAGTGGCGCGTTCGAGGTCCGCGCGCGGGGCTGGGTAGGCGATCGTGAGCAGGCCCACGGCCAGGCCAACGACGATCGGGTCGACGCCCGATTTCTGGGTCGCCACCCAGGCGGCAACGCCCAGGACCGCGTAGATACCACCATTGGTGATCCGGCGCGCGCGCACGGCCAGGATGACCCCGAATACGGCCAGCGCCACGGCCAGCGCCACAAGGTCCAGCGAGGTGGTGAACACGATCGCGATCACCGCCAGGGCGACGAGGTCGTCGACCACGGCCACGGTGAGGATGAAGGCGCGCAGGTTCTCCGGAAAGCGCCGGCCGACGAAGGCGAGCATGCCGAGCGCGAACGCGGTGTCGGTTGACATCGCTGCCCCCCAGCCCCCGGCGGCGCCGTCGGAGCCATTGATGAGCAGAAACACCCCTACCGGGACGAGCATGCCCCCGAGCCCGGCCAGCATCGGCAGGGCGAGGCGGCGGCGGTCTCGGAGCTCGCCGAGGTCGAACTCACGCCGGGCCTCGAGCCCGACGACGAGGAAGAACAGGGTCATCAGCCCGTCGTTGACCCATTGGCGCAGGTTCTGGGTGATACCCGAGCCGCCGATCCGGATCGACAGCGGGGTGCTCCAGACGTTGCCGTAGGAGGCAGCGTCGATGTTGATCCAGGCCACGGCGAGCAGGGCCCCGGCCAGGAGGATGACCGCACTGCCGGACTCGGTGCGCAGAAAGTCGCGCAACGGCGCTTCGAGGTTGCGCGCCCACGCCGTACGCCCCGCCAGGGATCTGTCGCTGGGGGGATCTGCCGCAGTCACCGCCGCCCAAGCTTAGGCGGCCGGGAATTCCGGTACCACGCCCACCAACGCTCGGCGCTAGTATCTACGTCAGGATTTCCGAACATTGTGTGCGTCAATACGCAAGGAGCACTCCATGCCAGCCACTGAACCGCTTGTCTTCGACGCGATCCGCACGCCGCGGGGGAAGGGCAAGGTAAACGGATCGCTCCACACCACCAAGCCCGTCGACTTGGTGGTCGGGCTGATGCACGAGATGCTCAGCCGTAACCCGGATTTCGATCCCCATCGAGTCGACGATGTCGTCCTAGGTTGCGTGTCCCCGATCGGCGACCAGGGCGCCGACATAGCCAAGACCGCCGCCATCAAAGCCGGGCTGCCCGACACGGTCTCGGGCGTGCAGCTCAACCGCTTCTGCGCCTCGGGCCTGGAGGCGGTCAACATCGCCGCCCAGAAGGTCGCCTCGGGCTGGGAGGACCTCGTTCTGGCCGGTGGCGTTGAGTCGATGTCGCGGGTGCCGATGGGCTCCGACGGTGGCGCCTGGGCGATGGACCCCGAGACCAACTACGACACCTCGTTCGTTCCCCAAGGCATCGGCGCCGACCTGATCGCCACGGTCGAGGAGTTCAGCCGCGATGACGTCGACGCCTACGCCGCGCGCTCGCAGGACCGGGCGGCGACAGCCCAGCAGGAGGGTCGGTTCTCCAAGTCGGTCATCCCGGTGCTTGACCTCAATGACCATGTCGTCCTCGACCACGACGAGTTCATCCGCCCCGGTACCACGGTGGAGACGCTCGGAGGCCTGAAGCCCTCCTTCCAGATGATGGGCGAGATGGGCGGCTTTGACGCCGTCGCGCTCCAGAAGTACCACTGGGTGGAGAAGATCAACCATGTCCACACGCCGGGCAACTCCTCGGGGATCGTGGACGGCGCGTCGCTGGTCGCCATCGGCAACGAGGAGACCGGGGCCGAGCTCGGTCTCCGTGCGCGGGCCAAGATCCTCGCCACCGCCGTCTCAGGTTCAGACCCCACGATCATGCTGACCGGACCCGCGCCGGCCAGCCGCAAGGCGCTGGCCAAGGCCGGGCTCACCGTGGATGACCTGGACCTCGTGGAGATCAACGAGGCCTTTGCCGCCGTCGTGCTGCGCTTCGTCCGCGACATGGACCTGGACATCGACAAGGTCAATGTCAACGGCGGCGCGATCGCGATGGGTCATCCGCTGGGCGCGACGGGGGCGATGATCCTTGGCACCCTGGTCGATGAGCTCGAGCGTCAGGACAAGCGCTACGGCTTGGCCACGCTGTGCGTCGGCGGCGGCATGGGCATCGCCACCGTCGTCGAGCGCGTCTAGACCGCCACCCGCGCAAACCGCCTTTAGAGAAACGAGAGAGCACATGAGCGAGAGCACGATCCGCTGGGAGCGGGACGACGACGGCGTCGTCATCCTCACCCTCGACGACCCCAACCAGTCCGCCAACACCATGAACGCGGCCTACGCGGCCTCGATGCTGGCCAGCGTGGATCGTCTCGAAGCCGAGCGCGACGAGATCAAGGGCGTGATCATCACCTCGGCCAAGAAGACGTTCTTCGCCGGCGGCGACCTCAACGATCTCAAGTCGGCCACCAAGGAGAACGCGGAGGAGATCGCCACCTTCGTGCGTGACGGCAAGGCCGTCCTGCGGCGCCTGGAAACGCTCGGCAAGCCGGTGGTGGCCGCAATTAACGGCTCGGCCCTAGGCGGCGGCCTGGAGATCGCGCTCGCCTGCCATCACCGGATCGTGGTCGACGACCCCAGGATCCAGCTCGGGTTTCCCGAGGTTCAGCTCGGTCTGCTTCCCGGGGCCGGCGGGGTGACCCGCACGGTGCGCATGCTCGGGATCGTCAATGCCCTCATGTCGCTGCTGCTCCAGGGTCAGCGGGTCCGGCCCGGAAAGGCCCAGGAGATCGGGATCGTCGATGAGCTGGCCGCTTCGCGCGAGGAGCTGATCCCGGCGGCCAAGAAGTGGATCGAGGCCAGGGCGGGTGGGGATCCGGTTGCGCAGCCGTGGGACGTCGAGGGTTACAAGGTCCCCGGCGGCACTCCGAGCAGCCCGTCGCTGGCTCAGAACCTGCCCGCCTTTCCGGCCAACCTGCGCAAGCAGATCAAGGGCGCCAATTACCCGGCGCCGCACCACATCATGTCGGCCGCCGTGGAGGGAGCCCAGGTCGACTTCGACAATGCATCGGAGATCGAGGGTCGCTACTTCGTCGACCTGGTCACAGGCCAGGTGGCCAAGAACATGATCCAGGCCTTTTTCTTCGACCTCCAGCGCGCCACCGGCGACCGCGGGCGCGGACGAGCGGGAATAGATTTCGACCCCTTCAAGCCAACCAAGGTGGTCGTGCTGGGCGCCGGCATGATGGGCGCCGCGATCGCCTACGTGTGCGCCAAGGCCGGGCTCGAGGTTGTGCTTAAGGACGTCGATCAGGCAGCGGCCGACAAGGGCAAGGGCTACTCCGAGAAGCTGGTCGCCAAGGCGGTGCAACGCGGACGCTCGACGCAGGAACAGGGCGATGAGCTGCTGAGGCGGATCACCCCCACCACCGACGCCGCCGCCGCGGCGGGCGCCGAGTTGGTTATCGAGGCGGTGTTCGATGATCCCTCGGTCAAGGCCGAGGTGTTTGCCGAGATCGAACCCCACCTCGCCCCCGATGCTCTGCTCGGGTCAAACACCTCGACGCTGCCGATCACCAGCCTGGCCGAGGGCGTATCGCGTCCGGCCGACTTCATCGGCCTGCACTTCTTCAGCCCTGTGGACAAGATGCCGCTGTTGGAGATCATCAAGGGCGAGCAGACGAGCGAGGAGACGCTCAACCGCGCGCTCGACGTGGCCAAGCTGATCAAGAAGACACCGATCGTCGTCAACGACAGCCGAGGCTTTTTCACCAGCCGCGTAATCGGGACATTTATCAACGAGGGCATCGCGATGCTGGTCGAGGGCGTGCCCGCGCCGACGATCGAGCAGGCCTCCTCACAGGCCGGTTATCCGGCCCCGGTGCTGCAGCTCTCCGACGAGCTGAATCTGAAGCTGATGAAGAAGATCCGCGATGCGGCCAAGAACGCCGCCCAGAATGACGGCGGCCCTTGGGACGGCCATCCGTCCGAGGCGGTGATCGACAAGATGCTCGCGGAGGGCCGTCCCGGCCGGCTGGAGGGCAAGGGCTTCTACGAGTACGAGGACGGCAAGCGCACGCGCCTGTGGCCGGGTTTGCGCGAGGCCTTCCCGCCCGTCGGCGATCCGTCGTCCCTGTCGCTCAAGGACCTCGAGGAGCGGATGCTCGTGATCGAGGCGCTCGAGACCGTCAAGTGCCTCGACGAGGGTGTGATCGAGACCGTGGCCGACGCCAACATCGGCTCGATCTTCGGGATCGGCTTCCCGGGTTGGAGCGGTGGCGTGCTCCAGTACATCAACGGCTATAACGATCCCGCCCGCCACCCCAACAACAGCGGGCTGCCTGGCTTTGTGGCCCGGGCCCGGGAGCTCGCCGAGCGCTACGGCGAACGCTTCGAGCCTCCCGCGTCGCTGGTCGCGAAGGCCGAGCGCGGCGAGATCTACTCCGACGAAGAGGCGCTGATTCCCACCTGAGTGACGACGACTTCGGGGGCGGTCAGCCCGGTCGCGACCTCAACCGTGCGATCGCGGCCGGCCCGCTTGGCCGCGTACAGTCCACGGTCGGCCTGAGAGAGCAGACGCTGGCCGTCGAGGATGCAGTGGGTGTTGGTGGCAACCCCGATCGAGACCGTGATCGCCTCCGGGATGAGGTCCTGCATCTGGCGGGCGGTCTCGGCGCGAAGACGTTCGGCGGCCATCAGCGCCCCCGCCCGGTCGGTGTCGGGCAGCAGGACGGCGAACTCCTCCCCGCCAAGCCGCATCGGCACGTCCTGCTCGCGCGCGAGCTTGCGCAGGAGGGCGCCAAAGCGGGCCAGAACCCGATCGCCGACCTCGTGGCCGTAGCGGTCATTGACGCGCTTGAAGTGATCGAGGTCGCAGACGAGCAGAGCGGCGTCGCGGTGCTGACCGAGCAGGTCGGTCAGACCGCGCCGATTGCGCACGCCGGTCAGCGGATCGTGGCTGGCCAGGTGGTGGAGCTGCTCGCGATGCTCGATTCCGCCGTGAGCCGCCGAAACCTGATCGATCAGGAGCCGGACGGCGCGGCGGCGCTCGTCGGTGGGCAGCAGGCGATCAGCAGGGTCCTCGATCACCACCAGTCCGCGCAGCCCGCCGTTGTCGCCGCGGCAGGGGATGACGAGGCAGTGCTCGTTCCAGGCCGCCAGGCCGCGCCCGTTCTTCAATGAGCGGGGCATGTCCGGATCGGCGGGAACGCCGAGCAGCTCTGCTGCGGCCAGCAGCCAGCAACCGGCGTGCTCGCGTCCTGGCGTGAGCAGTTGCTCGATCCGGCCCACGTCGAGGGTCGGGGGCAACGGTGCCGGGGAAGGCCACCCTCGGGTTGCCGCCAGCTCCAGGGTGTCGGCGTCGCCCCCGTAGGCGGCGATGCGCTCGAACCCGAGCTGCGGAACGACCATGTCGCAGGCGGTCTCGAGCAGCGTCTGCGCGGTGGCGCAGGCCGACAGGGCAGGCGAGGCGCCGAGCAGGTGAGAGAGCATGCGGCCGTTCTCGGTTGCCCGCTCGTTGCGCCTGGCCGCGCACAGAGCCTGCTCGGCGTGGGAGCAGATCGCGCGCACGAGCCGAAGATGATCGTCGGTGGGACGCCGACGGTTGACCGGCTCGTCCAGGGACAGGAAGCCGAGCGGAGTCCCGCTGGGCTCGCGCAGGAAGACGATCAACCCGTCGTCGGCCTGCCATGCGTCGGGGTCACCGCTGGGCGGGATGTCGGGGACGAAGACGTCATTCACGTCGGCCCAGAAGGTCGAGGTCTCATCGAGGAAGAAGACGCCGGGCAGGGCCTGCTGCGCGCAGGAAAAGAGGCGGTCCCAGGTCTCGCTGGGTGCCGTTGTGCCGTCCAGCGCGGTCCGACACGCCTCCGAGCCGAGCACGAGCACGACCTCATAATCGTCCCAGGCCGGCCGGTAGAGGTTTATGACCACGGCTTGGAAGCCGGCCACGACGCGAATCGTCTTGGCGACGGTCGACAGGATGACCGGCAGCGAGTCCTCGCCGGCCGAGCGAGTGAGCTCGAGCAGGGACTCGAGTGGGGTCGCGGTCTCGACGACCGAGCGGGGCGGGACGACCATGGGCGCGTGATCGGCGTCCGGAGCCCAAGAGGGGAGCAATTGATGCCAAACTCATACAAATGCTGGTCGTGGGCTCGGGTCGCCGGACCGGGAGCATGGGGGGTTGAGGGGGCTCGTGGTTGTGGACGCCTGACCCCTCAGGTAGGATTGAACCTTCAAGCGGGCCGTTGGGCGCTCATACCGGGGGCTCAGGCGCTGGCTAGCTGGCTTTGGACGCTCGGGCGGACGCGAGATCGGTCGCCACTCTGCGGACTGGTCTCTCCGTACGCGTCGGGTTGCGGAAAGGCGTGGGTCGTGGCGAAGGGAGAGCGCAAGCTCAGGTCGAGGAGTGTTCCGGGGCCGCCCGAAGAGCTCAACGTCAGGGAGGAGCTGTCGGTCGTTCTGCGCGAGTTCGCGCGGACGATGGTGACCGACTTCCCGATCCAGGGAATTCTCGATCATCTGGTCAAGCGGATCGTCGAGATCCTCCCCATCACCGGGGCCGGCGTCACGCTTATCACTCCCGGCCTGGATCCGCGTTACGTGGCCGCGTCCAATCCCTCCGCGCTCGGTTTCGAAAGGCTTCAGACCGAGCTCGGGGAGGGGCCATGCCTGACGGCCTACCTGACCGGCGAAACCGTCTTTGCCCCCGACCTGACCGGCGACCGACGGTTCCCTGAGTTCTCGCCGCGAGCTCTGGCCATCGGGCTGACCGCGGTCTTCACCTTCCCCCTGCGCCACGGCGACCTGCTGCTCGGCGCATTGGATCTGTATCGCGACGTCCCTGGCCCGCTTTCCCGCGAAGTGACGGAAGCGGCGCAGACCCTGGCCGAGGTTGCCGCTGCCTACCTCATCAACGCCCAGGCCCGGTCTGACCTCCAGGACTCCTCTGACCAGTCCCGCGACGCGGCGCTCCACGACGGATTGACCGGACTGCCCAACCGCACGCTGTTGATGCAGCGGCTCGAGCATGCCTTCCAACGCGGCAGCCGGTCCGGCGGGGTGACGGCGCTGTTCTTCGTTGATCTCGATCACTTCAAAGCCGTCAACGACACCTACGGGCACCAGGTCGGGGACGAGCTGCTGGTGGCGGTGGGGCAACGCCTGACCGAGGTGCTGAGGCCCGGCGACAGCCTGGCGCGCCTGTCCGGGGACGAGTTCGTGGTTCTCTGCGAGGAGCTCGACGACGCAAGCCAGGCCGACGCCATCGCTGCCCGCTTTGACGCCGCGCTGACCAGGCCGTTCTCGCTCACGGGGTTGGAGCTGAAGGTGCGCGCCAGCATCGGAATCGCCTATACGGGGCGCGGCAGCGATGCGCCCGAAGGACTCATCCGTGACGCCGACCTCGCCATGTACCGCAGTAAGCGCCACAAGCGCGAGCCTCACCAGGTTCTCGATCTCCGCTCGGTGCATCTCCGCAAGCCCGAGGCGGGTCTGGCCCGCAGCCTGCCCGGCGCCTGGGAGCGGGGCGAGATGCATGTCGCCTATCAGCCCATTGTCGCCACCATTGACGCCCACGTCACCGGCGTCGAGGCTCTGCTGCGGTGGACGCACCCCAACCGCGGGCCGATCGGGCCGACGACCTTTGTTCCCTTCGCCGAGCAGTCGGGACAGATCCTCGATCTCGGGCACCAAGTCCTGGCCCAGGCGTGGAGGGACCGCTTTCGCTGGCAGCGTCATCGTGACGAGCGCCTCGAGATGTCGGTCAACGTCTCTGCGCACCAATTCATGTCCTCGGGCTTCGCTGCCAGCGTGGCATCCGTCCTGGACAAACCGTCTGCCGATCCGAGGCTGATGACGCTTGAAGTGACCGAACGCGTCTTCGTGGGCGACGATGACCGCGCCCTGGTCGTACTCGATGAACTCAAGGCCCTCGGCGTCAAGCTTGCTCTGGACGACTTCGGGACCGGCTACTCGTCGCTCAGTTACCTGACCGCGCTCCCGATCGACGGCATCAAGATCGACCAGAGTTTCATCACCAACCTCGGCAACGAGGGGACCGGGCACACGGTGCTGACGGCGATCATCCAGCTCGCCCACGGGCTCGGACTGACGGTGATCGCCGAGGGGGTCGAGACCGCCGTGCAACGACGACAGCTGGCCGAACTCGGCGCGAACTTCTGCCAGGGCTTCTACTTTGCCCGGCCCATGCGTGCCGCCCACCTCGAGGAGATGATCCGTGGCGGCGTCCCCGGGGCCGCCCAGCAACCCAGCGCCAGGTTGCCACCGGATTTGTGAATCGGGTGCTAGTCGAGCACTAGTGACGCCTGGATACGCCGGCGGCGCGCTCGGCGGCGGTCATCTGGCGGATGACCAGGCTGCCGTCGGACACCTGACGCGCAATTTCGGCCATCCGCTCGGCGCGGTCGGCTTCCTTGTTGCGAGCGATGGTGGCTACCCGCTTGGCCGCCACCACGCGGTCCCGTGCCTTCTGGTCGCCCTCCGTGCTCGGCGTGTCGGCCAATGTCACTGTTGTCGTCATGATGCTCCTGTCGCTTGGGTGGAGCCTCAACGGGAGCGCCGGGCCATCGCACGCGCGAGTCAAAACACTGCCGTCTCGCTTGTGGTTATCGGCAGGACCGGCCTCCGACGTTAGCGTCGGCGATCAGCTTCACTCTCCGCTCCGACGATCGGCCGGCCGTAGATCGTCCCCACGTAGAGCTGCACCAGCGGTTCGATGAGCGCGTCAGCGTCGACCAGAGTCGGGTGATGACCGGTCATGGCGATGTGGAAGGAGCGCTCAGCCCCCCAGGCCAGGGAGGCGGCCAGCGCCCGGCTCGGCGCCCCCGGGGGCGCCAGCCCGGCGGCCCGATCATCATCGATGATCGACGCCAGCTGCTCGGTCATGGCATCGAGGATCCGGAACCAGACGCGGCGCAGGGCGGGTACCGCCGGCCACTCCTCGATCGTGGCCACGAGCAGCGGCCGGTAGCGAGAGCCGATCCGCATCCAGTTGCCCAGGCCCTCGCGAAACGCCTCTTCGACCGGGCGATCGCCCCGGTGCAGGATCGGCTCCATGCCTTCGGCGACCTCGACGGCGATGCTGCGCACGAGCTTGACCACCACATCCTCCTTGGAGCTGAAATGCTCGTAGAAGCTGGTTCGCCCCACCTGCGCGGCGGTCAGGATCTGGGCCACGCTGAGCTCGGCCAGCGGCACGTGCTCGAGCAGCTCGGTGGTCGCCCGCAGGACCGCGTCGTGCGTCTTGGGACGGCGGCCGCGCTTGCGGGGCGCGGTGCGGACAGTCGGCTCGGGCATTGGCTGAGTCTTAGCGTACAGGGTGTTCGCTAAAGCCCGAGCGAGCGACCGATGATCTCCTTCATGATCTCGGTCGTGCCGCCGTAGATCCGGGTCACCCGGGCGTCGACGAACGCGCGCGCGATCGGATACTCGAGCATGTAGCCGTAGCCCCCGTGCAACTGAAGGCAGCGGTCGATGACGCGGCCCTGGAGCTCAGTGGTCCACCATTTGGCCATGGCTGCGTCCTCGGCCGACAACTGGCCGTCGTTGAGGGCGAGAACGGCCTGATCGCAGAAGACGGTGGCCAGCTCGACCTCGGTGGCCATCTCGGCCAACGCGAAACGCGAGTTCTGAAACGATCCCACGGCCTGCCCGAAGGCCCGCCGCTGCTGGACGTATTGCACCGTCGCGCGCAACGCCCCGCGGGCCGCGGCGACGCCGGCGATGGCGATGCTGAGGCGCTCCTGAGCAAGATTGGCGCTCATGTAGCGAAAGCCCTGGCCCTCCTCACCCAGCCGATTGCAGACCGGCACCCGGACGTCCTGGAAGAACAGCTCGGCCGTGTCCTGGGCGTGCAAGCCCACCTTCTCGAGGTTGCGTCCGCGGACCAGGCCGTCCATCCCGCGCTCGAGGATGAGCAGCGAGATGCCCTTGTGCCGCTCGGACGGATCGGTCTTTACGGCCGTAATTACGAGATCGGAATTTATGCCGTTGGTGATGAACGTCTTGGAGCCGTTGACCACGTACTCGTCGCCGTCGCGGACCGCGGTCGTGCGCAGCCCCGCGAGGTCTGACCCCATCTCGGGCTCGGTCATGGCCAAGGCGGTGATCAGCGAGCCGTCGGCGATCCCGGGCAGCCAGCGCTGCTTCTGCTCGTCGTTGGCCAGGCCGGTGAAGTAGGGCAGGCAGATGTCGTTGTGCAGCGTGAGCCCCAGCCCGCTGCCGGCGTCTCCGGCGAGGCCGATCTCCTCACCGACGATCTGGTTGAAGCGGAAGTCATCAACGCCCGCGCCGCCGTACTCCTCGGGGACCTGCATGGCCAGCATCCCCTTGGCGGCAGCTCTGGCGAACAACTCGCGGGGAACGATCCCCGCGCGCTCCCAGTCGGCGTGGTGGGGGGTGATTTCCTCGGCCACGAAGCGACCCACCGATTCGCGGTAGTCGATGTGTTCGGAGTGAAAGAGGGCGCGGCGCATGGGCACTCAGCGTGGCGCCATGCGCAGGGCACCGTCGAGCCGGATCACCTCGCCGTTGAGCATCTCATTCTCGACCACGTGAACCACGAGGGCAGCGTATTCGGCCGGATCGCCGAGGCGGGCCGGATGGGGCACCGCGGCCCCGAGCGAGTCACGCGCCTCCGCAGGCAGCGATCCGAGCAGCGGAGTGTCGAAGATTCCCGGAGCGATCGTGAGGCAACGAATCTGGGCCTCGGCGAGATCACGGGCAATCGGCAGCGTCATGCCGACGATGCCGCCCTTGGACGCCGAGTAGGCAGCCTGACCTATCTGGCCCTCGAAGGCCGCGATCGAGGCCGTGTTGACGATGACCCCGCGCCCCTCCTGCGTGGGCTCGTTGGCTGCCATCGCCGCCGCCGCCAGGCGGATCACGTTGAAGGTGCCGATCAGGTTGACCTCGATCGTGGCCGTGAACTGCTCGAGCGCGAGCGGCTCGCCCTTGCGCAGTACCCGGCCCGGCGGCCCGATGCCGGCGCAGTTGACCGCCACGCGGAGCGGGCCCTTGTCG
>JBAVWI010000006.1:0-9158 GCA_049697735.1 Solirubrobacteraceae bacterium
CTTGACCGGGGGCGAGAACGTCTGGCCGCCATCGGTCGACTTGGAGATCAGCACCTCGTAGCGGTTGTCGGTGCCCGTTGTGGGCTGGTTGTTGAAGTTGTCGTAGACCACGTACAGGTTGCCGTCCCGTCCCACGAACGGATCTGAGAACTGGTTCTCGTTGCAGCGCCCGTTGGGGGTCGCGGCGCCGAAGGTGTTCGTGCACAGGGGGCTGTCCTTGCTGACCAGCACGCGCGGGCTGAACGTCTCGCCGTAGTCGCTGGAGTGGGTCTCGTAGATGTAGGCCGTCCCGTCGGCGGCGAACTCGGTCCAGGTCACGTAGATGCGATCCCGGTACGGGCTGGAGACGTTGGCGTCAACTGTCATCAACGCCTTGTCCTCGAGTACTCCGCCGGTTCCGGCCGGGTCGAAGTTGACAGTCGAGTAGCGGCCAGGGAAGTTCCACGACGCCCCGTTGTTCTGGGTCGAACGAAATAGGACGAAGGCACTTGACTGATCGGGATTTGCAGACGCGACCTTGCCTCGGTTGAACAGCTGGCAGCTCAGGTAGGCATTGCCGCGCGTGTCCCAGGCCATTGAGGTGTCACCGCCGGCCTGCCAGTACTGGCGCGAGGACGGCGAGGACGGTCCCCGGGTGAAGCTGTTGGGCACGGTCGAGTCGCTCCACTTCTGACCACCGTCGAGCTAGTAGTGAGCGCCGCAGGTCCCATCGCCGCGGATGTAGTTGTTGTCGCTCGCCACGAGGTGATTGGGGGAGAACGGGTCTTGGGCGATCGAGGTCTCGTTGTTGGCCTGAGACCGGCCCTGGAGATCGGGGTCGCTGATGTTCAGGCAGTTCTGGTTGACCTTGATGTTGTCGCCGAGGCGAGACGGGCACTCTCCGCTCGCTGACGGGAAGTAGTTGTCCGCCCCGCCCGAGGAGCCGTTGGGCTGCCCGTAAGACTGGGGGGTCGCGAACGGGGCGCCATCCGGACCACCGCCCTGGTCGTTGATCGGCGCCGCGTTCGATGGGGCCGGGGCCAGGGCGCTGGCCAGCGTCTGGGAGATAATCCGCTTCTGGATCTTGTTCAGGTGCGAGTAGTTCATCGGACTGCTGGCGCGGGCGTGCGACTGGGCGAGCAGCAGCACGCCCAGAGCTCCGAGCACCGCCGCGCCGGCGAGCGGCAGGATTAGACGACGTTTCAACGGCATTGCACTCCTCCTGATTTCGGCTGGCGAGCAGTGCACTCCGGGCCGGCTTCCCGACACTCAGCGTCCCCCGCTTGTCCCTTCTCCGGGCCTGCTCGATGATGCTTTTCGGCCGCGACCGCTGCTCTGCCACCTCCTTCCACGCGCCACGACGACGATCGCGGACCTCCCCCAATACCCATATCGCCGGTGTCAGAATCGTCCCATGCCGGTTGAGCCGATCCGCCGCCGCGTCGTCGTCCGCGGCCGAGTCCAGGGCGTCTTCTTTCGCGACTCGGTCCGCCGGCGCGCCCTCAGCGAAGGGGTGTCCGGTTGGGTCGGCAACCGCGAGGACGGGGCGGTCGAGGCACTGGTCGAGGGCGCGCCCGATGCCGTGCAGGCGGTGATCGACTTCTGCGCGGAGGGTCCCTCCCGCGCCGAGGTGCGCGACGTGGAGGTGATTGACGAGTCAGTCGGCGCCGGGGAGCCGCTCCGCGGCTTTGAGGTTCGTTAGGCCGGGGGCAGGCCGACTGACGACAGCGCAGCCGCGAAGGCGACCCGGGCTGCCTCGCCGCGGACCGCGAACACCACCCGCTCGAGCCCCGACCCGGCCTCGAGATGACGCGCCAGCGCCTCAGCCTCGATCCGCGCCGCCTCGGCGATCGGGAAGCCCCCGACCCCGGTCCCGAAGGCGACCAGAGCCAGCGATCGCACCCCGAGCCGCTCCGCCGCGGCCAGCGTGCTGGCCGTCGCCGTGTCGATGATCTCGGCCGACGTCGGCCCACCCAACTTCATCGTCGCAGCGTGAATGACCCAGCGGCACGGCATGTTCCCCCCCGAGGTCTCCACCGCCTCCCCGAGCCCGATCGGGGCCACGGCCTCGCTCTCCCGATCCAAGACCTCCCCACCAGCCCGCGAGATCGCTCCCGCCACGCCCCCGCCGTGCAAGAGCTCGGTGTTGGCCGCATTGGCGATCGCGTCCACGTGCAAAGCGGTGATGTCCGTGTCCAGCACTTCGATCGAAATACTCATGGTGCTTGGGGGCCGGTCACGGACGGGGCTGGGGCCGGGCCGGTGCGTAGGAGCCGTTCACGGGCGGAGCTGGCGCCGGGAGGGTGCCGGAGCGGGGCCGGTCACGGACGGGGCTGGCGCCGGGCGGTCAAGGTAGCCGCATCGGCCTGGTCGCGATCTCGTGTACTCGACGGCGCATCCGCACACAGCCAAGCATTCCCAGGCCGCATGCCGGCTGCCTTGACCGTGCGGCGAGCGCGAACCGCTACGAGACTTCGGCCGGCTCATCCTTGCCGGCCAGCCGATCCCGCCCACGCTGGACCGCGGCGATGAACTTGGAGAGGTTGACCTCGAGCGTGTTGAGGATCTCGTCGGCGTAGTCCTCGGCCCCGAGCCGGATCTCGCGCTCCCGGGCGCGGGCATCTTCGATGATGTCCTCGGCGGCTCGTTCGGCCTGCTTGGTGATCTCCTCGTCGGAAATCAGGCGCTCCTGGCGCTCGCGCGCCTCCTTGACGATCCGCTCGGCCTCGCGCTTGGCTTCGGCAAGCATCTCCTGGCGTTCCTTGACGATCCAGCGGGCCTGCTTGATCTCCTCGGGGATGGTGGCCCGCATCTGGTCGAGGATGTCGTAGATCTCCTCCTTGTCCACGCGGACCTGGTCGGTCAGTGGGACCGGCTTGGCGTTGTGGACTAGGTCGTCCAGCTTGTCGATGAGTACCAGGACATCCATCTCGCGCACCTCTGTTTCGTCAGCGGCCGAGCCGTTCCTTCAAGTGCCTCGCGACCTCATCGGGGACCAGATCGTCGATCTCCCCCCCGAAGGTCGCAAGCTCCTTGACGCCACTCGACCTCAGGAAACTGTACTTGGGCGACGCCATTAGGTAAACGGACTCGATGTCTGGGGCCTGCCGGCGGTTGAGCTGGTTCATTTCCAGCTCGTACTCGAAGTCAGAGATTGCCCGCAGCCCCTTGACGATTGCCATCGCCCCCTTCTGGCGCGCAAACTCGACCAGCAGCGAGCTGAAAGTCTCGATCTCGATGTTGCCGAACTCGCTCGTGGCGTCGGTCAGAAAGGCGATCCGCTCGTCGGCGCTGAACAGCGTGTTGCCCTTGCGCCACGGGAAATTGACCACCCCCACGATGACCGTGTCGTACATCGCCGACGCCCGCGAGATCACGTCGAGATGCCCGTAGGTGACGGGATCGAACGTGCCGGGGCAGATGGCGATGCGGTTATCGGGAGCCATGGATCTTGATCAGGGTGTCGCCGTAGCGCCGCTCGTCGAGCAGGTCCAGCCCGAGCTCCAGGGGATGCCGCCGGTCGCTTTCGGCGACGACGCGAGCCCGAGGGGCGAGCACCGGCACCAGCGCCCCGGTCAGCTCCTTGGAGAGCGAACTCGCATGGCGATAGGGAGGATCTACGAAAACCAGATCGTATTGACGTAGCGCGGCGCGTGCTCGCTGGAGGAAGGACTGGGCGGGTTGGCGGGAGACGATGGCCTCGATTCCGAGGGCTTCCAGGTTGCGGCGGATCGCGGTCAGGGCGGCGGGCGAAGTGTCGACCAGCGTCGCCTCCCCGGCCCCGCGTGACAGGGCCTCGATGCCCAGGGCGCCCGAGCCGGCGAACAGGTCAAGGACGCTGTCTCCGTCCAGCGGCCCCAGGATCGAGAACAGTGCCTCGCGGACTCGATCCGCGGTCGGCCGCGTAGCCCGTCCCTTCGGCGCCACCAGCTCGTGGCCGCCATGGGCACCGGCGATGACCCGCATCAGGTCACCCCCGGATCAGGCCCGGATCGGAGCGTCGGCCTCGGTCCCGTAGGCCCCGGCCAGAGCGTCCGCGAGCAGGGCGTGCTCGGGGATGCCAAGCTCGGGGTCCTCGCCGTCGATCCACAGTGCACGCGCCCGGGCCCGCTCGAGCAGCTCGGCATCGCGCGGCAGCTCGGCGACCCGGAACTGGGCCAGGCCGCTCTGCCGCGTGCCCACCAGCTCTCCCTCGCCGCGCAGCGCGAGGTCGATCTCGGCCAGGCGAAAGCCGTCGCTGTGATCGGCCAGGGCCCGCAGCCGCTCGGAGCCCTTTGACCCGAAGAGCAGGCACAGCGAGGCGTGCTCGCCGCGCCCGATCCGTCCCCGCAGCTGGTGCAGTTGGGAGATTCCGTAGCGCTCGGCGTCCTCGACCAGCATCACAGCCGCGTTGGGCACGTCGATGCCCACCTCGATGACCGAGGTGGCCACGAGCACGTCGGCGTGGCCGCCGGCAAACGCGGCCATCACGTCGTGCTTCTCGCCGGGCTTGAGCTGACCGTGCATCAGCACCACGTGGTAGTCGCGCAGCTCGCCGCTGCTCAGCCGCTCGAACTCCGCCGTGGCCGCGCGCGCCTGAAGCAGGTCTGACTCGGAGACCAGCGGACAGACCACGAAGGCCTGGCGGCCGGCGTCCAATTCCTCGCGGATGCGGTCATAGGCGCGGGCGCGCTCGCGATCGGTCGAACAGACGACGGTCTGGATCGGCTGCCGGCCGCGGGGCAGCTCGCGCAGTTGGGTGATGTCGAGGTCGCCGTAGCCGGCCAGAGCCAGCGTGCGCGGGATCGGGGTGGCCGTCATGTGCAGGACGTGGGGTCGGCGGTCGGCGCCCGCCTTGGCGTCCAGGGCCGCGCGCTGGCGCACCCCGAAGCGGTGCTGCTCGTCGACAACCGCCACGGCGAGGCGAGCGAAGCGCACCGGCTCCTCGATCAGGGCGTGGGTCCCGACCAGCAGCGAGAGCTCACCCGAAGCGAGCTTTCCGAGCAGGTCCTGACGGCGACGGGCGGGCGTCGAGCCGGTGAGCAGGCCGATCGGCACCGCCTCGCCGGGCATCAGGTTCTGCAGGGTGGCGAAATGCTGCTCGGCCAGAGGCTCGGTCGGCGCCATCAGCGCCCCCTGTCCCCCGTGCTCGATCGCGCGCAGAAGCGCGTACAGGGCGACGACTGTCTTGCCGGAGCCCACCTCTCCCATCAGCAGCCGCTGCATGGGCTGGACGGCGCCGAGATCATGATCGAGATCGTCGATCGCGGCGACCTGGTCGGCGGTCGGGGTGAAGGGCAGCATCGTGCCCAGCCATCGAGCCGTCAGCTCGCGCGGTTGGTCGAGAACCATGGCCGTCGCCCCGCGCCGGCGCAGACGGCGACGGCGCAGGAGCGCGAGCTGAGCGAGCAGCAGCTCCTCGAAGGCGAGACGCCTGCGCCCCAGGGTCTGCTCGGACTCGTCGCCGGTCAGGTGCACGGCGGCGAGCGCGCTGCAGCGCTCGGGCAGGCGCTCGTGGACGCGCAATAGGGCCGGCAGCGGCTCGGTCACGTCATCAATCGCGGCGGCGTGGGCCCGGACGAGAGCAAGGATCTGGGTCGAGGAGAGGCCCTCGGTGGCCGCGTAGTGCGCGACGGCACCGTCACCGGCGCTGGCCTCGTTGGTCTGGGCGTGTCCCTGGACACGGAAGCGGTTGCGAGCCTCGTACTTGCCGTGCAGGACCAGGCCGGTTCCAACCGGATACTTCTGAACCAGCCAGGGCTGGTTGAAGAAGGTTGCCTTCATCGGTCCGCTGTCGTCGGCCACGGTCGCCTCGACCAGCGGGCGCATGCCGCGGCGCCGGACGGGACGGGAGGCGATGCTACGCACCGAGACGATGACGGTGGCGGTCTCTCCGGGCACGAGTTCGGCCACCGCCCGGGCGTCGCGGCGGTCGCGGGGTAGGTGCTCGAGCAGGTCGCCCACGGTGAGCAGCCCGAGCGAGGTCGCCGCCTGCTCGGCCTTGGTCCCCGGCACCTGCAGACGTTCGGCCAGCCGCGAGGGACGCGGGTAGCGCACGGGCGCGGCGGCGAGCTCGTCGGCGGCGAGCGGTCGGGAGCTGGCAAAGGCGGTGGCGCTCACCCGCCGATGATGACCGGCGCGGCGGACTACTCGGCGGCGAGCAGCCACCAGTAGCTGGGCTGACCCCCCTCGGACACCTCGAGCTCTACCCTGTTGAAGGCGAGCTCGTGGATGGCCTGGTCGTCGAGCGGGGCGTCGGCGCCCCGCAGGCAGGTGATCAGCTCGGCGTTCTCGGCCAGCTGCGCGAGCACATCCTCGAGGGTCTCGCGGGGCGCGCCCCAGGCGACAAGCTCCTCCTCGACGAAGCCGACCGCGTCGCCGGCCCGGAAGCGGCCCTGGGCGTCATCGCGAGCTGCCGGGGCCACGGCGCCGGTGCGGACGCGCTCGAGCGTCTCTCTCATCGCGGTGGCGTTCTCGGCCGCGCTGCGATCAGGGTCGAGACTGACCGCGGTGGCCAGCCCGGCCTGCGGAGAGCGTGAAGCGACGACCAGGACGGTCTTCTCGGACAGGTCGGCCGCCCGCTCGGCGGCCATCTGCACGTTGGCGCTGTTGGGCAGCACCACGACCTCTTCGGCGGGGACCGCGTGGATCGCGGCCAGCAGGTCGTAGGTCGAGGGGTTGAGCGTCGGGCCGCCGTCGAGCACGCAGACTCCAAAGCTCTCAAACAGTGCGCTCATCCCGTCGCCGTTGACGACGGCAAGCGCACCACACACGCGAACCGGAGCCGGAGCGACCAGGCGCTCGTCGCGGGCCGCGACCTGCGCGTGCATGTCGGCCACGTCGAGATGGGAGACCACGCCGGCGTCGGCGAAGAGAGCGGTGGCGGCGTCGGGATCGTCGGTGTGGACGTGGACTTTGAGCGTGGTCGCGTCACCCACCACGAGGACCGAGTCGCCGAGCTTCTCCAGCGCCTCGATGTAGCGCCGCTGCTCGAGGGCGGTGCCGCTGACCGCGAAGTTGGTGCAGTAGCGGAAGCTGGCGGAGACATGCTGGGGATGGGAGACCCGGGCGGCGGGCTGATGGGGCAGCGCGGGAGCGTCGCCGCCACGTAGGGCGCCGACGATCCCGGCCAGCAGGACGACGAGGCCGTAGCCCCCGGCGTCGACGACGCCGGCCTCCCGCAGCACGGGGAGCAGGTCGGGGCCGCGGCGCACGGACTCCTCTCCGGCGGCCAGAGCGCTTTCGATCACCTGGGCGATGACGCGATCCTGCTCTGAGGCGGTGGCGTCGGTGCCGAGCCGGGCGCCCGGGGTGTGGGCCAGCTCGGAAGCGACCCGGTGGGCCATCTCGCGCACCACGGTGAGAATCGTTCCCTCGGCGGGATCGCGCACCGAGCCGTAGGCCTGGTCGGCGGCGCGGGCCAGGGCGGCACCGATCAGCACCGGGTCTACGAGCTCGCCGGGACGGCTGGCCAGCTCCTCGGCGGCACCGCGGATCAGCTGGGAGAGGATCACCCCCGAGTTGCCGCGAGCTCCGAGCAGCGCCGCCCGGGCGACCGAGGCGACGATCTCGTCACGCCCGATCTCGTCGATCGTGCGGCCCTCCGAGGCGCCGGACAGGCGGTCGAGCTCCTGCAGCACGGCGCGCAGGGTGAGGACCATGTTGTCCCCGGTGTCACCGTCGGCGACCGGGAACACGTTGAGGTCGTTGACCTCCTCGCGCCGAGCCTCGAGTGCTCCCAGGCCGGCTTCGATCAGCGCCCGAAAGCGGACGATGCTCGGGTCCGACATGCCCGCCAGCCTCGCCGGGCGCTCGGGGGCCACCATTTCAGTGGTCCCCTTCGCGAGTCCGCGCGCGGAGCGCAAGCACTACTTGGCTTTGACGATCTTGCCGGCCTTCAGGCAGCGCGTGCAGACGTAAACGCGCCGCGGCGTTCCGCCGTCGTCGATGCGGACGCGCTGCAGATTGGGATCGAAGCGCCGCCTGGTCGCGACCATTGAGTGGCTTCGGTTGTTCCCGAACGCCGGCCCCTTGGCACACACATGACAGATCTTTGACATCGCGCGCCGAGTATAGACAGCCCCGCCGCAGACACGGACTCGGGCCGGCCGGGCAACCGCCGCCGGGGACCAGCCCTATGCATGAAGGCCTTCGGGGCCTCTACCATCCGGGCTCTGACCGCCGCTTCAGATCTCCATCTGTGCCCACCCGGCCCCCACCGGTCGGATACCCACCGTCGGGTTTGGGGTACTACCCCTCACGATGAGCACTAAGGCCCGAACGTCACCCGAGCCGCCATTTGCGCGCAGCCTGCCCGACCGCTACCGCCTCATCCGGCATCTGGCCAGCGGGGGCATGGCGTCGGTGTGGTGCGCGGAGGACCGCGTGCTCGGTCGCACGGTGGCCATCAAGGTCCTGTCCGATCGCTTCGCGCAGGACGCGCAGGCCGTACGCCGGTTCAAGCGGGAGGCGCGGGCTGTCGCCCGGGTCTCGGCCCATCCCAATGTGGTCACGATCTTCGACGTCGGCGACCTCGAAGCCGGAGAGCCGGGCGAGGAACTCCATCCGGGCGCCTTCATCGTCATGGAGCACCTTGCGGGTGGCACCGTGGCCGACGCGCTGCGTTGCGATGCCGTCACCCGCGAGGAAGCCCGCCGGTGGCTGGGGCAGGCCGCCGAGGCCCTCGATCACGCCCACGCCCGCGGGATCGTGCACCGGGACATCAAGCCCGCCAACTTCCTGCTCGACACCGACCGCGGACTCCACGTGGCAGATTTCGGGATCGCCCACCTCCAGAGCGAGGAGACGATCAGCAGCGCCGGCGAGCTGTTCGGGACGGCGGCCTACCTGGCGCCAGAGCAGGCGCTGGGCAAAGAGGCGACCTCGGCCAGCGATCGCTACGCCCTGGCCATCGCCGCCTTTGAGCTGCTCACGGGCGGGCGGCCCTACACCGCCCAGCATTTCGCCGCCCAGGCGCGCCAGCACATTGAGGAGACGCCGCCCCGGGCCAGCGAGCGCGAGCCCTCGCTTCCCCCGGCGGTCGATGATGTCCTGGCCCGTGGCATGGCCAAGGATCCCAAGGCGCGCTACCCCACCGCCCTGGCCTTCGTGCAGGCACTGGACGCCGCGCTGGACGACTCAACGGCCCCCACCCGGGCGCTCGGCCCGGCGCAGGCCGACCGGGCCGTGCCCGCCGGGGC
>JBAVWI010000007.1:0-3653 GCA_049697735.1 Solirubrobacteraceae bacterium
CGGTCTCGCGGCTCAATCGGGACGCTAGCTCCAGGGGTAGGGGCTGTGGGAGACCGGGTGCAGGTCACCGGTGGCGAAGCGCTCGTAGCGAAACGGGTGCAGCAGCGACGAGTGCTCGCCGGCCAAGATTCGCGCGATCTCGCGGCCGACGGCAATCATCTTGTAGCCGTGGTTGGAGTCTGCGGCCACGAACACGTTGGGGCGCAGGTAGTCAAACACGGGGAAGTTGTCCACGGTGAACGCGCCCACGCCGCCCGAGCGAGTCTGGCGGTAGCGCCCCCGGGCGCCCTCGAACCGCTTCAGGCAATGCGACAGGGAGGCCGACCAAAGCTCGGGGAACTCGGCCTCCACCGTCCCCGTCGGGTAGGGGTCAACCGCGAAGGTATGGCCAAGCTTGAGCGGCTGCGCACCGCCCTGGACGCTGTCGCGGTCGGGCTTGAAGTACACCCCCCAGGGTTCGCTGGTGATCAGCTCGCCATCGTCGGCGTGCAGGGGCTGGTCTGAATCGACGTGTAGCACCGGGGAGGGGCGGCCGTCGTCGGTGACGAAGATCGCGGGCGGGAAGTCGGCCTCACCCTCCTGTAGGTACCAGTAGGTCCACATTGGCTGGTCGGCCACCACGCGACCGTCGGGTTGACGCACGTCGAGGCGCTCGGGGAGACCGAGCATCGACCACAGCGAGGCGATCCAGGGACCGACGGCGACCACAATCTGCTCCACCGCGATCTCGCCGGCGCTCGTGCTGACCCGCCGGACCGCGCCGGCGCCGTCAAAGGAAAAGCCCGTCACCTCGACGCCGGTCTCGATCTGCGCACCGGCGCCGCGCGCGAGGTCGGCGAGCCCGAGCATCGACTCACGATTGAAAGCGTAGCCCCCGGCCCGTTCGTGCAGGCAAACGCTCAGGCCGGGCGCGCGCCAGTCGTGATAGAGCGAGCGCATGTGACTGGCGACGTCGTCCTCGCCGACGTACAGATCCGAGGGATATCCGATCCGCTGTTGGCGCGCAAACACCTCCGTGAGGTCGCCTTCCTGCGCGGTGGGCCCCAGGGCGATGTAGCCGGCGGGGTGGTAATGCAGGGCTTCGGCCTCCGATTCCCAGACCTCGACGCAGGCCGCCATCAGTTCCTGCATGGCCGGCTGGTAGTAGTTGTTGCGCACGATCCCGCAGGCGATTCCGGAGGCACCGGCCGCCACGTCAGTCTTGTCGAGCACGAGCACGCGCTCACCGGCGCGCGCCAGGTGCCAGGCCGTCGAGAGGCCGTGCACGCCGGCGCCGATTACCAGGGTGGGAACGGAGGGGGGGAGGCGGGCGTCCACGTCGGACTCCTTGTTGCCTATAGGGCAATGGAATTGGGGATAGCGCAATAGCGTAGCTTGGCTTCTCCCCGGGGTCAAGCTCGTGGCTTGCGGTCAAGGCGAGCCCTTGGTATAAACGCGACGTGTACAAATTTGTCCAGTCAAGCTGGTGGCGCGAGGGGTTGGACTCGCCGGATAATCCGGGAGTAATCAGGCGCCGCCGCCCGCGCTGCTGACGAGCCGGTCCGGAGCGCCTGAAGCGCGACACCACTGCTGCCGCCGATCGCGGCGGCGAGAGAGGAGTGGAGGATGGAGACAGCTGGGCAGCACGGGGCCGCCTTTGGTGGCAACGTTGAAACGGTGCTCGCCTCGCCACGGATCGAGCCGGCCCCGGCGACGCTCGAGCAGGCCCGGAACGCCCCCGGCCGAGCGGCCAAGATCGAGGAGCTGACCCGGCGAATCGAGGCCGAGGGCATCCGCTACGTCTTCTTTCAGCAGGTCTCGATCACCGGGCGCGTGATGGGCAAGGGTGTCGTGTCGACGTTCTTTGCCCAGGTGGCCGAGAAGGGCTACCAGCTCGTCTACGGCGCGACCGCGAACCTGTTCACGGACCGCTACGGCAACTACATCGGGTTTGGCCCTGAGGAATCAGAGCTGGCCGCCGTCGCCGACCTGGATACGTTCGCGGTGCTGCCCTGGGACAAGCGGGTCGCGCGCGTCTATTGCGACTGCTACGACACCGAGACCGGCGAGCTGCTGGACGCCGACCCGCGCCAGAACCTCAGGGCTGTCGCTCACGAGTTCGAGCAGGAGCTCGGATACCAGTTTTTGATCGGGATCGAGCCCGAGATGATGTGGCTCAAGCGACCCGTGGAAGGTGAAATGCCGCAAGGCGTGACCAAGCCCTACTGCTACCACATCCACCAGTTCGAGGAGCTTCGCCCGGTGCTGCTCGACGTGGTCGAATATGGCCAGGCGCTCGGCCTCGACATGAGCTACGGCGACCACGAAGACGCCCCGGGCCAGCTCGAGCTCAACTTCCGCTTCGATCGCCCGCTGCGCACGGCCGACAACATCACCACCTACCGTCAGGTGTGCGCGGCGGTGGCCCGCAAGCACGACCTGCTCGCCTCGTTCATGCCCAAGCCGTTCACCGGCGTGTCCGCCAACGGGCATCATCACCACTTCACGCTCATGGACGCTGACGGCAACAACGTGTTTCACGACGCCGATGGCCCGGCCCAGCTCTCTCAGTTCGCGCGCCACTTCCTCGGCGGCATGCTCGAGCACTTCCCCGCCCTGATGTGTGTCGGCAACCCCACCGTGAACTCCTACTGCCGGATGTGGGACACCGGCTTCTGGGCTCCGATCTACAAGAACTGGGGCTGGCAGAACCGCACCACCACCGTGCGCGTAGCCTCGGGCGGCCGGTTTGAGTACCGCGGCGTCGACTCCTCCTGTAACCCGTACCTGACGGTGGCGACCCTCCTGCGAGCCGGACTGGACGGCGTCCGCCGTGAGCTTGACCCCGGGCCGCCCCAGCAGGGCAACACCTATGACCTGCTTCAACAGGGCGAGCAGATCGAAAAGGTGCCCGACAGCCTCGGCGCCGCGCTCGAGGCGCTGGCCGCGGACGAGGTCATCCGCAGCGCCCTGCCGGGTCGCCTCTACAAGGTCTTCAACCACTACAAGCGGGATGAATGGGAGCGCTACCTCGCCGCCGTGACCGACTGGGAACGCGACGAGTATCTCGAGGTGCTGCCCTAACGGCCCGCGCGGCCGTAGAGGAGAACGAGCATGTGCGGAATCGCTGGAATCATCTACCGCAACGGCAGCGGTGAAAATGGCGCCCAGCCACCCCAGCCACCACACCGCATTGGCCGTGACATGACCAGCATGTTGCAGTCGATGAAGCACCGGGGACCGGACTCGACCGGGTTTGCGCTCTACCACGCTCCCAGCGAGGAGCTGACCGTACGCATCAACCTGGCCGAATCGACCGCGGCCCGTGATCTGGACTTCGCCGGTGACGTCCGGCGCCGCCGGCACGAGGTGCAGGCGCGGCTGCGGGCCGCGGGGGCGGAGATCAAGCGCACGGAGGATGCCAACGACTACACCTTCACGGCCACCGTCGCCTACGCCGGCGACCTCAAGACGCTCGCCGACCACGTCGAGTCAGTCGCGCACACCGAGGTGCTGTCTCTCGGCCACTCGCTCGAGATCGTCAAGGATCTCGGCGACGCACGGACCGTCTCGGACGCCTACCAGCTCGACGGTTACATCGGCTCGCATGGGATCGGCCACGTGCGCATGGCCACTGAGTCCGACGTTGATATCGCCAACGCCCATCCCTACTG
>JBAVWI010000008.1:0-3424 GCA_049697735.1 Solirubrobacteraceae bacterium
CGCTCCCACGTACGCACCAATCGCTCCCGCGCCCAGGACCGCGATCCTCACCGCGGCGCCCTCCGACTGCGCTCGAACTGGAAGCCTGCTCACCGCCGTCTTCACTCCCTCAGCTAGCTGGGATACAGAATACTGAGTGCCACATTCATGTCAACCGTGATCTTGCCCGCTACGCCGAACTCAGGCCAAGAGGCACTTCAAGCCGGGATAGGCAGGCGCTACACTTATCGAAGTGCCCCGTCCGCCGCAACTATTGAGCGCCCAAGGAGAGAAGGTCATCATTGTGGGCATGGCCGCCGGGCTTCTCGGCGTCTTCGTCTTGGGCTTCGCGATGGTGGGCGCGCCGCTTCCAGCGTTGCTTCCTCCCGTCGTGCTGATCCTCGTGTGCGTCGCCGTGGTCCGCAACGACGTCCTTCACGTGCGCAGGCATGGCTGGGGCACGCGCGGCACCGACGGTCCCAACGGGCCCAGCCACCAGGGCCCGCAAGAGCCCACGCCGCACGGCCCCTCCGGTGATGGCGAGCAGTTTGACTGGGACGCGTTCGCAACCCAGTTTCGCGATCACGTGGAGCGCCAGCCCGTCGCCTGATTGCCCCGGCGCCGGCGTGGTTGCGCCGGCGTGGCTGCGCCGGCGCTTCCGGAGCTGTCATCCGGTATTTCGCATCCCGGCGGCGATGCCGTTGACGGTCAGCAACAGCGCGCGGGCCACGTCGGGATCGGGCCCGCGCCCGGCGTTATGCTCCTCGCGCAGGCGCAGCGTGAGGGCGACCTGAAGCTGGTGAAGCGGCGCCAGATACAGCTCACGCACCCGCAGCGTCCGCCGCAGGAGGGGATTGCCGGCCAGCAGCTCCGAACCTCCGCTGATGGCGAGGACCTCAGCGACAGTGAGCTCGTACTCGTCCCGGATCATCTGGAAGAGATGCTGCAGCTCGGGTGCCACAAGCGTGGAGACGTAATGCCACGCGATGTCCATGTCGCTCTTAGCCAGCGTCATCGACACATTGGAGATGAAGTTGGCAAAGAACTGCCATTCGGCGTGCATCTCGCCCAGCTGGCCTTCGAGGCCCGCTTGCCGCGCCGCGGCCAAACCGCTGCCGAGCCCGTACCAGCCGGGAACGATCTGCCGGGACTGCGTCCAGCCGAAGACCCATGGGATCGCTCTGAGACCTTGCAGGCCCGCGCCGGAGTTGGGCCTGCGGAACGGACGCGAGCCAAAGTTGAGACCGGCGAGCAGCTCGACCGGCGTCGCGGCGAGGTAGTACGCCGGCAGGTCGGGATGCTCGGCCAGCGAGCGGTAGCAGCGATGAGCGGCGCCGGACACCGTCTCCATCACGGCCGACCACCGGAGCACCTGGTCGTCGGACGATCGCGGCCGTCGGTGCAGGACTGTCGCCTCCAGGACCGCGGCTACCGCGAGCTCCAGATTCTCTCGCGCCAGGGCTGGAATAAGGTACTTGTCGGAGATCACCTCGCCCTGCTCGGTGAGCTTGATCTCGCCGTGCAGCGTCCCCCAGGGCTGGGCGAGAATCGCGGCGTGGGTTGGACCGCCGCCGCGGCCGATCGTTCCTCCGCGACCGTGGAACAGGCGCAGACGCACCCCGTGGCGCTGGGCCACCTCCCGTAGGTCGCGCTGGCTTCGGTGTATCTCCCATTGGCTGGTTGTGACGCCGGCCGCCTTGTTGGAGTCCGAGTAGCCGAGCATCAGCTCCTGCACGTCTCCGCGTGCCGCCACGAGCCGGCGGTAGGCGGGCTCGCTCAGCATGTCATCGAGGATCCGGCCCGCGTCGCGGATCTCCTCGATCGTCTCCAGCAGCGGCACGAAGCCGATCTTCGCGACCCCGGCGGTGACGTCCACCAGCCCGGCTTCACGGGCCAGCAACACCACCGCGAAGACGTCTCCCGCGTCCTGGCACATCGAGATGATGTAGGACTCGATCACCTTCGGGCCATAGCGGTCCAGCGAGGTGGCGATCGCCTGAAGCGCACCCAACGTTCGCGTGCCGTCGGCGTCGAGACGGGGTGGGCTGAAAGCCAGGGGCCGTGGCGAGCCCAACTCGGCAGCCAGCACCAGACGCCGCTCGCGGGGGGAGAGATCCAGATAGCGACCAGGGGATCGATCTACGCGGTCCAGCAGCTGGGCCAGCGCCCGGTGGTGCGCATCGGCGTGCTCGCGCACATCCAAGGTGGCCAGATGAAACCCGAAGGCGGACACGGTCCGAATGGCAAGCTCCAGGCGCCCATGTGCGATCAGCTCGCCCCGGTGGGCCAGAAGCGAGTCGCGGAGGGTGAGCAGGTCGGCGAACAGCTGGTCGGCTTCGGGGTAATCGCGCCCCGGCTCGTCCCGGCGCTGCTCGGCGATCCGGCGCCGGGTGTTGACGAGCTTGCGGTGGATGCACGTCAGCTTGAGCCGGTATGGCTCCTCGGCGTTCAGCCTCCGGTAGCGAGGGTCGAGATCAGACAGGGCCTCCAGGTCGGCGGCCACCGATGTCTCAAGCTGCGAGCTCGCACCGGCGATCCGCGCCGAGCAGGAAAGCTCCTCGCGCAGCTCTCCCACGAGCCCGATCAGGTTTCTCAGCGCGTGATCGTGCTGGAGCGCGAGGACCTGCAGGATGCTCTCCGGGGCGACGTTCGGATTGCCGTCCCGGTCACCCCCGATCCAGCTCCCGAACGTGAGCGGCCGACTCTGGCACGGTAGCTCGAGGCCCAGCCTGCGGAGCTCGTCGGCGAGGCGCTCGAGCACGTACGGAACGGCGTCACGTTGAAGCGCGTCGAAGTAGTACACGGCGTTGCGGGCCTCGTCCAGCACCTCGGGACGCGTGACGCGCAGTTCGTCGGTCTGCCACAGCAGCTCGATCAGCTCCTCCAGGCGCCGGCGCACGCGGGCAGCCGCCACCGCGTCAGCCGGGTTCCCCTCCACGTCCACGCTGAGATCCCATTCATCCAGCAGCTCGGCTATGCGTCGCAGCTTGGTCAGCACGGTGCGGCGAGCCGCCTCGGTTGGATGCGCGGTGAACACCGGACGCAGCCCCACCTCGCTCACCTGCGTCGCGACCTCCGTGCCGGTCAGGCCGGCGGCGGCAATCCGCCCCACCGCCTGCGCCAGCCACGAGCCGTGCGCGACGCGCACCGCCGCCAGCTCGCGCCCTCGGTGGACCTGCTCGGCTACGTTGACGAGATAGAAATATGCTGTCAGGGCGCGCCCCAGCGTGCCGGCGCTGCCCGCATCGAGCCTGGCCAGGAGGGAGCCCGCGGCCTGTTCGGTCTCGCCCGTGAGCCCGCCCACGCGCTGAAACAGTTGCGCCGCCTCGGGTCCTTCCTGCCTGAGCAGGGTGTCGTGCAGGAGGCCGGCGAGCAGCCCGACGTCTCGCCGCAGGGCCCGCTGCCGGCCGTCGCCGTCCTGCGGGGAGTGGCTCGCCCCGGGGGG
>JBAVWI010000009.1:0-2006 GCA_049697735.1 Solirubrobacteraceae bacterium
GTGGTCAGGATCCGCGTGGCGAGCAGGCCCAGGGCGGGGATCACGACCAGGGCGACCATGGCCAGGAACCAGAGCTGGCTCGCGTCTGTGCCCTCACCCAGCGAGTGCCCGAGACCGGCCAGCCAGAGCACGGCCGTGAACCGGTGGAGCTTGCGCCACCGGGCCGCGCCGAACCAGCGGCGGGCGTAATAACTCAGCCCCAGCAGGGCCAGGCCCCAGCCGCTGATGATGCCCAGGGAGGTCCAGACCGTCTTGTAGGAGAACGCGAAGGGCACCGTGATGTCGACCAGGGAGGCGTTCAGGTAC
Organism: Solirubrobacteraceae bacterium; assembly: GCA_049697735.1. Lineage (GTDB taxonomy): Bacteria > Actinomycetota > Thermoleophilia > Solirubrobacterales > Solirubrobacteraceae > Palsa-465. The sequence goes on from JBAVWI010000009.1 coordinate 307, forward strand.
TGGTCGCCCAGCAACGTCGCGCCGTGCACGACGATGGCCACGATCGCCGCCAAGGAGAGGATCTCGTGGGCGGCCACGAGATCGGGACCGCGGCGGCGCAGGAGCTTGGTGCTCATCAGCAGGCCCAGCGAAACGGCCAGGCTAGAGAGGACGAGGGCGAGGACTCCCGCCGCGCGGCTGGTGATCCAGAACAGGTGGGGGGCAACGCTCGTAGCCATCGCAGAGAGGATCGCCGCCGCGCGCTAGAGCGGCGTATGACCCAGCTAGGAGCTTCCTAAGAACGTCCCGGGCGGATGAGCACGCTCGCGGTCCGGAACGAGCCCTGGGACGCCGTCGACCCAGAGCTCGGAGAGGTCGCATAGGTCACCGTGAAGGCCGAGCCGCCGGCGGTCAGCGTCGAGGGTGCAGCGGTGGCTGCCGTGGCCGCGTTGGCGATGAAGCCACGGCCGCTGGTGGCCAGGGTGATCTTGGTCGTACTCCAGTGGCGATCGGTGATGCTCCCGTGGTAGCCGCCGGTTTTGACCACCGTGGCACGGCTGAACTGCGCCGATCCGAAGTTGGCCAGCGCCAATTCCTGGCACAAGGCGTTGCTGCTGCATTCCGAGGGCGCCTCGACGATCCACTCGGCCGATGACACGTCCAGCTGGTTCACGTGCACGGTGCGCTGAAACGAGGTCCGGCGGGTGACGTCGTCGATCTGCAGGCGAACGTCGTGGCCGTTGACTGTCACGGAGGCGGTCATGTAGTCACCGGGCGCGACTGTCATCCGGACGGTCCGCGATGGCGCCGGGACGAGCTCGTACCAGACGCTTGACACCACCTTCCCGGAGGCCCGGCAATCGGCCTCGCTGCCGATCTGCTCAAGCGCGGGTGAGTTCTGGCTGTAGCCGCCCAGGCCGACCCACACCGAGGAGTAGGTCGCCGTCCCCGCCGTGCACGTCGCCGCCGGTTGGCGCCAGGCCCCGAACACGCGATGGAAGCTCACGTTGGAGTTGTGCGCGGCGTAGCCGGCCCAGTTCGAACTCCGGGTGCTGTCGGCGAGCGCGGCCGGCGCCGCGAGCAGAACCAGCGCCAGCGCGCCGAGCATCACGGCGGGCCGGGAGCGCCGCTGCCGGCCTTGCCGCGGGCCGTGGTCAGGTCTGCGCCCGTGGCTGCTCGCGCGCCCCATGATGCCTATTTTGCCTTGGCCAGGATTGCCGCGGCGCGCCCCCGACAGTCGTACATCTTCACGCTGGTGGCCGAGCTGCTGCCGGTGGCCGGCTTCCCGGTCGTGGTTGCGCTGGCGCCCGGTGTCGAGCCACTACCCGCGGCCGGAGTTGTCACCGTCACCGACGGGCACGCCTTGGTCACGACGGTCATCGCGGCCTGACTGCCGGTGCGGGTGTCGCCGCGGGCCTGGAAGTCCTGACTGCCGTTGGCGATCACCCAGCGCAGGCGGCCGTGGGCAACCTCCATGGCGATCCAGGCCGCGCTGACCGAACTCTCGCGGCCCGAGAAGCCGCCCAGGCCGGCCACGTCGGCATTTGAGGTCAGGATGGCGGCCGCGGCCGAGCTCTGGCTGGAGACTCCGATCGCTCCGCCGCCATGGGCTTTGGCGTAGCTGATGGCGGCCTTGAGCGTCGTGCTGTCGCCCCCGAAGCCGCCGAAGCCGCCGCCACCGAAGCCGGGGCCGCCGGGGCCGCGGCCACCGAAGCCGGGCC
>JBAVWI010000010.1:0-8412 GCA_049697735.1 Solirubrobacteraceae bacterium
GACCTGAAGTCCTCGATCATGGACACGCTCCTCAAGCTTCCGGCGAGCACGCGCATCCACCCCGGTCACACCGACCCGACGACGGTCGAGGACGAGCTGGAGCGCAATAGGTTCGTCCGCATCTGGCGCGGGCTCGACCCCGAGCAGAGCGAGCCGGTCACCGCCCTCGGCGAGCCCGCCACGCTGATCCTGCTGGGCGAGGACTACGACGGCGGCCACAAGGCGTGGGTCCGCTGGAGCGACGGCTCGGACGACATCGTCCCGGGGTCCCAGGTTTCGCGCCCCTAGGCCGCCCGGCGAGCGCAAACCGCCGCGGGTACCATCAAACCCCAGTGGCGCGAGACAAGATTCCCACCTCGCGCGTGGGTCGCACCGCCAAGATCGGGGGACTCGCCGCGGGGCAGGCGATTCGTCAGGCGGGCACTCGTGCGGCCAACGTCGCCCGCACCCAGAAGGGGGCCAACGCCGCCCTCGAGCGCCGCAACATGGAGGCGGCCGAGCAGATCGTGGCGGCGCTCGGGACGATGAAGGGCGCGGCGATGAAGGTCGGCCAGGTGATGTCGTTCCTCGATGTCGGCCTGGTGCCCGAGGAGTACCGCGAGGAGTTCCAGCGCAAGCTCGCTGAGCTGCGTGACGCCGCCCCGACCGTCACCTTCAAGGACATGCGCAAGGTGATCGAGGAGGAGCTGGGCGAGAAGCTCTCAAACGTGTTCGAGGAGTTCGACGAGGAGCCGATCGCGGCCGCGTCGATCGGCCAGGTCTACCGGGCGGCCCTCTCCGATGGCCGGCAGGTGGCGGTCAAGGTCCAGTACCCGGGGGTCGCGGCGGCAGTCCGGGCTGACATGCAGAACCTGGGGCTGATCCTGCGGCTGGCCAAGCGGATCGCCCCGGGAATGGATCCGAAGGCGATCGGCGACGAGATCCGCTCGCGGATCCACGAGGAGCTGGATTACGAGCTCGAGGCGCAGAACCAGCGGGCGCTGGCGCGCATCTACCGCGGCCACCCGTTCATCGTCATCCCCGATGTCGTCACCTCGCTCTCCCACGAGCGGCTGATGGTCTCGGACTTCGTCCACGGAACCGGCTTTGAGGAGCTCAAGACCTATCCCAAGAAGGATCGCGACCGGGTCGGCGAGATGCTGTTTCGCTTCTACTTCGGCTGCCTGTATCGCCACGGTCAGTTCTCGGGCGATCCCCATCCGGGTAACTCGATGCTGCTCGAGGACGGCCGCATGGCCTTCTTTGACTTCGGATTGTTCAAGCGGATGCCGCCAGGCTCGGTCCAGCTGGAGATCGACGTGGCCCGCGCGGTGATCGAGGGCGATAGCGAGACGATCATGCGCCTGGGCACCGAGGTCGGCTTCTTCCCCGAGCCCGACAAATTCAACCCCGACCGGGTGCTGGCTCACTTCCGCGCCGGGACCTCGTGGTACACGGCGGACCGGGAGATCGAGATCACGCCCGAGTACGCGACCCAGGTGATGATCGACATGAGCGATCCGCGCTCGGAGTACTTCGGCTACCTGCGCCACGAATCGGCGCCGCCCGACCACATCTTCGGCCGCCGGATGGAGGTCCTGACGCTCGCCGTCCTGTCTCAGCTGCACGCGCGCGGCAACTTCCACCGCATCGCCCGCGAGTGGTTTTACGGTGACCCGCCCGCCACCGAGCTCGGCAGGCAGGAAGCCGAGTTCTACGGCCGGGCCGCCGCCTGACTCCTACTTGGTGCCGAAGTGCCGTTCCATTGCCGCCGTGTCGCCGGCAGTCTGGAACTTGACCAGCTTGCCGTCCCGAAAGGTCATCACGTCAGCGGTGTCGGCCTCGTCTCCGCCGATCGAGGTGTGACACAGGGCCACCACTCGCTGCTCGTCTGAGAACCAATGCTGCGGCTCAGTCGTGAAGCCCTTCTCGGCGAGCTGAGCCCAGAACCGACCGACCTCCTGCTTGCCGTGGAGGGTGCCGCTGACGGCGCTGTTACCGGGCGTCACCCACTCGATGTCGTCGGCCATATCAGCCATCGCCCCGCCCGCGTCGCCGGCGTTGAAGGCGGCATACGCCTTCTTTGCGGTCTCGACGTTCTGCTCGCCAGCCATGCTGCCCCCTTATGTTGTTGGCCTTCAGACGACCCTACACCCGCCGCGCGGGCAGGTCTAGTGGGTGCCGGCTAGTCCCCCGCCTAGACCTCCTGGACCTGAAACAGGCTCGTCGTCCCCGGCTTGCCGCTGGGCAGCCCCGCGGTGATCCCGACCCGGTCCCCCCGCTTGACCCAGCCGAGCTCGACCACGCGGCTGACGCTGTCGGCTATGAGTTCCTCGGTGACTTCGTGACGCCGCATCGAGGCTGCCTGCACGCCCCACATGAAGTTGCAGCGCCGGACCGTCTCGCGGCCGGGCGAGAGGCAGTAGATCGGGACGTGGGGACGGTGGGCGGAGATCAGCCGGGCCGAGCGCCCGGACAGGGTGGGGACGACGAGCGCCGCCAGGCCGAGGTCGCGCGCCGCCGCACAGGCGCTGTAGGCGATTGTGTAGGCAGGGTCACGGGCGTCGCGACGCACTCGGTTTTCGTTCCAGTCCGCGTACGGCAGCTCCTGCTCGGTGCGCTCGGCGATCGCGGCCATCATCTCCACGGCCTCCACCGGATACGAGCCAATCGCCGTCTCCTGGGAGAGCATCACGGCGTCGGTGCCGTCCAGGATCGCGTTGGCGACATCGGCAACCTCGGCCCGGGTGGGCCGCGAAGAGGAGACCATCGAGTCCAGCATCTGGGTGGCGGTGATCGAGGGGCGGGCTAGGCGGCCGGCGAGACGCAGGAGCTTCTTCTGCACCATCGGCACGTCCTCGATGGGCAGCTCGATCCCGAGGTCGCCGCGGGCGACCATGACCGTGTCGGCAGCGCGGATGATCTCCTCGGCTTCGTCCACTGCCTGGGGCTTCTCGATCTTCGCCACCAGCGGCAGGCGCGTGTGACGGCGGACCGTCTCGACGTCCTCGGCGGTGCGCACGAAGGACAGGGCCACGACGTCGACGCCGATCGACTCCCCGAAGCGCAGCATGTCGAGATCCTCCTCGGGCACGGCGGCGAGTCCACGCGTGGAGCCAGGAATGTTCAGCCCCTGGCGCGAGGCGACCGAGCCGCCGATCTCGACGCGGGTCTCAACCTCGCACGTGGCCGAGCGGACCTGCGTGACGCGAAGCCGGATCGCCCCGTCGGCCAGGTAGATGACGTCCTCGGGATCGACCGCGTCGGCCAGCCCTGCCCAGCTGACCGACATGCGCTCGCCGGTTCCGGGGTCGGTCGAGCCGCAGACCAGGACGAGCCGCTCGCCCGGCTTGACCTCGGCGATGCCGTCCTGCATCGGGCCGACCCTGAGCTTGGGCCCGGGCAGGTCCTGGAGGATGGCCACCGGACGTCCGACGCTGGCCGCTGCCGCCCGCACGCGTTCGACGTTCTCGGCGTGCACGGCACGATCACCGTGGGAGAAGTTCAGGCGGGCGACATCGAGTCCGGCCTGCACCATCCGCACGAGCGTTTCGGGATCGCGCGAGGCGGGGCCGATTGTGGCGACGATCTTCGTGCGGCGCATCTCATGCAAGCTACTGAAAGCGTCGGCGCAGCTCGTTAACGGCTTGTCTGCGTTCCGGTCTCAGGACAAGACGACGCCGTCCTGCACGACCGGCCCACCGTCGGCGCTCAAGCGCCCGCCGGCTCGCAGATCGCAGATCAAGTCCCAGTGCAGCGCCGATTGGTTGATCCCGCCGGTCTCCGGATACGAGCGTCCCAGCGCCAGGTGCACGGTGCCGGCCATCTTCTCGTCCATGAGGATGTGACCGGTGGCCCGATCGATGCCTGCGTTGGTGCCGATCCCCAGTTCGCCGAGGAAGCGCGCGCCGGCGTCGGTGGCCAGCGCCGCGGTCAGGTACTCCTCGCCCTGGTCGGCGTGGGCGCTGACCACCTCGCCGTCGCGAAATTCGAGCGCCACGCCGGTCACCGACACACCCCGCGGGCCGGTGCGACCCGAGAACCGGATGCGGCCGGTGGCCGAGGTCTCCAACGGCCCCGTGAAGACCTCGCCACTGGGCATGTTGCGGCGTCCGTCGGAGTTGATCCAGCTGCGCCCGGTGACCTCGAGGGTGAGATCGGTCCCCTCGGCCTCGATGCGTATCGTGCGCGCGGGGGTCAGCCGCTGCACCAGCCGGGCCTGCCTCGCGCTGAGCTCACGCCAGGCCGCGATCGGGTCCGGACGATCCAGGAACAGGGCGCGCTGCACAAAGGCGGCGTAGTCGTGCTCGCTGCATCCGGCCAGCTGGGCCAGGGCGGGCGTGGGGACCAGGGTGCCGCACCAGCGCTTGGCGCGCAGCCGCTTCATCACCTCCGCGCGGGCGGTGGCGTGCCGGGCGATGAGGGCGGGATCGACGCCGGACAGCTCGTTGGCGTTGGCGGGCGCGTCGAGCCGGAGAAAGGCATCGACTCCTTCCAGCAGCGCCAGCTCCGAGGGGGGCGATGTCTCGAGATGACGCTCCTGGGCGTGCCGGTAGAACTGGCCGCCCAGCCCGGGCGGCGTCAGCCACAAAAACGGCCACGCGTCGCGGTCGAGGATCGCCGCGTGCAGGGCTACGGCGTAGCGCTCGCCCAGCGTGGAGGTGGCCACAAGCACGCGGCCACCCGGCGCCACCTCCAGGCACCAGTCGCAGAGCAGCGCGGCGAAGCGATCCGGATCGACGCTCATGGCGCCTGCAGGTCGGGGAAGTTCTCCTCTACGTGCCGGCGCAGGGCTTCGCGGACGAAGGCGCGCTCCGGCCCTGAGGCCATCCGGTAGCGCCCGAGCAGCTCGCGTGAAGCACTCGTCTTCACGCCCGACACCGTCCAGCTGACCGCGAGGCGCTCGAACAGCAGCTCGGTGGCCCGCTGGCGCGCATCCTCGCGATTGAGGCCTCCGCCCAGCGTCTCGGTGTAGTCGCGGCGCGACCCAGGGGTGAGCGAGCCGCGCAGGGCCAGCGTTCCGGCCTCGGCATCGGTGTACTCAGTGACCGGTACCGCTAGCTTGCCGCGCTGGCGGTTGCGGCGGCCCACTAGTTGTCCGCCGTGCTGGCCATGAACCGGGCCGCAGTCTACGCGCCACGCACGTTCCTGGTGCCGGCGTGGCCCGAACCTCGGCCCCGCCAGTCGATGAATATCGTCTCGGCGATGGTCACCCACCGAGAGCTCGGACGCGGCGAGCGCGTCCTCCCCGGCCTCTGGCGTCTGCGCCTGCCGTTGCCCTGGCCGGGGGTCCCGCACTGCAATGCGTGGGCGATCGCCGCCGGCGCGGGTGTCGTCCTGATCGACACGGGCATGCACGAGCCCGGATCGCTGGCCCAGCTCGAACGAGCCATGGACCAGGTCAACCTCCGGCTCGAGCATGTTCAGCTGCTCGCCTGCACCCACGCCCACAGCGACCACTGGGGCCAGGCGGCGCCGATCCGCGATCGGGCCGGGTGCGAGTTCTGGATGCACCCCCACCACGAGCACACCGGCGACGACGCCTCGAGCCGGGCCCGCGGGCTGGCCCGCCGTCTCGAGGTGGCCCGCCAGTGCGGCGTCTCGGAAAGCACGCTCGACACCTATGCCGAGCAGATCAGGAACATGCCCTCGGGTATCGCCCGGGCCATCGAGCCCGATCGTGACCTTGTCGCAGGCGTGAAGATCGAGACCGACCTCGGCACCTGGACCGTCCACGAGACCCCCGGGCATGCGCCATCCCACGTCTGCCTGTACCAGCCCGAGCGCCGGCTGCTGATCTCCGGCGACCACCTCCTGGGTCGCATCTCACTGTTCTTCGAGCACGGCCACAGCCCAGATCCGGTGGCCGAGTTCCTGGCCTCCCTGGACCGGGTGCAGGAGCTCGGCGCGCGGCTCGCCCTGTCGGGTCACGGCAAGCCGTTCCTCGACGTGCCCGGCCATATCGAGGCCAACCGGCGGCTGGTGGCCGAGCATCTGGCCGCGACCGAGGCGGCGCTTGGTGGCAGTCCCCGGACGGCGGTCGAGGTCGCCCCGGCGGTGTTCGGCGAGCGGCTCGGCTTCCACAACGGCAACTGGCTGCTCAGCCAGACCCTGTGCTATCTCGAGCACCTCGAGCGCGCCGGCCGTGCTCGCCGTGGGCAGGACGGCGATGTCGAGCGTTGGACAGCGGCCTGACCGCGGGCGCGCACAGGCCGAGCCCGAAACCCCGGGACAACCTTGACATAGGTCTGTCAAGGTTGTGATACGGTTCCGGGTATGCGGATCGACGAGATCATCGCGGCGGCCGAGGAGCCGATCTTCTCGTTTGAGTTCTTCCCCCCCAAGACCGACGCCGGCGAGCGCGTGCTTGGCCTGGCTCTCGAGTCCCTGCGCCAGCTGGGCCCCGATTTCGTCTCGGTCACCTACGGCGCCGGGGGCAGCTCGAGAGGCCGCACGCTGGAGCTCACCAAGTGGATCAAGCAGGAGCTGGGGATCGAGGCCATGGCCCACCTGAGCTGCGTGGGCGCCACGCGCGAGGAGCTTGAGGTGATCCTCGATGACATGCGCGACGGCGGAATCGAGAACATCCTCGCCCTCCGCGGCGACCCCCCGCGCGGAGAGACCGACTGGAAGCCCCACCCCGGTGGCCTGAGCTACTCGACCGAGCTGGCCAGCCTGATTCAGGACGGCTCCGGCGCTTGCATCGGAGGGGCCTGCTTCCCCGAGGTACACCCCGAGGCCCCTGATCTCGCGCACGACCTGCGCTTTCTCAAGGAGAAGATCGACAGTGGCGTGTCGTTTTTGATCACGCAGCTGTTCTTCGACAACGAGCACTACTTCCGCTTCGTCGACGAGGCCCGCGCCGCCGGGATCGAGGTCCCGATCCTCCCCGGCATCATGCCGATCACCGATCTGAATCAGATCAAGACGATCACCGGCATGTGCGGCGCGACGATTCCGACCGCGCTGCGCGAGGCGCTGGACTGGCGCTCGCACGACCCCGAGGCCGTGCATCAACTCGGTGTCTCCTACGCCACCCTGCAGTGCGCCGAGCTGCTCGCCCGCGGAGCTCCGGGCATCCACTTCTACACCCTCAACCGCTCGCCCGCCACCCGGGCCATCCTCTCGGCGCTGAGGCTCCTACAGCCCTGGGCGCGCCGCGAGGTGGTCAATCTGGAGGCATGATCTCGAGCCCGGAGGCGACCATCGGCCGCCCGTCCACCTCGTAGCGGACATCGACGTCGTCGTTTCGCTTGTAGGTTCCGATCCCCCAGAAGCCCAGCAGCCAGGCGCGCAGGCCGAGCTTCTGACGCACCAGCTCGCGTTCGAAGACCAGTACACCGTCGGCGATCCGGTAATCACGCCCGAGCTCCTGGGCCACCCCGTTGACGTAGACCTCGAAAGGCGTCCGCACTCCTGGGGGTAGCGTGACGCGCCAGACCCGGTTCACTCGTGGGTCCTGATTGTCGGGCGGCGCACTAGCCGTCCAAGTCGGCCGGCAGCAACGAGAGGACGGTCACGTCAAGGCGCCGGCCGCGCTCGCGCACGTAGGCGCGCAGGACACCTTCGTTGGTCAGCCCCGCGCGAAGGGCGGCGGAGAGCATGGCCTGATTATCGGGCTCGGTGAGGAGCTCGAGCCGGGAAAGTCCACAGGCCTCGAACAGCCACCTGCCGGCCAGGGGCAGCGTCGCGGTGGCCAGACCGCGGCCCCGGTGCTCGGGCGCGACCCAGATGCCGGCTTCGGCCCGCAGGTGATCCCAGTCGACCCGGTGCACGTCGAGCTGTCCACGACACTCGTCTGACCCGGGGTCGAGGATCGTGAAGCGGACCGCGCTTCCCGAGGCCCGCTCATCGGGCTCGCGCTCGCTGCGACGCCCGAGCTCGGCGCCGCTGGGGGGACGTTCCAGCCCGAGGCGGACGTAGAGCAGGGGGTCGTTCTGATGGGCGATCAGGGTCTCGGGGATGTCGCGCTCGGCGGCGAAGCGGAGCTCGACATGGGGGGAGCGCAGCGGCGAAACCAGGTCCGGGAACGACGTCATGTCGGGACCTGACCGTACCCTGTCGCGGCGTGGAAGAGATTGCTTATCGGATCCGGCGCTCGGAGCGCGCCCGTCGCGTGCGCGTGACCGTGGACGCGGGACGGGGGGTCGAGGTCGTGCTTCCCCGCCGCGCCGGCGAGCGCGAAGCGGCCGCCGCGGTCCGCGAGCTGCGACCCTGGATCGAGCGGCGCGTCGGAGAGCTGCAGCGTGCCCAGGAGACAGTTGCCGCTCGGGGTGACTGCGTCCCCTATCTCGGATCGCTTTTGCGAGTCCGCTCTGAGTCCGGCCGGACCCGGGTGCACCGGCGCGGCGCCGAGCTGCTGGCTCCGGCCGGGGCGCAGCGCACCCCGGCGCTCGAGCGCTGGTATCGCCGCGCGGCCCGCGACGAGATCAT
>JBAVWI010000011.1:0-2775 GCA_049697735.1 Solirubrobacteraceae bacterium
CCCGGGGCGTCATCCCCGCCGGCGGCCTGACGCGCTGCGGCCGGCTCCGGAGCGGCGGCCGGCTCGGCCTCCGCTTCCCCAGCCCCGTTGGCCCCGGACCCTTCCGACGCAACCGGCTGCGCCCCCAGCGACTCCTGCAGTGACTTCGCGAACTGACCCAGCAACTTGTTGGAGATCTCCTCGATCATCCCGCCGCGTCCGAACCGGGCCAGCCGGCCGGTGATGTGGTAATCGGTGACCACCTCAACCCGGGTCGAGCCGGCGCCGGCCTCTGTGACCGAGGAGACGATCGTGGCCTTGGCGCCGCCCTGCCCGCGCTTGTCGGTCCCGGAAGCGTTCATGGTCGCCGTCCGGGCGCCCTCGTCGACCTTCTCCATGGTCAGCTTGCCGCTGTAGGCGGCCGACGTCGGTCCGATCTTGACCTTGAAGGTCCCGTTGAAGCTGCCGTCCTCGTTGCGGCCGGTGACAGCGGCGCCGGGCAGGCAGGGAGCAACGTGCTCGACGTCGATCAGGGCCGCCCACAACCGCTCGATCGGTGCGGCAACCTCAAATGACTGTTCTAGCTTCATGGCGAAGGGCCTCCAGGTCGTCCGGGGTATCGACGTCGCGGCCCGAGCATATGTGACCCACCTCCACTGTCCGCCCCCCGTCCAGCAGTCCACGGGCCCCATGGTCCCCGCGGAGCGAGCGCAGCGCCTCGATCTCGGACCGGCCGAGCACCACGGGGTGGCCGGGGCGCCCGCCATACACAGCGCGAGTGCCTGGCGGCTCAGTCACGAACAGCCCCACCACAGCGGGCGTCAACCGGGGCTGATCGCCGAGCGTCACGACCACTCGATCAACCCCATCAACGGCGGCCAGCGCCTCCAGCCCGCACCGCAGCGAAGCCGATTGGCCCGCCTCCCAGCCGTCGCAGACCACCGGCTCGGCGCGGCCGAAATCAACCCGAGCCAGCAGCTGGTCAGCCCGCGAGCCCAGAACTACGACCACCCGCGTCAAAGCGGGGACAGCACACGGGGCAGCCACCGCCCACTCCAGCACCGGCCGGCCGTCGAGATCGGCCAGCAGCTTGCTGTCGGACCCGAACCGGGTCCCGCCCCCGGCCGCGAGCACCAGTCCCGCGATCACCTTCCCGGGTTCCACCATGCGGCCACTACCGGACCCGGGTTCCACCACGCGGCCACTACCGGACCCAGGCCACTTACGCCGTGACCTCGTGGATCCGCCCTGAGGAGCCGGTCAACCGGCCTCCGTCGCGCCCGTGGCGCATGGCCACCACTTCGGCCAGGATCGACAGCGCCGTCTCCTCGGCGCTGAGCGCGCCCAGGTCAAGGCCGGTTGGGGCCGCGAGCCGAGCCAGGTCCTCGTCGGTCATCCCGGCGGCGAGCAGCCGCTCGCGGCGGGCCTCCTGGGCGCGCCGGGATCCCATCGCGCCCACGTAGCGGGCCGGTGAGCGCAGGGCCAGGGTCAGAGCAGCGTCGTCGAGCTTGGGATCGTGGGTCAGCACCGCGATCGAGGTCGCGGGGTCAATCCCGCCCAGCGAGGCAAACGCCTCGTCGGGCCAGGCGGCGATCACCTCCTCAGCCTCGGGGAACCGCTCACGGGTGGCGAAGCGGGTCCGAGGGTCGACCACGTAGGGCCGCCAGCCGGTGGCCCGCGCGAGCGTACAGAGCGCGGCCGCGATCGGCACCGCCCCGAACAGGATCAGCCGCGGCGCCGGCGCGACCACGTCGGCGAACAGCGGACCCCGCAGCTCCGAGGTCTCGGTCCAGAGCAGCTCCTCGGCGGCCTGGCGCGCGTCGGCGTCAAGCTCGGGGCTGCCGAGCGAGCCCGACTGCGAACCATCCTCGGCGAACATCACCTTGGCCCCGGCGCCTTCGCCCTCGAGCAGCGTCACCTCGGCGGCGCGGCCGCCGGCGCGGGCAGTGTCCACGAACGCTCCCGGGTGCAGCTCCTGGACCCACACGTCGATCTCGCCGCCGCAGGGCAGCCCGACGTCCCAGGCCTCCGCGTCGGCGATCCCGAAGTGCACGCGCCGGGGCGGCTCGCCGCGCAGCACTGCATCGGCGATCTCGATCACTGCGCCCTCGACGCAGCCGCCCGACACGGCGCCGATCACCTCGCCGTTCTCGTTGACGGCCATCTTCGCGCCCGGCGGTCGGGGGGCGGATTTCTTGACCGCGACCACCGTCGCGAGCGCGATGCGGTCACCGCGCTCGATCCAGGTCTGAAGCTCAGGCAGTACGTCGTTCACATCTCCTCCAATATGGCAGCCAGCTGCTCCAGCGAGGCGATCGAGTTGCCCGCCAGGAGCTGGTCGGTGTGGGGGATCGCCGCGCGCATCCCGCGCGTGAGCGGTTCGTAGTCGGGGTGGGCGGCCAGCGGATTGAGCCAGACCAGTTTGTGGGCGGCGCGACGCAGGCGAGCCATCTCGGCCTCGAGCTGTTCGGGATCGCCGCGGTCCCAGCCATCGGACAGGATCACGACCACGGCGCCACGGCCCAGCCGACGGCCATGGACGCGGTTGAGCTCGGCCAAAGCGTCGCCGATCCGGGTGCCGCCGGAGAAGTCGCTGACCGCCGCCGACGCCCGGTCCAGGGCGTGGTCGTGGTCGCGGCCGGTCAGCTCGTGGGTGATCCGGGTCAGGCGGGTTCCGAACGCGAACGCCTCCACCCGGCGGCGCGCGGCGACGCAGGCGTGCATGTACTGAAGCAGCATCCGGGCGTAGGGGGCCATCGAGCCCGAGACGTCGCAGACCAGAACCATCTGGCGCGG
>JBAVWI010000012.1:0-2351 GCA_049697735.1 Solirubrobacteraceae bacterium
GGCCCGCACCGCGCCGCCCAGCAAAGCCCCCGGGGCCACCGCCGGGACCGCCAAAGCCGCCGGCACTGGCCGGACCCCCGGCGGGGAAAGTTGAACTAGTCGCGTGCCCGAGCGTTTGCGCGGCCCATGTCGCGGGGGCGGCGAAGAGACCGGCCAGCGCAGCCGCGACCAGGGCCATGCGGACCCGCGGCGAGAGCTTTATGACGGCGGTCAGGACACCCACGACGGCGGCGGCGATGGCCAGGGGCCTGGTCCAGGCCAGGGCGCCGTTGAGCGTGCCGAGCACCACGAGCTCGGTGACCGCGCCGGCGGCGATGGACAGCGCCGCGATGATCTGGCCCGTGCGGGTCCCCGAGAGGGCGAGACCCATACCGGCACCGATCAGCGCGGCAGTGAACGGGGCCAGGAAGGAGACGTAATACGGATGGAAGATTCCGGAGGCGAAGCTGAACACGACCGCGGTGGTGGCAAAGGCGCCGCCGACGGCGATCAACCAGCCCGTGCGCGGGTCGCGCCGGCGCAGGCGCGTGCTGACCAGTAGGCCCGCCCCGGCCACGATGGCGAAGCCGAGCAGCCAACCGGCCTGATCCCCGAGCCCGGCCGCAAGCAGGCGGGAGATGCCGGTGCTGCCGCCGAACAGGCTGCCGCCGCCTATGCCCCCTCCGCCCACCGCGCCGGCCGGTCCGCCGGTCTGGCCGGCGATCCGGCCGATCCCGTTGTAGGAGAAGATCAACGACCAGACGCTGTTGTCAGAGGTACCCGAGATCCAGGGCCGATCGGCCGCCGGTGTCAGCGTCACCAGCACCGGCCAGGCCAGGCCAACCACGGCCAATGCGGCCCCACCGGCGAGCAGCTGCCGGACGGCGGTCAGATATCCGCGAGGCGCTAGGTAGAGATACGCGGCCGCGATCCCCGGGACGACCATCAGAGCGACCCCCATCTTGGTCTCGAAGCCGAGGCCGACGCAGACACCGGCCCACAGCAGCCATTTGGTGGCGCCGGTCTCGAGTGCGCGGGCCGTGAACCACAGCGCCGCCACACAGCACAGGGCGAGGAGCTCGTCGGGGTTGTTGTGCCGCGAGACCGCAACTACCACCGGGGTGGTGGCCAGCGCGAGCGCAGCCGCGAAGCCGGCCGGGCGCCCGAAGCGTCGTCGGGTGAGGTCATAGATGAGACCGGCGGCGGCGACCCCCATCAGCGCCTGGGGAAGGAGGAGGCTCAGCGAGTTAAAGCCGAATAGGCGGGCCGAGAGCGCTTGTACCCACAGCGCCAACGGGGGCTTGTCGACAGTCATGAGGCCGGGCTTGTCCAGCGAGATGAAGAGGAAGTTGTGCCAGCTGGTGGTCATCGAGCGGACGGCGGCCGAGTAATACGTGTTGGCCCAGCCGTTGACGCTCAGACCCCACAGGTTGAGAACGCCCGCGATGATCAATACGCCGGCAAGCTCGGGACGGGCGCGCAGGCGAGTAACCGCCCGCGGGACCGAGCGCAGCGCTCGGGGGCCGCGCAGCGGGACGCGAAACGTCGCGGAGTCAGAGCTCATCGGTGCAGGATCGGCAGCCCAGATGAGAGAAGGCTAAGAGCAGGCTGAGTATTGGCTAGGGCTGGTCCGGCGCTCGCCGGGCTTCGGTGTAGACGCCGGCGGCTGCAACAACCCCCGCGGCGCCGAGGGCGAGACCAGCAAGCGTGCGGGCGAGGACGGTCATGGCTGCTCCTGGGGGTTGATGGCAAGAGCAAGCATCCGGCCGCCGTTGAAGGTCGGGCGAAGACGTCGCTAAGAGACGCGTAGGAGGGGAACCGTCTCAGGCTCCGGCCGTCCCTAAAGTACGAGTCACCACTTTGAAATAAGGGAGTTCTGAGAGCCATGTCCACGAACAGCTTTGATGCCCGCTCCGAACTGAAGGTCGGTGACCGGAGCTACACGATCTTTCGTCTCGACGCCCTGCAGTCGCGCTTTGATGTCGCCCGCCTGCCCTTCTCGCTGAAGGTCCTGCTCGAGAATCTTCTCCGCAACGAGGACGGCGACTCGATCCGCGCCCAGGACATCGAGGCGCTGGCCACCTGGGACGCCAACGACACCCCGAGCAAGGAAATTGCCTTCACCCCCGCGCGCGTGGTGATGCAGGACTTCACCGGCGTCCCCGCGGTCGTCGATCTGGCGGCGATGCGCGACGCGATGCGCGACCTGGGGGGAGAGGAGAGCAAGATCAACCCGCTCGTCCCGGCCGAGCTGGTCATCGACCACTCGGTCCAGGTGGACGTCTTTGGCTCGGCCAACGCCTTCAAGCGCAACGCCGAATTGGAGTTCGAACGCAACCAGGAGCGCTACGCCTTTCTGCGCTGGGGACAGG
>JBAVWI010000013.1:0-15267 GCA_049697735.1 Solirubrobacteraceae bacterium
TCGGGCACCCTGGCGTCGATGTGCCCAGCGGTGCCCTACGCGCTGGGGGCCAAGTTCGCCTTTCCCGATCGTCCCGTAATCGCTTCGATCGGGGATGGAGCGATGCAGATGGTCGGCAACTCTGGGCTGATCGACCTGATCCATTACTCCGATCGCTGGACCAATCCGCAGCTGGTCGTGCTGGTCCTGCACAACAACGACCTCAACCAGGTCACCTGGGAGCAGCGCGTGCTGGCTGGAGACCCGAGGAACCCGTCCACTCAGAGCCTGCCTGACTTTCCCTACGCGCGCTACGCCGAGCTGATCGGCCTCAAGGGCATTCGCATCGATTCCCCAGACCAGGTCGGTGATGCCTGGGATGAAGCGCTGGCCGCCGGGCGTCCGGCATTGATCGAGGCGATCACCGATCCAGATGTGCCGCCTCTGCCCCCCCACATCCGCTTCGAGCAGGCCGAGGAGATGATGAAGGCGATGACGAGCGGGGAGAAGGGCGTTGGGCGGATCATGAGCCAGGCCATCAAGGGCAAGGTCGACGAGTTCGTCAACCGCTAGAGGCGACGGACATGGCTGCCAACTTCATGACACGCGCGCCTTCGCGGGGTCCCGCGCGGCTGTGGTGGAACCTGCGCCGGGGCCGGATGCAGAGGACGCTGGCCATGACCGCGGCCCTGAGTGCGCCGCCGCTGGGCTTCGAGATGTACCTCGAGCACTACAAGGGCTCCTTCGGGGACCCCTGGATGTGGAGCCCGATCATCACCAGCCCGCTGGTGGGAGCGGCTGGGCTGGCCGGCTATCGCTCACCCGGGGCCGCGCGGACGGTGCTTCCGGCGGCCTCGGCGCTGTATGCGCTCAACGGCGCGATCGGGACGATCACGCATCTGCGTGGGGTGCAACGGAAGCCCGGGGGGTTGCACGAGCCGACCTACAACCTGGTCATGGGACCGCCGCTGCTGGCCCCCGGCTCGTTGCTGCTGGTCGGCATGATCGGGCTCCTGGCGGCGATCGTGGAACGGGAGCGCTGAGCTGATGGGGCTCGACTTCAGGCTCGCCGATCATCTGCCCAACCGCCGCAAGGACCGCCAGCCGGCCGATCCTGCCCAGCTGCCGCGCCAGCGTCGCGGGCGGACGCCGCAGATGCACGGGCGCTATCCCGACTACGACGTCCTGGAGCAGGCACAGCACTGGGATGAAGTCACTCGCCGGATGGTGCTTGACCGGGTGCACAAGGTGCCGTCGCTGCGGTTCTTCGGCGCGCGGGAGGCGGCCACGCTGAGCGCCCTCTGCGACGAGCTGACCGCGCAGGACGCCGAGCCGCGAATCCCGGTCCTGCACTACGTGGACGAGAAGCTTCACCAGGGGAGCCTCGACGGCTACCAGTACGCGGACATGCCCGACGACCGCGAGGTGTGGCGGATCGTGGCCCGGGGGTTGGACGAACAGGCCCAGCGTGACGGGAAGGCCGAGAGCTTCGCCGTGGCCGACCCAAGAACGCGTCACGAGATCGTGGGCCGTTTCGCTGAGGGCGAGCTTGACGGCGGTGCCTGGAACCAGCTCAATGTCAAGCGCGCGTTCAGCGTCGTGATGCGCTCGGTCCTGTCGGCGTTCTATTCGCATCCCTGGGCGTGGAACGAGATCGGCTTCGGCGGCCCGGCCTACCCGCGGGGATACTCGCGCTTCGGCAGCCCCCATCTGCAGTCCGCCGAGCGCGAGAGCTGGGAGGGAGCCGAGGCGTTCGACAAGGATCCGGTGCGCCAACGTCAGGAGCCGTCTCCGTGAGATTCCCCGGCAGTTTGGTCAAGGGTTCGCTACGGATGCCGCCGGACAACGACTCTCCGTGGCTGCTGCATCCGCACAAACGCGGGCTCCAGAACCTGGCCCGGATGCGGCGTTACGGTTCCGGTGACCAGGTCGACCTGGTCGTGGTCGGGGCCGGGGCCGGCGGAGTGACGCTAGCTCAGCGCCTGGCCCGAGCAGGCTGGCGCGTCGTGATCCTCGAGAAGGGGCCGTTCTGGGATCCCGATCGCGACTGGGTGTCAGACGAGAAGGGCGCGGCCCCGATCTACTGGACCGACAAGCGGATCATCAGCGGCAGCGATCCGATCGAAATGGGCAAGAACAACTCGGGGGTGGGGGTCGGCGGATCGATGACCCACTTCGCGGGTTACGTCCCGCGCTTTCATCCCTCCGACTTCGAGGTTCGCTCGCGCGACGGGGTCGCGGTCGACTGGCCGATCTCCTACCGGGATCTCAAAGCATCCTTTGAACGGGTGGAACGTGAGCTGCCCGTGGCCGGGCAGGACTGGCCCTGGGGTGACCCCCACACCTACCCCCACACCGCCCATCCGATCGCAGGCGCGGCATCGAAGGCGTGGGAGGGGGCTCGCCGGTATGGCGTCGAGATGCGGGTCGGTCCGGTGTCGATCGTCAACGGTAAATTCGGCAACCGACCGCACTGCATTTATCGGGGCTTCTGCCTGCAGGGCTGCAAGGTCAACGCCAAGGCCTCGCCGTTGATCACGCACCTACCCGACGCGATCGAGCACGGCGTCGAGGTCCGCGCGGAGGCGATGGTGGTGCGCGTTGAGATCGACGAGTCGAGTGGGCGCGCGACGGGCGTCACCTATTTTCAGGACGGCGAGGAGCACTTTCAAACCGCTGACGCGGTGGCGGTCTGCGGCTACGCGATCGAGACACCCCGCCTGCTGCTGCATTCCACCAGCCGGCGCTTTCCCGAGGGTTTGGGCAACGCCTGCGATCAGGTCGGCCGTTACGTGATGGTGCAGGGCGCCACTCAGGTGGCCGCCCGCTTCCCGCAGGACCTCCGGATGTACAAGGCACCTCCACCGGAGGTCTCCTCCGAGCAGTTCTACGAGACCGACGAGTCGCGCGGGTTCGCGCGCGGCTTCTCGATCCAGACCCTGGGGCCGTTGCCGATCGGGTGGGCCGAGCACGTCCAGGCCGAGGGGCATTGGGGTCACGCCCTCCGGGAGTACATGCGTGATTACAACCACTGGACCGTGCTCGGGCTTCTCTGCGAGCTGATGCCCCAGCCCGAGAACCGTGTCACGCTCGCCGATGAACGCGACCAGTTCGGGATGCCGGTGGCGAACTTCAGTCACAGCCTGTGTGACAACGACAAGCGCAACATCGCCTACGGCACCAAGGTGCTGCAGGAGATCTGGGCGGGGGCCGAGGCGCAGGACACTCTCAAGATCGACCGCTACGCCCACCTGGTCGGTGGCGCGCGGATGGGCTTCGCGGCCCAGGACAGCGTCGTGGATGCCGGCCACCGAGTGTGGGGAGTCCCCAACCTCTTCATCTGCGATGGCAGCGTCCTCCCGACCGAAGGCGCAGCCAACCCAGCCCTGGTCATCATGGCCCTCGCCGACCGTCTCGCCGGCTTGCTGAAGGACAAGCGCCTCGCCTTCGGCCCGGCGCAGGTTGCCCGCAACCCTTCCGCCTCCTCGGTGTGAGCTCTCCTTCGCGCCACTCGATCGACACTCCGATCCGGGACGTTCGGGTCGCCGCTTACCAGGTGCCGACCGAGCAGCCCGAGTCCGACGGCACGCTGGCCTGGGACTCGGTGACACTGGTCGTGGTCCAGGTCGACGCCGGGGGGGAGACGGGGCTTGGCTACACCTACGCCGATCAAGCGGGCGCCACACTGATCTCGAGCCAGCTCGCCGGGGTGGTCCGGGGTCGCGACGCGCTCGCGGTACCGGGCTCCTGGTGGGCGATGGTGCACGCGATTCGCAACCTCGGCTGGCCGGGGATCAGCGCGACCGCGATCAGCGCGGTCGACATCGCGCTGTGGGACCTCAAGGCCAGGCTGCTGGGCGTCTGCCTTGCCGACCTGCTGGGCCGTGCCCATGACGCGGCGCCGATCTACGGCTCGGGCGGCCTCACCTCCTACAGCAACCGGCAGCTGCGCGAGCAGTTCGCCGGGTGGGTGGAGCAGGGCATCTCGCGCGTGAAGATGAAGGTCGGTCGCGATCCCGGGGCCGACCCCGACCGCGTCCGGGCGGCCCGCGAGGCGATCGGGCCCGACACCGAGCTGTTTGTCGACGCCAACGGCGCCTATCAGCGCAAGCAGGCGCTCGCGCAGGCGCAGTGGCTAGTCGAGCTGGGGGTGAGCTGGTTGGAAGAGCCGGTGTCCTCCAACGACCTCGAGGGCCTGCGGCTGGTGCGTGACCAGGGTCCGCCCGGCATGGCCATTGCCGCCGGCGAATACGGTTATGAGCCCGGCTACTTCCGGCAGATGCTCGAGGCGGGGGCGGTGGACGTCCTTCAGGCGGACGCCACGCGCTGCTGCGGGATCACCGGGATGCTGGCCGTCGGGGCGCTGTGTACGGCCCACGAGGTCCCCTTCTCGGCCCACTGCGCGCCGTCGGTCAACGCGCTCGCGGGCTGCGCGGTGGGACGGCTGGTGCATTGCGAGTACTTTCACACCCACGCCCGGGCCGAGCGCTTGTTGTTCGACGGCGTCCTGGAACCGAGCGACGGTCAACTGTGGCCGGATCCGAGCCGGCCGGGGCTGGGTTTGACGCTCAAGAGCGACGAAGCGGCCGGGTTCGAGCTGTGAGCGTAGGTTGTGGGGAGGCACCGGGGATCGGGCTGCCGCATGTGCTGCGTGAGTACGCGCTGCTGGCCGACGGTGAGCGAGGAGTCCTCGTCGGGCCGCGCGGCGACTTTACCTGGATGTGCTTTCCGCGCTGGGACTCGGATGCGTGCTTCGCCACCCTGATCGGGGGGCAGGGGGAGTATTCGGTCACCCCCAAGGGTCGCTATGTGTGGGGCGGCTACTACGAGCAGGGCCTGATCTGGCGCAGCCGGTGGATCACCGACGACGGGGTGGTCGAATGCCGCGAGGCGCTGGCCTTACCGGCGCGCGAACGCCGAGCGGTGATTCTGCGCCGGATCCTGGCTCGCCATGGCCAAGCAAGAGTCAACGTGGTGCTTGATCTGCGCAGCGAGTTCGGCGCTCAGCCGGCAGCGCGAGTCGCCCGCCGCGAGGATGGCGTCTGGTGCGCGCAGGCCGGAGACGCACACGTGCTCTGGTCCGGCGCCGGCGCCGCCCAGCCTCAGGCCGATGGGCAGGGTGCGGAGCCGCTGGTCATGGAGGTCGTCCTGGAGGAGGGGGCCAGCCATGACCTCGTCCTCGTCATGGACTGCGAACCTGATCCCTCCCCACCGCCGGACCCCGACCGCGCATGGTCGGTCACCGAGTCTGCCTGGCGCGAGCGGGTGCCCGAGCTTGAATGTCCGGTTGCGCAACGTGACGCGCACCACTCCTATGCGGTGCTCCAGGGGCTGACCAGTGGGGGAGGGGGGATGGTCGCCGCCGCAACGATGTCATTGCCCGAGCGCGCACGCGCGGGCCGCAACTACGACTATCGCTACGTCTGGATCCGCGATCAGTGCCTGACCGGCCAAGCGGTGGCGAAGGCGGGGCCGTACCCGCTGATGGACGACGCCGTACGGTTCGTGGGCGAGCGGCTATTGAGCGATGGGCCCGAGATGGTGCCGGCCTACACGGTCACCGGCGGGCCGGTGCCCGGCCAGCGCAATCTCGGCCTTCCGGGGTATCCCGGAGGCTCCGACGTGGTGGGCAACTGGGTCAACCAGCAGTTTCAGCTCGATGCCTTCGGCGAGGCGCTCCTGCTGTTCGCGGCCGCCGCCGAGCACGACCATCTTGACGCGGACGGCTGGCGGGCGATCGAGACCGCGGTGGCGGCCATCGAGCAGCGCTGGCAGGAGCCCGACGCGGGCATCTGGGA
This sequence comes from Solirubrobacteraceae bacterium, assembly GCA_049697735.1. Classification (GTDB taxonomy): domain Bacteria; phylum Actinomycetota; class Thermoleophilia; order Solirubrobacterales; family Solirubrobacteraceae; genus Palsa-465. The sequence continues at coordinate 5,778 of JBAVWI010000013.1, forward strand.
GCTCGAGCCCGACCACTGGACCCACAGCCGTCTTATCTGCGCCGCCGGGCTGCGCGCCATCGCCGCCCACCAGCCCTCTGAGCGAGGAGCCCGCTGGGTCGCCTTGGCCGATGCGATCGTGGCTGAGACGGCTGCCAGTGCCTTGCACCGCGACGGGCGCTGGCAGCGCTCACCGCGCGACGAGCGCGTCGACGCGGCCCTTCTGCTGCCGGCCATCCGTGGCGGGATCGCCCCCGACGACCCGCGCTCGGTGGCCACCCTGCACGCCGTCGAGCGAGAGCTCACCGAGGACGGCTACTGCTACCGCTTCCGCCCCGACGAGCGCCCCTTGGGCGAGGCCGAGGGGGCATTCCTGCTGTGCGGGTTCTTGATGTCGCTGGCCTGGGCCCAGCGTGGCGACTCGGTCCGCTCGGCCCGCTGGTTTGAGCGCAACCGGGCGGCGTGCGGCCCGGCAGGACTCGTCTCGGAGGAATTCGACGTGGTCCAGCGCCAGCTGCGGGGGAACCTGCCCCAGGCCTTCGTCCATGCCGGCCTCCTGCAATGCGCGATGACCCAGGATCACCAGTGACCCCCGCGGACGTCCAGAGCCGCCGCCGTCTGCGGCGCCCGCAGCCGCGATCGGCAGTGGCTGGTGCGGTCAGCATGGGACTGGTCCTGAGCGGCTGTGGCAAGCAGTCGATCCTTTCCACGCGCAGCCCCCAGGCCCACAACATCATGCTCCTGTGGTGGTGGATGCTGGCCGCGGCGGTCATCGTGTTCCTTGGTGCCGTGGGCCTGCTGGTGCTGGCGTGGTTTCGGCGGGGGACCGCGGGATTGCCGTTCTTCGGCGAGCGCGAGAGCGTTCCCGAGGTGATGGTGGTGCTGTTCGGGGTAGCTGTCCCGGTGGTTGCGCTGGTGGCGCTGTTTGGAGTCTCCAACGTTTACCTCATCAAGCAGACCTCGCCGCCGGATCCGCGGACCACGCCGATGACGATCGACGTGATCGGCCATCAGTGGTGGTGGGAGGTGCGTTATCCCGGCACGAGCGCGGTGACCGCCAACGAAATTCATATTCCCATCGACACCCGCGTCAACGTCGTCGCCACCACCGCCGATGTGATCCACAGCTTTTGGGTGCCGGCCCTGAACCGTAAGATCGACATGATCCCGGGGAGGCAGAACCGGGTGCTGATGTACGCCTCTCAGGCCGGCGAGTACCGGGGCCAGTGCTCGCAGTTCTGCGGCCTGGAGCACGCGCACATGTCGATGTACGTGTTCGCCCAGCGGCCGGCGGAGTACCGGGCATGGTTGGCCAACATGGCCTCCCGGTCGCGCGCCCCGACCGCTGCTGCGGCTCAGGCCGGCCGAGCGCTGTTCATGAGCAATCAGTGCGCGAGCTGCCACACGATCGCCGGCACGCCGGCCCAGGGACTCGTCGGACCCAGTCTCACCCATCTGGCGACCCGAACGACGCTGGCTTCGGTGACGATTCCCAACACTCCGGCCGAGCTCGCGGCGTGGATCACCGATCCGCAGGCGATCAAGCCGGGTAACCGGATGCCTGAACTCGGTCTGTCCCGTGGTCAGGTCAACGAGCTCGTTGCCTACCTGGAGACGCTGCGCTAGTGGCCACCGTCGTCACCCCCCGCGGACGGCAGCACGTCGATCGGCTCGATCGCATCTGGACCGAGCGCCCGGGGCTACTCGGCTGGCTCACCACCACCGATCACAAGCGGATCGGGATCCTGTACTTCTTCACGGCGCTGGCCTTCTTCGGGGCCGGAGGCGTCGAGGCGCTCCTGATCCGCACGCAGCTGATCGGGCCCAACAACCACGTGCTCTCGCCCGCGGTCTACGACCAGATGTTCACGATGCACGGGATCACGATGATCTTCCTGTTCGTGATCCCGATGACCACGGGCGCGTTTGGCAATTACCTGCTTCCGCTCATGATCGGGGCCCGGGACATGGCCTTCCCGCGGATGAACGCGCTGTCCTACTGGATCTTTCTGTGCTCGGGGATCTTCATGTACGTCGCGCTGGTCACCGGCCACGCCCCCAACGCCGGCTGGTTTGACTACGTCCCGCTGGCCTCCAAGCAGTTCGACCCCGGCACCAACATCGACTTCTACGGCTACGGGCTGATCTTCAACGGCATCTCCAGCACGGCGGCGGCGATCAACTTCATCGTCACGATCTTCAAGCTGCGGGCGCCGGGGATGTCACTGAACCGCATGCCGCTGTTCTGTTATGCCTTTCTCGCCGTCGCCTTCGCGCTGCTGTTCGCACTGCCGTCGCTGAGTGTCGCCACCCTGTTTTTGGAGCTCGACCGCCAGCTCGGCTTTCACTTCTACGACGCCGCGCACGGGGGTGACCCGTTGCTGTGGCAGAACCTGTTCTGGATCTTTGGCCACCCCGAGGTGTACATAATCATCCTGCCGGCATTCGGGATCGCCACCGCGATCATCCCGACCTTCACCCACCGCAAGATGGTGTTCTTCCCCCTCGTCGCGCTGGCCGAGATCCTGGTCGCCTTCCTCGGCTTCGGCGTGTGGGCGCACCACATGTTCACGGTTGGCTTCGCGACTCTCACCACCGTCTACTTTGCGGCCGCCAGCCTGATCATCGTGATCCCGTCCGCGATCCAGCTGTTCGCCTGGATCGCCACCATCGTCACCGGAACTCCCGAGTTCAAGACCCCGATGCTGTTCATCATCGGCTTCATCGTCTACTTCATCATCGGCGGACTGTCGGGGATCACGGTGGCGGCGATTCCCTTCGACCAGCAGGTCCACGACAGCTACTACATCGTCGCGCACTTCCATTTCGTGATCTTCGGCGCGGCCGTGTTCCCGATTCTGGGTGGCATGTACTTCTGGTTCCCCAAGGTGACGGGGCGGATGTACCACGAGGGCATCGGCAAACTCAGCTTCTGGCTGACGTTCCTGGGGACGCTGGTCACCTTCTTCCCGATGCACATCGTCGGCCTCCTGGGGATGCCGCGGCGTAATTACACCTACCCGCCCGGCCTTGGCTGGTCGGTCTTGAACTTTATCGAGACGCTCGGCTCCTACCTCCTCGCCGTCGGCCTGGTGATGATCGTGGCCAACCTGTTCGTCAGCCGCTTCCGAGGACCGCTAGCGGGCAACGACCCGTTCGGGGGGGACACCCTGGAATGGTCGACCACGTCTCCTCCACCCGCGTACAACTACCCGGTTATTCCCACGGTCACGAGTCCGTATCCGATGTGGGACAGCGACGATCGCGAGCGCGACAACCGTCGCCTGGACCGGGGAGAAGGGCTGCTCGAACTTGGTCACGAGACGCCCGCGACAACCGTGCAGGATGCCGTCGCGGATGAGATCCTGTCAATGCCCTCGCACTCGATCTGGCCGATGGCGGCGGCGCTGACGATGGCGGGAATCTTCGCCATGCTGCTGCTCGGCCACTATCTGATCGCCCTCGGCTTCCTCGCCGCCGGCGGCCTGACGCTGATCGGTTGGCACCACAAAGGGGCGATCGCGTGAACGAACCCAGCAAGGTGACACGCAGCTCAGCGGCGTGGGACGCGGCCGCCGCCGGACACGCCGCGCGCCAGCGCGTGGCCCAGCCGAACGGCTGGTGGGGCATGGCGCTGTTCCTGTGCGCCGAGGTGACGCTGTTCGGGACGCTGCTGGCCAGCTACTTCTACCTGGACTTCGATGCCCACCGCTGGCCCCCGGCGGGGATCAAGCCACCCAGTGTGATCGTGCCCCTGGTCGCGACCGGGGTTTTGGTGGCGATGAGCGTGCCGATGTGGTTGGCGGCACGGGCGGCGCGGGGGGGCCACCAGCGGCGGGTGGTGGGGCTGATCGCCTTCGCGCTGGTGGTGCAGTGCTGCTACCTGGCCGTGCAGATCCTGCTCTTTCGCCACGATTACAACGATTTCAAGCCCCAGGCGAGCGCCTACGGATCGATCTACTTCACGCTCCTGGCGGCTCATCACGCCCATGTGCTGTTCGGGATCCTGCTCGACGCGGGGGTGCTGGCGTTCGTCTCGCTACGCGGCTTGACCGACTACTGGCTGACCGGGACGCGCGGCCTGGCGCTGTACTGGCACGTCGTCAACGCAATAGCGGTCGTGGTGGTGTTCACCCAGCTCTCCCCATCGCTATGAAGAATCGTCGCCACGACAGCTTGATCTGGTTTGGCGTCCTCGGTGGCGCGGGGGCGTGGGCACTTCAGTTCCTCGCCAACCTGGCCTTCACCTTCGCCCAGTGCAATGCTCCCCCGGGGCGCTGGCAATTACCCGTGCACGCCTGGGAGATCGTCCTCTCGGTGGTGGCGATCGCGTTCGCCCTCGCCGCCGAGGGCGTGTGCGTCTGGCTGTTTCTCCAGACCTATCAGCACGACCATGTGTCAGCTCTCGAGCGCCACGGCGACGGGAGCCCGGCTCCCACCGGGCGGATCAACTCGCTGTCGATGATGGGCTTGCTGGTCAACTTTCTCGCCCTCGCGATTATCGTGATGACCGCCATCGGCGCCCCGCTGCTGCCGGTCTGTCAGCAGTCATGATCGCCGGGCGTCGCCTCATTCTCCTCGCGGTGACCGGTGCGCTCGGTGCGGGCGGTGCCGTGGGCGTGGCGCGGGCCCAGCCGCAGTCGGGCATTGTCCGTCCCACCACCGAGGCTGCGACCGCGAGCCGGGCACTCGGGGCCCAGCTCTACGCGGGAAACTGCGCCAGCTGCCACGGGATCGCCGGATCGGGCATCACCTCGCCCCGGCCGGGAGCGGGAGACATCCTCGGCCTCGGGCCTCCGCTGCGCAACCTCGGGGCCCAGGCACCTGATTTCTACCTGCGCACCGGGTACATGCCGCTCGGCAACCCGCACGAGCAGCCCGAAGACCACCGGGTGCTGTTCAGCGACAAGGAGGTTCGTTCGCTGGTCAGCTATGTGGCCTCGCTCGGGGCGGGGGCGCCCATCCCTCAGCCCCACCCGGCCTCGGGCTCGGTGAGCACGGGGCTCCAGCAGTTCATGTCGCATTGCGCGGGCTGTCACCAGGCCCTGGCCGAGGGTGGCTTCGTCACCGGCGCCCGGGTGCCGCCGCTGCATACCGTGCCGGCGACGCAGATCGCCGAGGCGGTTCGCGTCGGGCCTTACCTGATGCCGCGCTTCTCCACCCGCCAGATCTCAGACGCCCAGCTGAACTCGATCATCGCCTACGTGAGGAGCACGGCCAGCCCCGACAACCGGGGTGGCTGGGGTATTGGCAATCTCGGTCCGATCCCCGAGGGCCTGGTCACATGGTGGATCGCAGCTCCGCTGCTGATTGTGGGGTGTCTGACCGTTTCGAGGAGGCTTCGCCGATGAGGTTGTGGCAGTGGCTGGTGGCAGTCGTGGCGGCGGCGCTGGGCAAACGGCGGCGGTCACCGGGGTCGGCGCCGCCCCCGAAGGAGCCCGGGCGCATCGTTGCGGCGGGAACGCCCGAACGCCGGGCGGAGAACATCGTGCTGGTGCTCCTGGGGATCGCCAGCCTGTTCGCGCTTGGCTTCATCGTCGTCTACGGCGAATTCAGCCCCGGCGATCTGCCCAACGAACTGCTGGGAGTGTGCCTCGGGATGTGCTTTTTGTTCATCGGGGCCGCCCTGACGGTGGTCGCCAAGCGGCTCGTGGTCACCGAGGAGCTCGAGGACGACTACCCGCAGCCACACCCCGAGCAGCAGGAGGAGATCGTGGAGATCATCCACGAGAGCGGCAGCCGCATAACCCGCAAGCGTCTGCTCCTCGGGGCCGGGGCGGCAACGGGCGGCGTCCTGGGGCTGGCCAGCCTGACACCGGTCCTGTCAATCGGACCGATCTGGGACACCCAGCCCCTGGACGAGACGCCGTGGCGCCCCGGTGTCCGACTCGTCGACGAGTCTGCCTTGCCGCTTCTGGCCTCCCAGATCGACGAGCTGACGTTCTACACGGCGTTTCCGGAGGGTGCCGATCCCGAGCTGATCGGGTCCTCGCTCGTGGTCATTCGCGTCGACCCCTCCAAGCTCGACCTTCCCAGCGGGCGAGCGAACTGGGCGCCAGACGGAATCCTCGCCTTCTCGAAGATCTGCACCCACGCCGGCTGCGCAGTGGCCCTGTATCGCAAGCCGACCTTTCCGGTGGTCGAGCCCGCCCCTTCGCTGGTCTGTCCGTGTCACTACTCCACCTTTGACCCGTTCACCGGCGGCACCGTGACCTATGGTCCGGCGGGCCGCCCACTCCCGCAGCTGCCCCTGACGGTCGACTCGACCGGATACCTCCGGGCGGCGGGCAACTTTTCGGCCCGCGTCGGCCCGTCGTGGTTCAACGTGCGCGAGCGACCGTCATGACGGACCCCCTCGAGAATCCCGTCCGCTTCATCGACGAGCGGACCTCGGCAGCGCCGCTGCTGCGCAAGGGTCTGCGCTACCTGTTCCCCGACCACTGGTCGTTCCTGCTCGGGGAGGTGGCGCTGTACTCGTTCATGGTCCTGATCGCGACCGGGGTCTACCTAGCGCTGTTCTTTCACCCCGACACCGCCAAGACCATCTATCACGGGTCCTATTCACCGTTGTACGGACGCACGATGAGTGACGCCTACAAGTCGGTGCTGGACATCTCGCTGACCTACAAGGCCGGTTTGCTGCTTCGCCAGACCCATCACTGGGCCGCTGACGTGTTCATGGCCTCGATCGTCATGCATCTCATGCGGGTGTTCTTCACCGGAGCATTTCGCAAGCCCCGTGAGCTGACCTGGTTGATCGGCCTGCTGCTGCTCTTCACCGGTCTCCTGGAGGGCTTTCTCGGTTACTCGCTGGTCGACGACCTGCTGTCGGGCATGGGGTTGGCGATCGGGTACGGCGTCGGCCTCTCGATCCCGGTGATCGGCGGCCCGCTGACGCTGGGGATCTTCGGTGCTCCGTTCCCGGGAGCGCCGTCGCTCTGGTCACGCATGTACATCGCCCACGTGTTGCTGATCCCATTGCTGCTGGCGGCACTGATCGGGATCCATCTGGCGCTCGTGGCTGCTCGCCACCACACCCAGTTCAAGGAGAGCCCCCGGCAAACCAACCGGCGCGTGATCGGCGCCCCGATGTTCCCGGCCCAGCTGCCGCGCTCAGTGGGCCTGATGTTCTTCGTGACCGGCATCCTCTTCCTGCTCGGCGGCCTGGTGCAGATCAACCCGATCTGGCAGTGGGGGCCGTTTGAGCCGTGGCTGGGGACCAACGGAGCCCAGCCCGACTGGTACCTCGGCTGGCTGATCGGCGCCTTGCGGCTGATGCCGAGCTTCGACGTGACGATCGGGCAATTCACCCTCATCCCGAACCCGTTCTGGGGTGGCATCTTGTTTCCCCTGATCGTGCTCGGGGTCTTGATCGGCATCCCGTGGGCCGAGCGACGGCTGACCGGCGATCACGCTGTGCACAACCTCGCCGACCGCCCCCGCGATGCCCCGGGCCGTACGGCGTTCGGTGTCGCCTTCCTCAGCTGGGTGTTCCTGATCTTCATCTTCGGCGCCGCCGACCGGGTCTACGTGCTGTGGGGCCTCACCTACAACACTCAGCTCACGCTCTTTCGGATCGCGATCTGGGTGGTGCCGCTGACTCTGTTCTTCCTCGTACGACGGCTGTGCCGCGACCTGGAGGGCGCCGACCGTGCCGAAGCGGAGAGCGACCGCGCGGAACAGGAGGCGAAGGCCGCCGCCCATCCGGCGACCGGCTGATGCCCGCGGTGGCGAGCATCGGCGCTCTCCACGGTGGCGAGTTTCTGCCCCCGCTGCTGGGCACGGTGCTCTACATCGTGCTCTACCGCCGGCGCACCGGCACGCTGGCGCGTGAGCACCGCCCGGTGGCGGTATGGCGCCGGATCGCGTTCTACACCGGAGTCGCAACCGTAGCGGTCGTCCAGGTGCCCCCGTTCGACGGCCTCGCCGACAGCCTGCTGGTCGCCCACATGGTTCAGCACATCGTGCTCGGCGACCTCGCCTCGCTGGCGATCATCCTCGGCGTCACCGGTCCCGTCCTAGCGCCGCTTCTGCGCACCCGTGCCTCGAACGCGACCCGCAAGCTGTCGCACCCGCTGGTCGCCGTGGTGCTGTGGGCCGTCGACCTCTACGCCTGGCACTTGCCGTTCTTCTACCAGCTGGCAATCCAGCACGATCTCGTCCACGCGCTTGAGCACGCCTGCATGCTCTGGTTCGGGGCTCTGCTGTGGCTGGCGCTGATCGGCCCCCTACCCAAGCCACGCTGGTTTGCCGGTGGTTGGGAGCTCGGTTACGTGATGCTCGTCCGGTTCCTTGGCTCGGTGCTCGCCAACGTCTTGATCTGGGGCCAGACGGTGTTCTATCCGATCTACCGCGTCACCGACCAGGGGCGGGGACTTTCGCCGCTGTCGGACCAGAGTCTGGCCGGGGGGATCATGATGCTCGAGCAGGTGATCCTGACCACGTTGCTGTTGGCGTGGTTGTTTCGCCGCGTGTCTCGACGCGACGAAGAGCGACAGTCACTACTGGACTGGGCCGCGCGGAACGGCCTGCCGCTGGACCCCGAGCGCGCCGCGCGCGCCGCGGCGGCCGGGTCGACAGCTCGGCTGCGGGAGCGCATGCTCGAGCAGAGCCAGCCCTCAGAGCGTGGTGGCGAAGGCTTACGGCCGTCGCGCCATCGTCCGGGGCCATAGGTCTCAGCCAGCTTCGCTACCCACGGCCCCCGGCCGCCGCTGCACGTTTTCTACGCGGGCTAACGGGGCGATGGCCTTGATCCTCAAGCTCGAAGGCCAGGACGCAATATGCGGCGACAGCGCTGATCACGAGACCGAGCAGGCCGGCAACGTCCCGCCACACGCCGACCGCGCTCAGTTCGTAGATGGCGGCGAGAACAAACCGCACCGCAGCGGCAGCGAACACGCCAGCGGGCAACGGCTTGGCGGACGCCATCGCTGCTGCCGACAGGGCGAGCATCGTTCCCGTGGCGATCAGCAGCAGGCCCAGTGCGGGGCTGGTGCTGGCAGTCGGATAGGCGAGACGGACCACACCGAGCGATAGCCAGGTTGTGGCCAGCAGGCCCAGAGTGGCGCCGGTAGCACCATCACGAGCCAGGTAGGAGAACACACAGGCCAGTAACTGCAAGACAAACGGCACCGACATCAGGATCAGGCCGACCGCTGCGCCCTGGGCGTTTCCCATCCACCCCAGGTCTAGGCCGCTCTGCACGAATGAGCCGACGGCCAAACCGGACATCCCGACCGTCAGTGGGGTGCCGACGGGACGAAGGATTACCCGGACCTGAGGAGAGTCAGCCACAACTGCTCACTACCCCGACCGAGGCGGCAAGCCGCGAGCCTGGTCATCGCGCTGACGATGGCGGGAGCAGCCGTGGACTCTCGGTTTAGGAGCTTTCAGTGCCCGGGGCGAGGGTCGACCGGGGCTCGAGCACGAAGCTTTCGATTGCGATATCGGGTTCGAGGTGATTGGCGCTCATGAAGGCGAGCACATTGCGGCCGGTGAGCCTCTCGACCCC
>JBAVWI010000014.1:0-15362 GCA_049697735.1 Solirubrobacteraceae bacterium
CGCCGGCGCCGCGCCCGAGCCGCGAAGGCGGCCAAGGTCCCCTCGCGCGGGTCGGTCAGCGGCGAGGACCGCCACAGCGAGCGCCTGGCCGAGCGTCGCCAGAAGGCCGAGCACCGGCGCGCCGGGCGGGTCAAGGCCCGTGCCAAGGCCAGCCACGACGGCGCCGCCACGACCCCGCCGCGCGAGCGTGCTCCGGGCGTGCAGAAGGTCCGCCAGGGCGTGGTCGTCTCCGACAAGGCCGACAAGACGATCACCGTCCGCATCGACACCGCCCGGCGTCACCGCCGCTACGAGAAGATCGTCCGTACTTCGCGCACGCTGCATGCTCATGACGAGCGCAACGACGCCCACACCGGCGACACCGTGATCGTGCGCGAGGCGCGTCCGCTCTCGCGGACCAAGCGCTGGCGGCTGGTGCAGGTAGTGGAGCGGGCCAAGTGACTCCCTCACCCAGCCACGCCCCGCTTCGCGGCTGCGAACCTTCGCCTGGCGGCGTCCTCGGTCCTCGATGTGGCGATGCCACACCGTCGGACCTGCGTCCTTGCCATGCTCGGTTCTCGCTCGCGAATCGAGACGCGGCCGAGCAAGGGAGCCACTCGTGATCCAGAACGAGACACGCCTGCGTGTGGCTGACAACACCGGGGCGCGCGAGATCCTCGTGATCCGCGTCCGGGGTGGTTCGCGACGCCGGTACGCCGGGATCGGCGACACCATCACCGCGACTGTCAAGACCGCCAACCCCCAGGGTTCGGTCAAGAAGGGCGAGGTCGTGACGGCCGTAGTGGTGCGCACTCGCAAGTCCTACGGCCGCGACGATGGCACGTACATCGCCTTCGATGAGAACGCCGCCGTCCTCATCGACGCCCAGAACAACCCGCGCGGTACCCGCATCTTCGGCCCGGTGGCCCGCGAGCTACGCGATCGCAACTTCATGAAGATCGTCTCTTTGGCTCCCGAGGTGCTCTGATATGCCCGCCCGGATCAGGACCGACGACGACGTGATCATCATGAGCGGCAAGGACCGTGGCAAGACAGGCAAGGTCCTCCGCGTCGAACCCAAGAAGCGGCGGGTCTACGTCGAGGGCCTTAACATCGTCAAGCGTCACCAGCGCCCGACCCAGACGGCCAGCGGACAGCAGGCCGGTGGGGTCATCGAGCGCGAGGGGCCGATCCACATCTCCAACGTGATGCTGGTTGACCCCAAGGATGGCAAGCCCACGCGAGTGGGCATCGAGATCGCCGACGGCAAGCGCCTGCGCATCGCCAAGCGCAGCGGTGCCCGGCTCGACTAGGACCAGACCAAGATATGGCCACAGCAAGACTAAAAACCCGTTACCTCGACGAGATCCGTCCCTCCCTGGTGGAGCGCTTCGGCTACTCGAGCATCATGCAGGCCCCACGGCTCGAGAAGGTGACAGTCAACATGGGCTGCGGAGACGCCAAGCAGGACTCCAAGGTGCTCGACGCCGCTGCCGCGCAGCTGGCCACGATCACGGGCCAGAAGCCGAACATCCGGCGGGCTCGCAAGTCGATCGCCCAGTTCAAGGTGCGCGAGGGGATGCCCGTCGGCGTCGCCGTGACCTTGCGGGGCGAGCGATCCTATGAGTTCCTGGATCGGCTCATGTCGGTCGCGATCCCTCGGATTCGCGACTTCCGCGGCCTCAATCCCCGCGCCTTTGACGGGCGCGGCAACTACTCGCTGGGCGTGCGCGAGCAGATCATCTTTCCCGAGGTCGATTACGACGAGATCGATCAGATCCGCGGTCTCGACATCACCATCACCACCAGCGCGGCCAGCGACGAGGAGTCGTTCGCGCTGCTCGAGGCGTTTGGGATGCCGTTTTCGAAGGAGGGCCGTCCTCAGGCAACCCGACCGGCTACGCCGGCGGAGCCCGTCCAGGCTTAAAAGGAGCACAGTGGCAAAGACTTCCCAACGAGTCCGCCAAGCGCGGATCCCAAAGTACAAAACCCGGGGTTACACGCGCTGCCGCCGCTGCGGTCGCGCGCGCGCGGTGTACCGCAAGTTCGGCCTCTGCCGGATCTGCCTGCGCGAGCTCGCCCACAACGGCTACGTGCCCGGCATGACGAAGTCGAGCTGGTGACGCCATGTCGATGACCGATCCTGTCGCCGACTTCCTCACCCGCTTGCGCAACGCCGCCAAGGCGCAGCATCACGACGTCGCGATCCCATCCTCCGGGCTCAAACGCGAACTGGCCCGGATCCTCAAGGAGCAGGGCTACATCGAGGCCTACCAGGTCGACCCCCCGGCTCCCGGCCGCCCCGGCGAGCAGCTCACCGTGACCCTCAAGTACACCAGCGAGCGTCGGCCCGTGATCTCCGGAATGCAGCGAGTATCGCGGCCTGGGCAGCGCACGTACGTCGATCACACCCACATCCCGCGGATCCAAGGCGGCATGGGAACCGCGATCATCTCGACCTCCAAGGGCGTCATGACCGGCCACGAGGCGCATCAGCAGGGCGTCGGTGGCGAAGTCGTGGCCAGGGTCTGGTAACCAGGTAACACGAGCGAGTTTCGAGCTAGCTATGTCCCGAATCGGAAGACAACCCATCCCCGTGCCAGCCGGCGTCACGATCGCGATCGAACCCGAGCGCGTAACAGTCAACGGCCCCAAGGGAGAGCTCACCGAGCGCATCCACCGCGACATGATGGTGGAGCACGTTGGCGAGGAAGTCCTCGTCACGCGGCCGACCGACCGTGGTGAGCACCGCGCTCTGCACGGGCTGACCCGCACCCTGGTCGCCAACATGGTCCAGGGGGTGACCGACGGCTTCGAGAAGCGCCTGGAGATCCAGGGCGTCGGCTATCGCGCCCAGTTGCGCGGCCGTGACTTGGAGCTGGCCCTCGGCTACTCGCATGCGGTGCCCGTAAAGGCACCGGACGGGATCGAGTTCGAGGTCCCGCTGCCGACCCGGATCGTCGTCCGCGGGGCGTCCAAGCAGCAGGTCGGTGAGGCCGCCGCCTTCATCCGCAAGCAGCGCAAGCCCGAGCCCTACAAGGGCAAGGGGATCCGTTACGAGGGCGAGTACGTGGCCCGGAAGGTCGGTAAACGAGCATGACCGTGTTGACCAGGCCCCAGCGACGGCTCAAGCGCCGCCGGCGCGTCCGCGCCAAGATCCACGGGACGGCCGAGCGGCCGCGGATCTCGGTGTTCCGCTCCAACCGCGGCATCGCCGCCCAGCTCATCGACGACGACAGCGGCCGCACCCTGGCCTCCGTCAACTGGATCGAAACCGACCTGCGCAAGCTCACCGGTGCCGAGCAGGCCGGCAGGGCAGGCGCGCTCTTGGCGCAGCGTGCCAAGGCGGCCGGGGTGGAAACCGCGGTCTTCGATCGCGGCGGCTACCAGTACCACGGTCGCGTCCAGGCATTTGCCGACGGCGCCCGCGAAGCCGGACTCAAGTTCTAGACCCCGCTACCCTGACCTGTTCATGGCTCGCGATCGCACAGTAAGTTCCGCCGGACTGGACCTCCAGGAGCGGGTCGTCGAAATCAACCGCGTGGCCAAGGTCGTCAAGGGCGGTCGGCGCTTCTCGTTCACGGCCCTGGTCGTGGTCGGAGACGAGCGCGACGTGGTCGGGATCGGCTACGGCAAGGCCAACGAGGTCCCGGTAGCCATCCAGAAGGGCGTCGAGCGGGCCAAGAAGAACCTCTATCGCGTGCCCAAGCACGGCTCGACCATCACCCATCAGACGATGGGAATCTTCGGGGCTGGACGCGTCTTCCTGAAGCCGGCTTCGGCCGGTACCGGCGTAATCGCCGGCGGGGGTGTCCGCGCGGTGCTCGAGCTGGCCGGGATCCACGACATTCTCTCCAAGAGCCTCGGCTCGCAGAACCCGATCAACCTCGTCAAGGCGACGATGGCCGGGCTGGAGTCACTGCGGACCCCCGATGAGGTGGCCGACCTGCGCGGTCTCTCGATCAACCAGGTCCTCGGCCTGACCGGAGAGCGCGGTGATGGTGCGGCCGACGCGCCCGGGGCTCCGACCGCTGAAGCTGTCGCTGAGGCGTGATGTCCACGGTTCGCGTCACCCAGCGCAAGTCCCGTAACGGCTGCGACAAGCGCCAGCTGGCCACCCTGCGCTCGCTCGGTCTCCGTCGCATCGGCCACACCGTTGAGATCTCGGACTCCCCGCAGATCCGAGGCATGCTCCACAAGGTTCGCCATCTCGTCGAGGTGCAGGAGCCGGCCCGATGACTCCCCCCGACGAGGAGCGCATCGGGCTGCACAACCTGAAGCCCGCGCCGGGTTCGCGCCGTCCGCGTAAGCGCATCGGTCGCGGCGAGGGTTCGGGCACAGGCAAGACTTCGGGTCGTGGCCAGAAGGGTGCCGGTTCGCGTTCGGGGTCCAAGAAGCGTGCCCGCTTCGAAGGTGGCCAGAATCCGATCCACATGCGGATGCGCAAGCTGCGCGGGCCGCACATGAAGAAGTCGATGCCGTTCGAGCCCTTCCGAACCCACACTCAGCCGGTCAACCTGGCTGACCTGGAGGCGCGCTTTGACGCTGGCGACGCCGTCACCCTCGAGGCGCTGAAGGGCAAGGGCTTGGCCAACCGTAAGGACATCCCGGTCAAGATTCTCGCCCGCGGTGAGATCACCAAGGCCCTCACGGTCCACGCCCACGGCTTCAGTGCCGCCGCTCGCGAGAAGATCGAAGCGGCCGGCGGGACCTGCCAGGACCTCCAGGACTAGGGACAAGCGATGATCGCAACGATCCTCGGAGCGTTCAGGGTCGGCGACATCCGCAAGAAGATCCTGTTCACGGCGGCCATTCTCGCCCTGTACAGGTTCGGCACCCACCTGCCGGCGCCGGGCATCAACTCGGCGGCGGTCAACGCGATCCAGAAGAACTTCGGCGGCAGCAGCATTCTCGGCCTGCTGAACCTGTTCTCGGGCGGGGGGCTGGGGCGGATCGCGATCTTCGCGCTGGGCATCATGCCCTACATCACCGCGTCGATCATCCTGCAGCTGCTGCAGGTCGTCGTTCCTTCGCTGGAGAAGCTCTCCAAGGAGGGTGAGGTGGGTCAGGCGCGGATCACCCAGTACACGCGCTATTTGACCGTCGGTCTGGCCTTCGCGCAGTCGATCGGCTACGTGTTCCTGTTCCGCAGCTTTGAGAAGCAGGCCGGCACGACGCTGATCAGCAACTTCACCCTGTTCAAGGTCTTCCTGATCGTGATCTCGCTGACCGCGGGCACGGTGCTGCTGATGTGGATGGGTGAGCTCATCACCCAGCGGGGCATCGGCAACGGCATCTCGCTGCTCATCTTTGCCAGCATCGTCTCGCGGATCCCCAGCGGGGTCAGCTCCTGGTGGAACAACCCCGATCAGGTCTTCAAGGTGATCATGCCCTTCATCGCCATCGGCGCGGTCGCGGCCGTGGTGTTCGTACAGGAGGGGCAGCGGCGGATCCCGATTCAGTACGCCAAGCGCGTGATCGGCAGGCGGATGACCCAGGGCGGTCAGACCTATCTGCCCCTGCGGGTGAACATGGCCGGCGTCATCCCGGTCATCTTCGCGGCCAGCGTGATGGCCATCCCGCCCACCGTCGGCTCGCTCATCGGCCAGAACCGTAAGGGCTTTGGCACCGATCTGGCCGCCTTCTTCAGCCCCCAGGGCTGGCACTACATAGTCGGCGAGAGCATCTTGATCATCCTGTTCACGTACTTCTACACGGCGGTGACCTTCAATCCGGTCGACCAGGCCGACAACCTCAAGAAGTACGGCGGCTTCATTCCGGGGGTACGACCAGGGCGGCCCACGGCCGAGTTTCTCGACCGCATCCTGGCTCGGCTGACCTTTCCAGGCGCCCTCTTCCTGGCCGCGATCGCAGCCCTGCCGACGGTCCTCATCAACCAGACCAACGCGAACTTCTTCTTCGGCGGCACCTCGATCCTGATCGTGATCGGCGTCGCGCTGGACACGATGAAGCAGCTCGAGGCGCAGCTGATGATGCGCAACTACGAGGGATTCTTGAAGTGAGGTAGACCGGCGTGGGGTAGGGCGGGTCCGGGCTCTTGGCCCGATACAGTGGTCCGGTGCCTGAGCTCAACCTGATTCTGTTCGGACCACCTGGGGCCGGCAAGGGGACCCAGGCCGAGCGCCTGCAGCGCGACTTTCAGCTGCCCTTCATCTCGACCGGCGAGATGTTGCGCGCCAGCGTCAAGCATGAGACCGAGCTCGGCAGGAAGGCCAAGCGGTACATGGACGCCGGTGATCTCGTTCCCGACGACCTGATCGTGGCCATGGCCGCCGAACGCCTGCAGGAGCAGGATGCCCAAGACGGCTTCATCCTCGACGGGTTCCCCCGGACGCGCGAGCAGGCTGATGCGCTCGAGCGCCAGCTGTCCGGTCTGGGGCGCCGCGTGACGGCAGCTCTGCTCATTGACGTCCCTGACGAGGAGGTCATTCGCCGCCTGTCGGGTCGCCGTGTGTGCGTGAAGTCGGGGCACAACTACCACGTCGAGTTCGACCCGCCCAAGCATGAGGGCGTGTGTGACCAGGACGGCTCGCGGCTGATCCAGCGTGACGACGATCAGCCCGATGTCATCGAGAACCGCCTCAACGTGTACCACGAGCAGACTGAGCCTCTCGTCGAGCACTACGACGAGCAGGGCCTCCTGCGCAGGATTGACGGCACCCGTCCGGCGGCTGAGGTCCACGACCACATCCGGGCGGTGATTGCCACGCTTCGCCTCGAGGAAGACGTCTAGTGGTGGCAGTCATCGATCCCACCCCCGGTTCCGGAGCGCAGACGCGGTGATCATCAAGAAAAGCCCCGAGGAGATCGAGCGCATGGCCGCCGCCGGGGCGATCCTCGTGCGCACGATGAATCTGCTGGCCGGGAAGGTCCGGCCCGGCGTCACCACCCGCCAGCTCGACGAGGCGGCCGAGAAGTTCATTCGCTCCCAGGGGGCCGAGCCGGCCTTCAAGGGCTACCGCGGCTTCCCGGGCTCGATCTGCGCCTCGCCCAACTCGATGATCGTCCATGGCATCCCGGGGGCCTACAAGCTCGGCCGTGGCGACATCCTTTCGATCGACATCGGGGTCGTGCTCGACGGCTGGGTCGCCGATGCGGCCCGGACGTTCCCGGTGGGCGTTATCAGTCCGGTGGCCCAGAAGCTGCTCAAGACGACCGAGGGATCGCTGATGGCGGCCGTGCCCGCGTGCCGGCCAGGCAACCATCTTGGCGACATCTCGCACGCCGTCCAGGAGCACGTCGAGGCGGCCGGCCTGTCCGTGGTCCGGTCTCTGGTCGGCCACGGGATCGGCCGCGACATGCACGAGGACCCGCAGATCCCCAACTACGGCCAGCCCGGATCAGGGGTGCTGCTCGAGGAGGGTATGGTCCTCGCGGTCGAGCCGATGGTCACCGCCGGCCGCCACGCGGTCCGGGTCGGCGAGGACCACTGGTCGATCTTCTCCCAGGACGGGTCGCTCGCCGCCCACTTCGAATTCACGATCGCGATCACCGCCGGTGGCCCCCGGATCCTGACTCCGTGGCACGAGAAGACGGTTCCGACTCAGCGGGCGGCCGCCTGAGCTGCGGTTTCGGGCGCCGAAGGGCGAGCGCAGGCTACTTTTAAACGTTGCTACCATCCCCGGGTGCGCCTGCAGCGCGACTGCGATGTGCTGCGGATGTTCCTCGGCGAGGTAGCGGCGACCGTACCGGTCGCCAGAGCCGCGCCGAAGGTACCACTCACAGGCTTTTAAACACGAGAGCGAACGAGCGTGAAAGTACGACCCTCGGTCAAACCGATGTGCGAGAAGTGCAAAATCATCCGCCGCCACGGGCGGGTGCTGGTGATCTGCACGAATCCACGTCACAAGCAACGACAAGGTTAAGAGGCGTGATGGCGAGCACGATAATCAGGACGCGGGGCTGGATGTCTCGCGGAGGTAACTGAATTGGCAAGAATTTCCGGAGTCAACATCCCCCTCAACAAGCGGGTCGAGGTTGGCCTGACTTATATCTACGGGATCGGACGCGCGACCTCCAACGAGCTCCTCGCCAAGGTTGGGATTGAGCCCGACCGGAAGGTGCGCGACCTCACCGAGGACGAGGTAGTCCAGCTCCGCGACCTGATCGACAGCGATGTCACAGTCGAGGGGGACCTCCGCCGTGAGCGCTCGCAGAGCATCAAGCGCCTGCAGGAGATCGGTTGCTACCGCGGCTTGCGTCACCGGCGCGGACTCCCCGTGCGCGGGCAGAAGACCAAGACCAATGCCCGGACGCGCAAGGGTCCCAAGCGGATGCAGGTGGCCGGTAAGAAGAAGGCAGTCAAGAAGTGAGTCCTGCCCCTCGCCGACCCCAGCGCGGCCGTCGCCGCGTGCGCAAGAACATTCCGGTGGGACAGGCCCACATCAAAACTTCGTTCAATAACACGATCGTCTCGCTGACCGACCGCGAAGGCAACGTCATCGCGTGGGAGTCGGCCGGCGGCGCGGGCTTCAAGGGCTCGCGCAAGTCGACGCCCTTCGCGGCTCAGGTGACAGCCGACGCCGCCGCCCGTAAGGGCATCGAGCACGGCCTGCAAAAGGTCGAGGTGTTCGTCAAGGGCCCGGGCTCGGGCCGCGAGACGGCGATTCGTTCGCTCCAGGCCGCGGGTCTCGAGGTGACCGGCGTCAAGGACGTCACCCCCCAGGCTCACAACGGCTGCCGACCCCGAAAGCGCAGGCGCGTCTAGCGATGGCAAGAGACACCGGTTCACAGTGCAAGCAGTGCCGCCGTGAGGGCCAGAAGCTGTTCCTCAAGGGCGAGCGCTGTCTGACCGACAAGTGCGGCGTCGAGCGGCGCAACTATCCGCCTGGTGACCACGGCCGGGGCCGTCAGAAGCAGAGCGAATATCGCGTTCAGCTGCGCGAGAAGCAGAAGGCCCGGCGCTACTACGGCGTTCTCGAGAAGCAGTTCCGGATCTACTACCAGAAGGCCTCGCGCCAGCAGGGTGTGACGGGCGAGAACCTGCTGCGGATGCTCGAGTGCCGGTTCGACAACGTCCTCGTTCGCCTCGGCTTCGCCGCCTCGCGGCGCCAGGCGCGGCAGCTGATCCTGCACGGTCATTGGACGGTCAACGGCCGCCGGGTAAACATCCCCAGCTATCAGCTGCGCGATAACGACGTGATCGCGATCCACCAGCGCTCCACCGCGGGCCAGGTAATCCGCGACGCGACCGAATTGACCGGGCAGGTCCCGGCTTGGCTTCAGGCGGATCACGATTCGCTGACCGCCAAGGTGCTGCGCAAGCCCGAACGGCGGGAGATCGCCGCCCCGGTGCAAGAGCAGCTGATCGTCGAGCTGTACTCGAAGTAGACGAGCTTTCGTCGCGCAGGCCTTCGCCTGGCGCGACGCTGAACGCCGCCCTCCGGCGGCCAGAACCCACGATGTTAGGACGATAGATGCTTGACTTCCAAGTCCCCCGAATCTCCAGCGAGTCGGTAGACGATACCCGCGGCTCGTTCACGATCGAGCCGCTCGATCGGGGTTTCGGCTACACCTTCGGCAACTCGCTGCGGCGTGTGCTCCTCTCCTCGCTGTCCGGCGCCGCCGTGACCAGCGTGCGGATCGAGGGCGTCGCGCATGAGTTCTCGACCATCCGCGGCGTCAAGGAGGACGTCACCGACATCGTCCTCAACCTCAAGGGCATCGTCTGCCGGATGCATAGTGACGCGACGGAAATTGAAGCGCCCCTGGTGGTGACTGGTCCCGGTGACATCACCGCCAAGGACATCGATCTGCCCTCAGGCGTGGAGATCCTCAACCCCGATGCCCACATCGCCACGCTCGAGAAGAAAACCAAGCTCGAGGTCTATCTGACCATCGGCCGGGGACGCGGATACCGGCCCGCGGAGGAGAACAAGTCCTCCGACCAGCCGATCGGTGTGATTCCGATCGACTCGATCTTCTCACCCGTGCGCCGTGTCGCCTACAACGTCGAGCAGGCTCGTGTCGGCCAGAAGACCGACTTCGACAAGCTCACCCTCGACATCGAGACCGACGGCTCGATCGATCCGCACGCGGCGCTCCGCGAAGCGGCCGAGATCCTGATCTCGCAGCTGGCGATCTTCACCGACGCGGATCGCGTGGTCGAGCTCCGGGATGTCGGTGCGCCAGGCGCGCTGGACGCGGGTCTGGTCGGCGGGGTCCCCGCGGGCACCAACAATCGCCCCCCGAACGCGATGGACGACATCCTCATCGAGGAGCTCGAGCTCGGAGTTCGCTCCTATAACTGTCTCAAGCGGGCAGGAATCCAGACGGTTGGCGATCTTGTCTCCAAGACCGAAGGCGAGCTCAACGCGATCCCGAACTTCGGCAAGAAGTCGATCGATGAGGTCATCGAGACCCTTCACGCCCGCGGGCTCGATCTCCGCGACGACTAAGATCCTCGACCATGCGCCACCAGCGTCAGCGATATCAACTCAGCCGCAGCGCCTCGCATCGCAAGTCCTTGCTCATCAACCTGGCCAAGGAAGTGATCGATCACGAGCGCATCCAGACGACCGAGGCCAAGGCCAAGGCCGTCAAGCCCGAGCTCGAGAAGCTGATCACGTTGGCCAAGCGCGGTGACCTGCACGCCCGCCGTCAGGCCCTGTCCGCATTGGGTCAGGACAAGTTCGTGGTCTACAAGCTGTTCGAGGAGATCGCGCCCCGCTATACCGAGCGTCCCGGCGGCTACACCCGGATCATGAAGCTCGGGCCGCGGCGCTCGGACTCGACCGAGATGGTGCTGCTGGAGCTGGTCTGACCGCCGGTCCCCCTGACACCTCCAGGATCACCCTGGAGTATCTCGGGACGCAGTTCGTCGGGTGGGCTCGGCAGGACGGGCAACGGACGGTCCAGGCCGAGGTCGAGCGGGCGCTGGCCGTGGTCCTACGCCGCACCGAGGTCACGCTGACAGTCGCCGGACGCACGGACGCGGGAGTCCACGCCTGGTGCCAGGTGGCCAGCTACGACGGCCCGCCGGCTGCGGTGAGTTCCCTCAACGCGCTTATGCCCGACGACGTGGCTGCGATCGAATGCATCGCTGTCCGGCCCGGCTTCAGCGCCCGCCACGATGCCACCAGCCGCGCCTACTGCTACCGGGTCCTGACGCGCTGCGCGCGCAGTCCCCACGAGTCCGGGCGGGCTCTGCACCGGACCGGCCCGCTGGCGCCCGACCGGTTGCACGCGTGCGCGCGGGCCTTGGTCGGGACCCACGACTTCACCGCCTTCACGCCCACCGAAACTGGGCATACCCGTTTCTCGCGAGACGTCTTCGCTGCCCAATGGCGCCAGCTCGGCACCGACCAGCTCGAGTTCTGGATCGAGGCCGACAGCTTCCTGCGTCACATGAACCGTGTCCTGGTCGGGACGATGCTCGAAGTTGCAGTCGGTCGCCGCTCGGTGGCCGAGTTCACCGAGCTGCTCGAGGGTCGTCCACGGGCCGCTGCGGGACCCACGGCCCCCGCACACGGGCTCTACCTGGCCGGGGTCGGATATGACGGACAGAGAGTGATCGGCTGCTGAGGCGCCGGGCGGCAGAGCTAGGCCGAGAAGTAGACGAATGTTCGACTTGTCTTTGGCGAATGGAAACGTACTATCTCGTCCAGAAGGGGGCGCGTCGCAGGACTTGGGGGTGGCCGCGGCCCGAGCGGTGAGTGGAGCTCACTACTCGGGCCACGGTCTTGCCCTGCCGGAGGGGCCGGAGCCGGTCGTCATCCGGCGCGCCTGTGCGCCGCATAGCATGCAGGGCATGCGGGTTCTGCTCACCAACGATGATGGGATCGAGGCCGCCGGGCTGCAGGCTCTGCGTCGCTCGCTGGTGCGCGTACCGAGCCTGGAACTCGCCGTCATCGCTCCCGATGGCAACCGCTCGGCGATGGCGCGCTCGATCACCACGCGCCGTCCCCTCTGGGTACGCGAGGTGGAGTTCGAGGACGGCACGGTCGGCTATGCCACCGACGGCACGCCGGTCGACTGCGTGCGCCTGGCCAATCTTGGTCTGATTGAGGGCTTCGCCGCCGAACTCGTCGTCGCGGGCATCAATCATGGCTCTAATCTCGGCGACGACATCACCTACTCGGGCACAGTGGCCGCGGCCCTCGAGGCGATTGTCCTGGGCCTGCCCGGGATCGCCGTCTCCCAGCAGTCGAGTTCGCTCGAGCTCGACTTCCGGGCCGGCGCGGGCTTTGACTTCACGGTCGCTGCTGACTTCACCGCCCGGCTCGTGGCCGAGCTTGAAACCGTGCCTCTGCCATCCGGGACGCTGCTCAACATCAACGTTCCCGGCGCCGCTCCGCAGGGAGTGACGGTGGCTGGGCTTGGCAAGCGCATCTATCGCGACGAGCTGGCCCTGATCGACGAGGGGGACGGGCACCGCCGGCAGTACCGGATCTACGGGGATGCGAGCTTTGAGCGTGACGAGCAGGGCACCGACCTGGCCGCGGTGGCGGCGGGGCAGATCGCGGTGACGCCGATCCACTTCGATCTCACCGACCGCGACGGGCTCGATGCGCTCGAGCGCCACGACCTGGCCCGGCTGATCGCACCTGCGGCCGAGGAGGTCAGCGACTAGTGAGCCCACCGGAGCGGGAGCGCGACGAGGGTCCGCAAAAGCGGATCGACGAGTTGCGACGCCAGCTCGAGCATCACGGCTACCGCTACTACGTGCTCGACGATCCCGAGATCGGTGACGATGCCTACGACGCGCTGCTCGACGAACTGCGCGCCCTCGAAGCCGAGCATCCTGAGCTGGTCACGCCGGACTCACCTACTCAGCGGGTCGGCAGCGAGCCGGTCAGCGACCTGGTCAAGGTGCGCCATCCCGAGCCGATGCTCTCACTGGCCAACGCACGATCGGCCGGGGAGCTGCGGGCGTGGATCCAGCGGATGCGCAACCACCTCGCCCGGGAGGGGATCGATGACCCGGCCTTCGAGTTCGTCGCCGAGCCCAAGGTCGACGGGCTGGCGATCTCGCTGCTGTACCGAAACGGCGTCTTCGAGCGCGGGGCCACGCGCGGCAACGGGGAGATCGGCGAGGACGTGACCCACAACCTGCGGACGATCGGGCAGCTCCCGCTGCGTTTGGAGATGGCCGACCCGCCGGCGCTGCTCGAGGTCCGCGGCGAGGTGTACATGTCGCTGCCCGACTTCGCGGCGCTCAACGAGCGTCGCGCCGAGGCCGGGCTGTCCACGTTCATGAACCCGCGTAACTCGGCCGCGGGGACGATTCGCCAGCTCGATCCCAAGCTGGCCGCCCAGCGCCCGCTGTCGCTCTGGTGCTACCAGATCGGGGTCACCGAGGGCCTGCGCCTGGGCTCGCACTGGGAGGCGCTGGCGTGGCTGCACGAGCACCGCTTCCCGGTGCATCCCGATGTCCGCAAGCTCAGCACCGAGGACGAGGTGGTGGCGCAGTGCCGGTCCTGGGAGCAACGTCGCGGGTCGCTGGAGTTCGAGATCGACGGCGTCGTCGTCAAGGTGAATCAGTACGAGCTGCAGCGCCGCCTTGGGGTCGTGGGACGCGACCCGCGCTGGGCGATCGCCTGGAAGTTTCCGCCCACCACCGCGGTCACGACGCTCCAGCGAGTGGGATGGAATCCGGGCAAGTTCGGCGATCTGCACCCCTACGCGATGCTCGAGCCCGTGCACGTTGCCGGGGTCACGATCAAGCTCGCCACGCTGCACAACGAGGAGGACCTGGCGCGCAAGGACATCCGCGAGGGCGAGGAGGTGATCGTCCTGCGCGCCGGGGATGTGATCCCCCAGGTGCTCTCCCCGGCGCCGCACGTGGCCGAACGCGAGGACCGACCCGCGTCCCCGCAACCGCCTGAGCGCTGCCCGGTCTGCGATACGCCGACTGTCAAGCCGCCCGACTCGGTCTTCACCCGCTGTCCCAACCGCGACTGCCCGGGCCGTCGCTGGCAGCTGCTCAAGCATTACGTCGGCGCGATGGATATCGACGGGCTGGGGGAGAAGCAGGTGAGCCTGTTCATGGAGCTGGGCTGGGTCAAGACGGCCGGTGATTTCTACCGCCTCGAGGCCGAGCGGATCGCCGAGCAGACCGGGTTTGGGCCGGTATCAGCCGGGAAGCTGGTCGCGGCCATAGAGGCCTCCAAGGACCAGCCGTTCGGGCGGGTTCTGTTCGCGCTCGGGATCGAGGAGGTGGGAGCGGTCACCGGTCGCAACCTGGCCCAGCAGTTTCGCTCGATGCAGGCCCTGGTCGCCGCCGATCCCGAGGCGATCGAGGCCACCCCGGGCGTCGGTCCCAAGATGGCCCAGACGATCCACGCCCAACTCCAGGAGCCGGCCATGAAGGCGCTGATCGCCGATCTCAGTGACCAGGGGCTGCGTCTCGCGGAGGAGGGTCCGCCCCCCGGGGAAGGCCCGCTGGCCGGTAAGACGCTGGTGCTGACCGGGAGCCTGCCTGAGCTGACGCGGGAGCAGGCCACCGAGCTGATCATGTGGGCCGGGGGGCGCGTGACCGGATCGGTGTCGCGCAAGACCGACTATCTGGTGGCGGGGGAGGCCGCGGGCTCCAAGCTCGCCTCGGCCGAGCGCCTCGGCGTTCCGGTGTTGGACGAGACCGGCCTGCGCGAGCTGCTCGGCGACTAACTGGGACGTCTCGCTGGGCCCCGCAAGAGCCTTGCGTCGCCGTGTTCTCCCGGCGAGCGCCGAGGAGCCGGGGGCCGGGTCAGCCGTTGTACCGCGCCAAGGCGATCTGGATCCGGTTCTGGAGCGGATGGGCGTAGTTGGGATCGATGTAGTTCATGAGCAACGCGTAAGCGAGCGTGTGACCGTCGCGGGCGTGGCAGTAGCCGACCACATTTGAGGCGTCGCTCAGGGTGCCCGTTTTACCCCGGCAGCGACCTTGCGCGTAGGTGCCGTGCATCTCGTGCGCCAGCGTGCCCGTCTCCCCGGCCACTGCCAGCGAACTGGTGAAGGGGCGATCGCTGGCCTGCTGGCGCAGCAGCGAGACCACGTCGTAGGGCGTGGTGCGGTCATAGCGCGACAGTCCCGACCCGTCGTCGAAGCGCGGATGCAAACCGAAGGTGGTGGCGATGGTCGCGGTGACCACGCCGACCCCGGCGGCTGTGCTGCCCCCGGCGCCGAAGCGCGCCCCGAGATCCTTGAGCAGGGTCTCGGCAAAGAAGTTGTCTGACGGAGTGTTGGTGAGGGCGAGCAGGGTCGCCATCGGCGGGGAGGGGAGCGCGGTCAAAGTCTGGGCGTCGGCGGGAGTGGTCCCTGCCCGGATCGGGGTTGCGGCTGGCACCTTGACGCCCGCTGCGCGCAGGGCGGCGGCGAACTGCTGGCCGGATTCGATCGCGGGGTGCGGGACATAGGTCGACCCGTAGGCGTCGGCCCATCCT
>JBAVWI010000015.1:0-4759 GCA_049697735.1 Solirubrobacteraceae bacterium
CGACGATGAAACAGGCGAACGTGAACGGCATCGCCTTGCGGAACCCGCGCATCCGGTCAAGCGATTGCTCGCCCCCCATGGCGCTGATCAGCGAACCGGCGGCCATGAACAGCAGCGCCTTGAAGAACGCGTGCGTCATCAGGTGAAACAGGCCGGCCGAGTAGGCGCCGACCGAGACGCCCATGACCATGTAACCGATCTGCGACATGGTTGAGTAGGCGATCACCCGCTTGATGTCGGTCTGGACGATGGCGATCGTCGCCGCTATCAGCAGCGTCGCGCAGCCGACGATTGCGCCGACGTCGGCCGCGGTCGGAGCCTGCTCGAAGAGCGGGTGCATGCGCGCGATCAGGTAGACGCCTGCCGTGACCATGGTGGCGGCGTGGATCAGGGCCGACACCGGGGTCGGGCCCTCCATCGCGTCGGGCAACCACGTGTGCAGCGGCACCTGGGCCGATTTGGCAAAGGCTCCGACCAGCAGCAGCAGGCAGCCGGCGACGAGATCGGTGGAGTTGTGGCCGAACACGTGGGGCACAGCGTGGAAGGTCTTGAGGAGGTCGAGGGTTCCCGTATGGCGGAAGATGAAAAAGGTGCCGAGCACGAGGCCGACGTCGCCCAGCACGTTGATCACGAACGCCTTGAGCCCCGCGGTAGTGGCCGTGTGGCGCCGGTACCAGAAGGAGATCAACAGGTAGGAGGCGGCACCCACGAACGCCCAGCCCACGATCAGGAGCAGGAAGTTGCCGGCCAGCACGAGCAGCAGCATCGAGAAGACGAAGAAGTTCAGGTAGGAGAAGAAGCGCGCGTAGCCCCGGTCTGACTTCAGGTAGGCGATCGAGTACAGGTGGATCAGGGTCGAGACGCCCGAGACTACGAGCGACATGAGGATCGAAAGCGGATCTACAAGGATCGAGAGCTTGGCGTCGACGCCGACCGTGGAGGCGTAGTTCCACAGCGAGGAGGTCAGCTCGCGATCGCCTTCCGCGCGCCCGAGCATGCTGACAAGGGCCCCGATCGCGCACACGAAGGAGAGGGCGATGGCCAGCGTCCCCAGCCACCCGGCGATCGTGCCCGGCTCGCGGCGGAAGCCGACCGCGATCAGGATGCTTCCCAGCAACGGGAAGAGCAGGATCAGCCAGCCGTAGACGGTGGGACTCATGACGCCGGAGCCCTCAGCCGCGGAGCTCGTTGAGCTCGTCGACGTTGACGGCCAGCTGCCGCCGGTAGATGGCGACGATCAACCCCAGTCCGACGGTCACCTCGCAGGCCGCCACCACCATCACGATGAGGGCAAAGATCTGGCCGTCGGCGCCGCCCCACATGCGCGAGAAGGCGACCAGCGAAAGATTGGCGGCGTTGAGCATCAGCTCGAGACAGAGCAGGATGACCAATGGGTTGGGTCGGGTGAGCACGCCGGCGGCGCCGATGCAGAAGATCAGCGCCGAGACGACCAGGTACCAGCCGATCGCCACTACCAACCACCCTCAGCCGGGTCGGAGGTGCTCGTGGCTCGCTCGGGGGTGCTGGTGGCCCGCTCGGTATCGGGCTCGGTGGCGAAGCCGCCGCGGATCCCGGTGCTCTCAGCCATGGTGCCGGTGAGCAGCGAGCGGGCGGTGATCAGGCGCGGATCAAAGTCATCGTCGGACCCCTCCAGACCGCGTCGGCGCCGGGCCAGGACGACGGCCCCGATCGCCGCCACCATCAGCAGCAGCGAGGCGATCTCGAACGGAAACAGATAGGTGGTTAGAAATAGGCGGCCGATCTGCCGCGGGGTACCGAAGCCGAACACGTAAGGCGCGCCGTGGCCCGAGATCCCCTTCAGAGCCGACCCGAGGAGGGCGATGCAGAGCTCGACGGCCAGGGCAAGCGCGAACACAGGTCCGAGCACGCGCAGCGAGCCGGCACTGCGCGGGAAACCCCCCGCGGTCTCCTCGCCACCGCCGATGTAGGCGACCACGAACACGTACAGGACCATCACCGCTCCGGCGTAGACCACGACCTGAGCGGCGGCTACGAACTCGGCCCGCAAGAGCAGGAACAGCGCCGCCAGCGCGATCAGGTGGACGACCAGGGCGAGCACGCTGTAGAACGGGTTGCGTAGCATGACCACGCCGATGGCTCCGGTCAGGGCGCCGATCGCCGCGATGAAGAAGAGAACGGCTGACATCCTCGGCGGTCCTACTCGCCCTCGCGCCGCAGCGGCGTGCGCTCGATCGGTTCTGCGAGCAGCATCTCCTTGGTGAAGATGAGGTCCGAGCGGGTGTAGTCAGACATCTCGTAGTCGTGGCCCATCGTGATGGCGTCAAACGGGCACGCGACCTCGCAGTAGCCGCAGAAAATGCATCGGGACAAGTTGATCTCATACACGGCGGCGTAGCGCTCGCCCGCCGAGATCCGGTGCTCGGGGGTGTTCTCGGCCGCTACCACGCGGATGCAGTCGGCCGGGCAGGCGGCGGCGCACAGCGAGCAGCCCACGCACTTCTCCAGGCCGGTGTCCTCGAAGCGGTGGAGCTTGTGGCGGCCGCGGAAGCGCGGGTAGACCGGGGTCTTCTGCTCCGGGTACTGGATCGTGGTCGGGCCTTCGACGATGCGCCCGAAGGTCGTCTTCATCCCGCGCAGCGTCTCGCCGAACACGCGGTAGGCGCCACGCACCGGGCCGGGGCCGGGAGCGCGCTGGACCTCGATCACGTCGGCGCCGGGTTCGTAGGGGGGTGTCATCGCTTCGCCTCCTTGGGGGCGAGAGGGAACCGGGCGGTCATCATGCGACCACCACGATCGCGGTTACGAGCAGGTTCAGGGTGGCCAGCGGCAGCAGGATCTTCCAGCCGAAGGACATCAGCTGGTCGTAGCGCAGGCGGGGCAGGGTGGCCCGGACCCAGATGAACAGGGTCAGGATGACGGCAATCTTGGCCAGGACGACGATCGGGTCTACCCACCCTGGCGGGTGGATCCCGAACGGCAGCAGCCAACCGCCCAGGAAGATCGTCACCGCCAGACCGGAGACGACGATCATGTTCGCGTACTCGGCGAACATGTAGGCCACCCAGCCTGTTCCGCCGTACTCGGTGAAGTAACCGCCGACCAGCTCGGCGTCGGCCTCGACGAGATCAAAGGGTGCCCGGTTGGTCTCCGCGAAGGACGCGGTCATGAAGATCAAAAAGCCGACGAACTGGGGGACGACGTACCACATGCCCCCCTGCGCGTGGACGAGCCCGGTCAGCGAGAGCGTCCCGGCGGTGATCACCACGCCGACCAGAGCCAGCCCCTGGGAGACCTCGTAGGAGATCAGCTGGGCGGCGCCGCGCATCGCGCCCAGAAACGAGTACTTGGAGCCCGAGGCCCAGCCGCCGAGCATGATCCCGTAGAACGAGATCCCGCTGAAGGCAAAGACGAACAGCGGCCCGACCGAGACGTCGATCCCGTACAGGCCGACCGGCTGGCCGAAGATGTGCTGAACGTCACCGAAGGGGACCAGGGCCAGTGAGGCGACCGCGGTCAGGATCGCGATCGCGGGCGCGATCCGGAACAGATAGCCGACCGAGGTCGAAGGACGGAAGGGCTCCTTGGTGGCGAACTTGAGGATCTCGGCCAGCGGCTGCATGAGGCCGTAGGGGCCGACCCGGTTGGGGCCGTAGCGGTTCTGAAAGCGCCCCAGCAACTTGCGCTCGTAGACGATCAGGACCGGGAGGATCGCGAAGATGACGCCGAAGATGACCAGCGCCTTGACGATCTGCACCCACCAGGGCTCAAAGAAGTTGGCCGCCGCGGTGGTGATCACGGCTTGATGACCTCGATCAGCGGCTCGGTGAGCGTGTTGGCCGATTGGGCGGCGATCCCGTCGGCCAGAAAGGCGCTGCCGACGGGCACCCCGGTCCTGATCATCGCCTTGGCCTGCAGACGATGACCGTTCTGAGCCACCTGCACCTCGTCACCTTGGGCGACCCCGAGCCGCCGGGCGTCCTCGGGGGCGAGCTCGAGCTGCTGCTCGACGGCCAGGTACTTGAGGGCCGGGGAGACCTCGACCTCGGGGGAGGCCCAGATCGGCCGGTAGGTGCCAAGACGAAGCGGTCCGTTGCTACTCGCGTGGCCATTGGTCGCCGGGACGCCAGGCGCGTCGGGATCGGTCGCCGCGGACGCCGGCTGGGTGTCGTCGGCGGGAAAGGCACCGGCGGCGCCGGTCTCGGGCCAGCGCACACCGTGACCGCCCAGCTCCTCGAGGGTGAGCCCGGCGTAGAAGGGCACGGCTGCCACCAGCTGCGCGAAGGCATCGGCGCTGCGGGTGACCTCGAAGTCGCTGCCGGCGCGGCGCGCCAATTCGGCCAGCACGGCCCAGCCGGCGCGCACCTCGCCGGGGTGCTGGATGGCGATCCGCAGCCGCTGCAGGCGCCCGTCGGGGTGCACGACGGTGCCCTCCTTCTCGGCGTGGGACTCGGCCGGGAAGATCACCGAGGCGTGCTCGCGCAGGCCCTCGGTCATCACCGAGGCATGGGCGACGACCAGCGCGGCGCTGTGCAGGGCACTCTCCCACAGGGCGCGATCGGGCTGGTCACGTACCGGGTCGGTTTGCAGCAGATACAGCGCGGTCAGCTCGCCGTCGGTGGCCGCGAGGGCGATCCCGGCCGCGTCGTTCCCGCTGTCACCGGCAAGCCCGGCGTAGCCTGGACCCGCATCGGGGACGGCGCCGGCCTCGCGCAGGCCGCGCCCGTTGGCTGCGGCGGGGATCTCGAGAAGTCCGGCGCCCGAGCGCCCGGCCAGCCCG
>JBAVWI010000016.1:0-53920 GCA_049697735.1 Solirubrobacteraceae bacterium
AGACGGAGGCGGGGACTGGGGTGGCGGCGGGGACGGCGGCGACTTCGGCTAGCCCGCCGCCGCAGCGTTCGAGGACCAGTAGCGGTTGAGCTGGCGGGCGTACGCAGAGACGTAGGAGTGCAGGCCCTCGAGCAGGCGCACCTCGGCGTCCGACAGTCCCGGATGCCACATGTCGACGATGAGGACGATGCGGTCCTGCTCGGTGTGGTTCCAGGCTTCGTGCTCGAAATGATCGTCAAAGACAAGGCAGCGGCCAGCTTGCCAGTGCTCGGTTTGCTCTCCTACGCGGATCGCGCAATCACCGTCCGGCACCTGGATCCCGAGATGACACCGGACCCTGAGGTTGGTCGGGCCGCGGTGAGCCTGAATGTGGGTTCCGGCGCGCATGCGAGACGCGTAGGCCAAGCCGGCGACAGTCCGCACGGCCGGGTAGGACTCGATACCGCGGGTCGTTACCGGACACGCGTCGCAGACCTCGTCGCGTCGGCGCCCGCGTTCGTACAGAAACGCTACGTCCCAGTCGCCAGATCGCTGGATCCGTTCACTCTCGCGGTGAAAGCTTGCAGCCTCCAGCGCCAGGATCTCATCCCGGATCGCCTCATAGTTCGACTCCAGGTAGCCGGCCAGGGGAAATTCGGAGGGGTCATACCAGGGCTGGCTGTCCAGTTGGGGATAGAGGGGCCGCGAAGCGGGATCGTCGGTTTGCGCGAACGTTTCCACGTAGCGGTGAAACCGCCGCACGCCCACAGCCGCGTCCGGCGAGGCGACTGAGCGCTCGGCGAACATCGGCGCGCCAGACGCCGAGCCCCGATCAAGGCGTCCAGGCCCGACCGCCTCAAACAAGGTCCGTGGCTCTGCGATCGCGCCGACCGGCGTCGATAGCACCCGATCCGTTGCTTGTTCGAGTAGCAGGGCGAGCTGGAGCCATTCGTCGAAGGTGAGTCGCTTGTCCCACGCGGTGCCGAGGTCAAGGAGTCGCCCCCGGGCGAGCCGGGCCCACGAGCGCGCGGACGGTAGGTCACCCCGGGAGCTCGAGATGACCGCTTGCCAGAGGCATGGTTCTGGCACAACTGGGCAAACGGCGGCCGCCAGCGCCAGTTGGTTCGCTCTCGCCTGATCGTCACCTTCGGCGATCCCGGCGCCATATGCGCGGCGGGCAAGCAACTCGTCGGCATCGGAGAACGCCGCCAGCCCGGCGATGAACAGAGGCAGGGTCACAGTCTCGCTGGCGATCAGTAGCTCTGCCAGTTCGCGTAGCCTGACCAGCCAACGGCCAGGCGATCCGTCCGCGGCGCGCGCCTGCTCGGCCAGGTTCGCCATATGCAGGAGTATGAGCCCGTCTAGCTCAGCTCGAGACGCGGGCGGTTCATGGTTGGCCGGCTCACCCTGAGGCGGCGGCGTAGGTAGATCCGGTGCCCACGTGTGGGTACCCGCGAGCAGGGGATCGCGAGGTGTCACAGCGAAGAGATACGCGAGGCGCTCAGCTTCGTCTCCAACTATGCTGGCCAGCTCCTGCCGCCTGCACCCGGGCAGCAATTGCTGGCGATAGACATCGGTGCCGTACACGCTGTGGATCAGCGCGGCGTGTTGGAGCTGAGCAGGCTGGTTCCACCGACGAACCGTCTCGTAGGTCCCGACGAGGTGGTCGAGCAGAGCGCGATCATCTCCGTGACCGCGCCGCGCGGCCCCCTCGGATCTGAGGAAGCTGATGAGTTCCTCAGCTGTGCCGTCGTGTCTGGGCTCGTCCTGCGTGATCGTTATCAACCTAGCGGCACCCGCATCGGCCCGTCGGTCCATCGCCTTGCCCCTGACTTGACGCCGGAGCCAGCCTTGCTATACGTTTCTGGCGACTGGTCTAGACCAGTCGTGAGCGCTCCGCCGCGGGAGCCGACCCAGGGAGAGATCGACGGATGGCGAGCATCAGCTACATCGACGCGACTTGCATCTACCAGGGTGCCACCGTCCCCTCGGTCGCCGAGCTGAGCCTCGACGTCCAGGATGGTGAGTTCATGGTGCTCGTCGGACCGTCCGGCTCGGGCAAGTCGACGGCGTTGCGGATGCTCGCCGGCCTCGAACCGGTCAGCTCCGGAGAGATTCACATCGACGGCGCCGACGTCTCGCACAAGCCCCCGAAGGATCGGGACATTGCCATGGTGTTCCAGAACTACGCGTTGTATCCGCACATGACGGTCGCCGAGAACATGGGCTACGCGCTCAAGCTCCGCGGCCTGGGCAAGGGCGAGCGCGAGGCGAAGGTCAGCGAGGCCGCGGGGCTGCTCGACCTGCAGAACCACCTGGACCGCAGGCCCAAGTCGCTGTCCGGCGGCCAGCGCCAGCGTGTGGCGATGGGCCGCGCGATCGTGCGCGAGCCGCGCGTCTTCCTGATGGACGAACCCCTCTCCAACCTCGACGCCAAGCTGCGAGTCGAGACGCGTGCCAACATCGCGGGCCTCCAGGCGCGGCTCGGGACCACCACCGTCTACGTGACGCACGACCAGGTGGAGGCGATGACGATGGGGCATCGCGTCGCGGTGCTCAAGGATGCGCGCCTGCAGCAGGTCGACACGCCACGCAACCTCTACGAACGGCCGGCCAACGTCTTTGTCGCCGGCTTCATCGGCTCGCCGGCGATGAACCTGCGGGGCGCCAAGCTTGCCCAGGAGGGCGTGCTGGTCAGCGACACAGCCCTGCCGCTGCCTGCGGACATGGTGAACGCGGCGCGCGCAGCCGGACTCGACGAGGTGACCATCGGTTTCAGGCCGGAGTCGGCCAGCCTGGCCCCCGCGGGAACGCCCGGCGCGCTTGCGCTCACAGTCGCGCTGGTGGAGGAACTCGGAGCCGACGCCTACGTCTACGGTGAGCTGGCGGGAGACACCCCCGACGACAAGCCCTGGGTAGTTCGCTGCGAGGGCCGCGCGGTGCCCCGCATCGGTGACAAGGTCAGCGTCGCCGTACAGGCTTCTGACGCGCACCTGTTCAACCCCCAGACCGGCCTGCGCCTGAAGTGAAGCTGCATGCGGACGCGATGACGACCGCTGCTGATCGGACCGCGTCCGAGCCCAAGTACTATGGCGTCAAACGTCACCTGCTCGAGTTCATCGGCTCGCTGGAGCCGGGCGCGACGGTGCCGACCGAGCGCGAGCTCGCGCTGGACATGCAGACCTCGCGGACGACAGTCCGGCAGGCTCTCGGCGAACTGGTCGTGGAGGGGCGGCTCGTACGCCGCCAGGGGTCAGGGACGTACGTGGCGGAACCGAAGATCACCTGGCCGCTGTACGTGGCGAGCTTCACGGAGCAGGTCAATGCAAGCGGGTTCACCCCATCGGCGGAGGTGCTGGGCACGCAGAGGATCACCGCGAGCGCCGAGCTCGCCCAGCGACTCCGAATCAGCCCACGGGCCCCCGTCTACAGGCTCGAGCGCCTCCGGCTCGCCGACAGCTGGCCGATCGCGGTCGAGACCTCCTGGCTTTCGGCCAAGCGCTTCCCAGGCTTGACGCGTCTCATCCGGGTACACGGCTCGCTGCACGCGATGCTGGCAAGCCACTACGGGACCAGCCTTCAGACCGGGGAGGAGTCGATCGAGACGGCCCCGGCGACGCCCCGTGAAGCCGGGCCGCTACGGGTTGACGTGGGTACTCCGATGCTCGTCGTCAGCCGCCAGAACTTCGATTCCGACGGGACGCCGGTTGAGTTCGGCCGCACCTGGTTCAGAGGCGACCGTGTGACCCTGGTCACGCGCCTGGCACCGAAGCAGGGATGACGGTCGCGGCGCCAATCGACCTGCCGGCCCAGATTCTGGCCGGGGGGCGGGTGGTCACGCCTGACGGCGTGCTGGACGACGCCTGGGTTCACGTAGCCGGCGACACGATCGTCTCGCTCGGGACGAGCAAGCCCGCGGTCGACGCGCCCGTCGTCGATCTCGCCGGAGCCTGGCTGCTGCCGGGCTACGTCGACCTCCACATGCACGGCGGGGGTGGACACAGCGTGGCCAGCTCGCTCGAGGCCATGGACGCGGCGGTCGCCTTCCACCGGGTCCGCGGCACGACCTCGACGCTTGTGTCACTGATGACCGCGTCTGTGGACGAGCTCACCGAACAGCTCGGCTGGGCCGCCGAACTGGCACGGCGCGGGCCGGTGCCGCGCGGCAGCGTGCTCGGATCCCACCTCGAGGGCCCATTCCTCTCGTTGCGGCGCTGCGGCGCCCAGAACCAAGCGCACATCATCGCGCCCAACCCGTCCGTACTCGACCGGCTGCTCGCAGCCTCCGACGGCACCCTGCGCATGATCACGCTCGCTCCGGAACTCGAGGGTGCACTGGCACTGGTCCCGCGGTTGCGAGACGCCGGCGTGATCGTCGCCATGGGGCACTCCGATGCCACCTACGAACAGGCGGCAGCCGCGATCCGTGCCGGCGCCAGTCACGCGACGCACCTGTTCAACGCCATGCCGCCGCTGCATCACCGCGAGCCCGGCTTGGCCGGGGCGGTGCTGGAGGCCGGGATCTCGTGCGAGTTGATCAACGACGGCAGACACGTGCATCATGCCGTGATCCGGCTGGTCTCGAGCCTGATCACCTGCCCGGTGCTGGTCACGGACGCGATCGACGCCACCGGCGTCGGCGATGGCACGTTCGTCCTCGGGGGCCAGGAGGTGCACGTGCAGGACGGCGAGGCGCGCCTGGCGGGCAGCGACTCGCTGGCCGGAAGCACATTGACCATGGACCAAGCGCTGCGCCGCGCGGTCAAGGCCAGCGGCCTCAGCGTCGAACAGGCAGCGGCGGCAGCGTCCACCAACCCGGCCCGGGTCCTCGGGTTGGACGCCTCGATCGGATCGATCGCTATCGGCCGGCGCGGTGATCTGGTGGTCCTCGACGACGACCTGCAAGTCACCGCGGTAATGGCGGGCGGCGCCTGGTGCGCCGAGCATTAACTCGGTTCACACGGCCTTTACGCAATATTGGTCTAGACAACTTGACGCGCAGACTGTAGCGTGCGCCCATCACACATTCTGGAAGAGGAGACCAAGGGATGAGGAAACGTTCATTCGGCATTGGCGTGGTGGCGGTGCTGGCGGCGCTCGCCGTCACGGCGTGTGGCAGCTCCGGCTCGGGGGGCACAGGCTCGGGCTCGACGGGCAACGTGACGCTCAAGCTTGTCGCAGCCGACTACGGCACCGGGCCCAGCAACGCGAGCACCAAGTACTGGCAGGGCATCGCTGACACGTTTCACAAGGCCAACCCGTCGATCACGGTGAAGGTCACGACAGTGCCGTGGACGAACTTCGACACCCAAGTCCAGACGATGGTCCAGAACCACAATTACCCTGACGTCACCGAGGGTGATTACTTCTCCGCCGACGCCCAGCAGGGGCTTCTCTACCCGGCGACCCAGGTCCTTTCAACCCCCGGGAGCCTGTTGCCAGTGTTCGCCAAGCAGGGCACCTACAACGGGGTCCAGTACGGCATGCCGTTCACGACCAGCTCCCGCACGCTGTTCTACAACAAGAAGCTGTTCGCCAAGGCAGGGATCAAGTCGCCGCCGGCCACTTGGGCGGACGTCAGCGCCGACGCGGCCAAGATCAAGGCTCTCGGCGCCATCGGCTTTGGCCTGCCGCTGGGGCCCGAGGAGGCCCAGGCTGAGTCGCTGCTGTGGTTCCTCGGTAACGGTGGCAACTACCAAGACGCTCAGGGCAAGTGGACGATCAACAGCCCGCAGAACGTGGCCGCGTTCACCTTCCTCAAGGGCCTGGTCGCGGCCGGCAACACCGAGCCGCACCCCGGCACCCAGGACCGGACCCCGCTTTGGGAGCAGTTCGCCCACGGCAAGATCGGCATGATCAACGGCTCTCCGGCGCTGATCCCGATCGTCCAGCAGGGCGGCGTGCTGAAGCCGTCCGACTGGAGTTCGGTGGCGATCGCCGGTAAGTCCGGCCCGCTCGCTGCCACGCTTGGTGTCTGCGACAACGTCGCGGCGTTCAAGCCCAACGGACACGGAGCGCAGATCAAGAAGTTCCTTGACTTCGTGTACCAGGACCAGTACCAGCTGCAGTTCGACCGCGAGTACGACCTGCTGCCGGCGACCGTCTCGGCCGCCAACGCCCTGGCCCACGACCCGACCTTCGGCTCGTTCATCAAGGCGCTGCCGCACTCGGTCCAGTATCCGAGCGTCACCGCATGGGCACAGGTCAAGACCGGGATCCAGAACACGATCGGGACCGCTGTCACCGGCAGTCCGGCCGGCGTGCTCGGCTCCCTACAGGGCACCGCGCAGAAGCTCGGCTGACGAAACCCTCTCCGGGGTGCGTCCCAGCGCGGCGCACCCCGGTTTCCATCTTCTACGACGAGTTCCATCCACACCCACGTTGACCAGTCAGTCCCAGATTCTGATCAGACGGACGTGGCCGGCGCGGTTCGCCGGGGCGCTGCGGCCTCTTGTGTGGGTCGGCCCAGCGGTGGCACTGATCGCCGTCGTGGTGCTCTGGCCGGTGGTGGTGCTCGTCCGCAGCTCCCTCCAGAACATCGCCGTCGACGGCTTCGTCGTCGGCAGCGCCGGCTGGAAGAACTACAGCAACCTCTGGCACGAGGCCGCCCTGAGCGGTGTCGTGCTGCGGACCGTGATCTGGGTCGTGGCCGTCGTCGCTGTGACCCTGCTGCTCTCGCTCGCGCTGGCACAGCTGTTCAACCAGCGCTTCCCGTTTCGACGCGCAGCGCGGACGGCGCTGATCGCCCCGTGGGCCGCATCGGTGATGATGACCGCGCTAATCTTCCGTTGGGCGCTCGATCCGAACGTCGGCGCGATCAACATCGTCCTGCACGCCCTCGGCATCGTCCAGCACATGGGTTCCAACCAAGCCGACTGGCTCGGCCGCCCCGGATGGGCGCTGTTCTGGATGATGGTCGTGGCGATCTTCGTATCGCTGCCGTTCACGACCTATGCGCTGCTCTCGGGCCTGCAGACGATCCCGAACGAGCTCCACGAGGCCGCGCGCGTCGATGGCGCCGGCCGCTGGCACGCCTACCGCACGATCACGTTGCCACTGCTGCGGCCAGCCATCTTGGTGGCATGCACGATCAACGTGATCAACGTCTTCAACTCGTTCCCGATCATCTGGGAGATGACGCGTGGCGGACCGGGTTACGAAACCAGCACGACCACGACGTTCATGTACATCCTCAAGCAGTCGTTCATCGGCGAGGCGGCGGCCATGTCGGTGGTCAATTTCTTGTTGGTCATCGTCGTCGTCCTGATCTTCCTGAAGCTCACGCGTTGGAAGGAGCAGGTGAACTGAACATGAGCGCGGTCAGCAGCCCGTCGCTGCCTGCTTCGCAGGCCGCCGCAGCCACCGGACCACCCGCACGGCGTCAGCTAACCCGGCGCACGTTCGTGCTCAGCATCCTCGCCTACGGCATCGCGGTGCTCTTCCTGCTGCCGTACGTGGAGATGGTGATCTCCGCACTGCGGCCCAACGCCGACCGGCTGTCGGCCAACCTGCTGCCCCGCCACTTCACGTTCTCGAACTTCACCACCATCTGGCAGACCGGCTTCGGCGGCAACCTCGGCACCAGCCTGCTCATCGCCGGCGGAGCGACAGTTGTCGTGCTGCTGGTCTCGGTGCCGGCCGCCTACTACTCGGCCCGCCATCGCTTCCGCGGCCGGACCCTGTTCCTGCTGCTGGTGCTGGGCACGCAGATGTTCCAGCCGGCGGCGATGCTCGTCGGCATCCAGCGCGAGTTCACCACGTTCAATCTGCCGCCGACGCTATCTCTCATCCTCGTCAACGCGGGTTTCAACCTCGCGTTCGCAGTGTGGATTCTCAACGCCTATTTCGCGGCCATCCCGGTCGAGCTGGAGGAGGCGTCGATGATCGACGGCTCGAGCCGCCTCGGGGCGATGCTGCGGATTACGCTGCCGTTGGCCGCACCCGGGATCGTCACGGCATTGATCTTTACCTTCATCGCGGCGTGGACCGAGTTCATCGTCGCGCTGACGCTGTCGCTCGGGGCATCGAGCAACCGGCAGCCTCTTACCGTGGCCATCAACAACTACATCGGCGCGTACTCGATCGACTGGGGACACCTGTTCGCAGGCGCGGTCATCGCCACCATCCCGGTGATCATCCTGTTCGCGGTGATCGAGGGGCGCGTGGTAAGCGGCCTCACCGCCGGGTCGATCAAATAGGTCGCCTCGGGTGGCTGCCTGATGCGGTTTGTCGAGCAGGAGATCGCCAGCCAACCCGCGTGCTGGCGCGAAGCGGCGCGCCTGGCACACGGGGCCGAGGTTCGCGACAAGCTGCCGGTGGCCGGCACGCGTGTCGCGGTGGTCGGCTGCGGTACGTCGCTGTTCATGGCGCAATCGATGGCGGCGCTGCGAGAGGGGTCGGGCGCGGGTGAGACCGACGCCTTCCCGGCCTCGGAATTCCCGCTCGGACGCCGCTATGAGCACGTCGTCGCAGTGACCCGTTCGGGCACTACCACCGAGGTGCTACGGGTGCTGGAGCGGCTCCCCGCGGGAGTGCCCAGCACGGCAATCACGGCCGGTGAGCAAGTTCCGGCCGCCGCGCTCGCCACCGACACAGTGGCGCTGGCGTTCGCCGACGAGCGATCGGTCGTGCAGACCCGCTTTGCCACCACCGCGCTTGCGCTGTGGCGGGCGTGGCTGGGCGAGAATGTCACGGCGCTTGCGCACGCCGCCGACCGCGCCGCCACCACCGCGCTTCCGGACGGTCTGGCACAGGCCCGCCAGTTCACCTTCGTCGGCCAGGGCTGGGCGGCGGGGATCGCACACGAGGCCGCTTTGAAGGGCCGGGAGTCGGCTCAGCTCTGGACCGAGTCGTACCCCGCGATGGAGCTGCGCCACGGACCGATCAGCGTGCTCGGCGCGGACTCGGTCGCCTGGGTCTTCGGCCCACCAACGGCTGGCCTGCTCGAGGATCTGCGCGCCACCGGCGCGCGCGTCGTCACCTCAGACGAGGATCCGATGGTCGACCTCGTCCGCGCCCAGCGCGTTGCGGTTGCCGCGGCCGAGCACCGTGGCCTTGACCCGGACGCGCCGCGCAACCTGACGCGTTCGATCGTGCTTGACGGCGAACCGTGACCTCACCGGACAGCGCCGTGATCGCCGTCGATGTCGGCGGCACCACGATCAAGGGGGCACTCGTCGACGTCAACGGTCATTTCATGCGGGAGCTGGCTCGCCCCACGCCCGCGGCGCGCGGACCCGAGGCAGTGATCCGCGAGGTCCAGGCAATGGTCGCCGACCTCGGCGCAGCGGATGCGGCCAGACCGCAGGCGAGCGTTCGCTCGGTCGCCGTCGTCATACCCGGGGTCGTCGACGCGCTCGCCGGGCGAGCCGAGTTCTCGGCAAACCTCGGGTTTCGAGATGTGCCCCTGCGCGACCTGATCCAGCGCAACGTCGGTCTGCCGACCCTGCTGGAGCACGACGTCCGCGCCGCCGGTGTGGCGGAGCGGACGGTCGGGATCACGGGCGGAGTAGACGACTACCTGCTCGCCGTGATCGGTACCGGGATCGCAGGCGTCGTCCACACAGGCGGTCAGCTGGTGCGAGGGGCGAGCGGGATCGCCGGTGAGCTCGGCCACATCCCGGTCCGGCCCGGAGGGGAGCCGTGCGCCTGCGGCCAGCGCGGTTGTCTGGAGCGGTATGCCTCAGCATCCTCGATCGCGCGCCGGTACGTCGAGCTCGGCGGGGAGGCCGGCACCTCCGTCCACGAGGTTGT
Source organism: Solirubrobacteraceae bacterium (assembly GCA_049697735.1). Classification (GTDB taxonomy): domain Bacteria; phylum Actinomycetota; class Thermoleophilia; order Solirubrobacterales; family Solirubrobacteraceae; genus Palsa-465. Next base: position 9,733 of record JBAVWI010000016.1, read on the forward strand.
CGCCCGGCGCACGCGGGATCCTGCCGCTGGCCGCGCCTGGCAGGAGGCAGCCGAGTCGCTGGCGATCGCGTTCGTCACCTGCACGATGCTGCTCGACCCGGAGATGATCGTTCTCGCCGGCGGTCTGAGTGCCGCCGGCGACGATCTCCTAGCCCCGGTCGAGGCGGAGTTCGCGGCTCGCCTCAAGTGGCGAGAGCCCCCGGCGGTGCGGCTCTCGCCGCTCGGCGGCCGGGCCGGGCTCGTCGGCGCCGCCATCCTCGCGTGGCAGCAGCTCGGCCTCGATGCCTTCGCAGGGTGGTCCGCGCCGGGGGCCGGTGGAACGTAGATTGGTATAGTCCAATCAAGGATGAGCGCCACCGCGGATCACGTCTCGGGAGAGTTGATGGCCGCCGAGATCGCCGAACAGCCGCATGTCCTCGCGGGACTTCTCGCCCGCCCTGAGGAGACCATCAACGCGGGCGCGCTGATCGCGGCCGCCAAGCCTCGCTTCGCGGTGATCGCTGCCCGCGGCACCAGCGACCACGCCGCTTTGTACGCCAAGTACCTCGCCGAGGTCCGCATGCAATTGCCGGTTGGCCTCCTCTCTCCCTCGGCGCTGACCGTGTATGGGGCCGCCCCTGACATGACCGACGTACTGTTCGTTGCCGTCAGTCAGTCAGGACGTTCCCCCGACCTGGTTGAGTCGTTGACCGTCGCCCGCGAGCGTGGGGCATTGTCGGTGGCGGTTACCAATGCTCCTGACTCGCCGCTTGCTCACGCCGCCGAGATCGCGGTCGATGTCCGCGCCGGCACCGAGCGAGCGGTCGCCGCCACCAAGACCTACACCGCCGAGCTGTTGGCCCTGCACCTCCTCTTCGCTGGTGAGCATGCCGCCCGTGACGCGGCGCCATTGCCGCAGGCGGCTGCACGCACCCTCGCGCTGACGTCCGACGAGCGCCTCGCGCAACTCGCGGCCCTGTTCCGGGGCACGGAGCGGGTCGTGCTCACAGCCCGCGGCTACTCGTACGCCACCGCGCGAGAGGCCGCGCTGAAACTGATGGAGACCAGCTACCTGAGCGCCCACGCCTTCTCGGGCGCCGATCTGCTGCACGGTCCGCTGGCGCTCATCGACCGGTCGGTACCGGTGATCGCGATTACCTCACCCGGCAAGGGCGGCGATGCGATGCAGCCTGTGCTTGAGCGCCTGGCCGAACTCGACGCGCTCGTCCTGCGGGTCGGCGTCGAGGACGGACTGCCGATCGCCTCTGACGGCATCGGCGAGCACCTCCTCCCGATCCTGGAGATCATGCCCCTCCAGCGGCTGGCCTGGCGGCTTGCGCTGGATCGCGGGGTCGACCCCGACCGCCCGCGCGGGCTCTCCAAGGTCACCCATACGCACTGACGCACGGTAGATTGCCTCAAAGCGCCAGTCAGCTCAAGACGGGGGTTGGATTTACGCGTTTTGGGTACATCTGGCCTGCGAGCGGAGAGAGGGAGTTTGAGATGGCATCGTACGGCTGTCGCCCCCAGGCGATGAGAGCTGGAGCCACGACCGGATGGCCGGCGGGCGGCCCCGTGCGGCGGCTGCTGGGCGTTGGCGTGCTCGCCATCGCCTTGATGACACTTGGACTGCCATCGCTCGCGGTTGCCGCGCCGGCTCCATTCGGTCACCCCTGCGTACCCGAGAATGGTGTCCGGTTCTGCCCGACAAGCACCCTCGCCCAGCGCGTTCCGTCCTTTGATGGCGTCCCGCTCGACGTCGACGTGACCCTCCCCGCAAAAGGCGGCGGTCCGTTTCCGACGATCGTCATGCTTCACGGCTGGGGGGGTGACAAGACCTCGTTTGAGTCCACCACCCCCAGCGGCGACGGCAACATCACCTATGACTACAACAACATCTACTACGCCCAGCACGGGTACGCGGTTGTCAACTACAGCGCGCGCGGCTGGGGGAACTCGTGCGGTAAGCCGAGCTCTCGCACACCGGACTGCGCCAAGGGATGGGTACATCTGGCCGATCAGCGCTACGAGGCTCGAGACACCCAGGTGCTGCTCGGGGACTTGGTTGACCAGCACATCTCCCAGCCAAGCGCGCTCGGCGTCACCGGGATCTCCTACGGCGGCGGGCAGAGCATCGAGCTGGCCTACCTCAAGAATCGCATCCGACTCCCCGACGGCAGCTTCGCTCCGTGGACGAGCCCCGAGGGCAGACCGCTTTCCATTCGTGCCGCCTACCCTCGCTGGCCGTGGTCTGACCTGGTCGACGCGCTTCTCCCCAATGGCCGCTTTCTCGACACCCAGGTCGCTCCGCCGCAGCAGAGTCGCAGCCCAATCGGAGTCGAGATCCAGAGCTATGTCAGCGGTCTTTATGCCGATGGGCAGGCGAGCGGCTACATCGCTCCGGCCGGCGCCGATCCGCAAGCTGATCTGACCACCTGGTACGGGGTCATCAACGCCGGAGAGCCCTACGGACCCGAGGCGCAGGCGATCGCCGACCAGATCTATACGTATCACCAGGGCTACGGGCTACCAGGCACGCCTGCCCCCATGCTGCTGGAGAGCGGCTGGACCGATGACCTGTTCCCGCCCGAGCAGTCACTGCGGGTATACAACGCGGCCAGAGCCGCGGGTGCATATGCCGTGCTGCAGTTCGGCGACCTCGGGCACAGCCGCGGCTCGAACAAGGTCAACACCGATCACGCGTTCAATGACCAGGCAGCCAGCTTCTTCAACGCGGACCTCAACGGCACCGGGTCGCCGCCGGCGGCGGGCAGCGTCACCGCCTACACCCAGACCTGTCCTCAGAGCGCGCCGGCCGACGGGCCGTACACCGCCGCGAGCTGGCCGGCCCTGCATCCCGGCAGCCAGACCTTCGGATCGGCTGCGCCCCAGTCAGTGACATCAGCCGGTGGCAGCCCGGCAATCGCGGCTGCGTTCGATCCGATCGCGGGCACCAGCGACGCCTGCAAGACGGTGACCGCCGAGAACGACCCCGGCACCGCCGTCTACACCATGACGAGCCCCGGTTTCACGCTCCTGGGTCTGCCTACCGTGACGGCAACCATCAACACCACCGGCCTGTTCGGCGAGCTTGTCGGGCGGCTGTGGGATGTGCTGCCTGACGGGACACAGCGGCTCATCAGCCGCGGCGTCTACCGCCTCGCCGACAATCAACAGGGTCAGCTCACCTTCCAGCTGCACGGAAACGGCTACCGGTTCGCTGCCGGCGACACGGTCAAGCTCGAGCTGCTGGGCCGCGACTCGCCCTACTACCGGGCAAGCAACGGCACCTTCTCGATCCAGCTGTCAAACCTCACGGTCTCACTCCCGACCAGCTGAACCAGCTGCCCCTCGCCTGTCTCGCCAGCCCGGGGCGAGTTGCAGCCTGGTCACGGTCCAGCGTCCGTAGGACGAGATGAGAACCTGCGCCGCAGCGTGAAGCCGGGTCGAGGAAGAATCTGCCTTCGCCGGCGTCTATTCAACTGACGTCCACTCCACGCGTTCTACGAACAGGATCAGGTGACGGATATGGCAACAACAGACAAGTCGATCCGAGGGTTGCTGGCCGCGGCCGCGGTCGCTGTGGCGCTGGTCTTGGCCGGATGTGGCTCGAACTCGAGCTCTTCGACGAGTTCCGCCGCCCCCGCGGCGACGAGCTCCAGCCCAGCTTCCAGTTCCTCATCGGCGGCCGCCCCATCATCGTCGACCTCAGCGTCCGGCGGATCAAGCATTCCGCAAGGTCCCACGGCCGGCGACGCCGACGGTGACAACAAGGGTGGCCCCAGCGATGGGGACGGCAACATCTAAGCTGGCCGCGCTCGGGGCCGCCGGACTCGTCTTGGCGGCTTCCGGGTGCGGCACGCTTGGTCAATCGACCGGGCATAGCGGCCCCCTGCGAGGCAAGACCCGGCTCCGCGCGGCCGCGGCACCCCCACCCAGCAGGTTTACGTGGCTTCGTCCGCGGCGGGCTCCCGCCGGTTGGCGGGTGGTGGGGATCCCCAGCGGAGCGGCAATCTCAGTGCCGCCTCGGTGGCGGCTGACGTCGGGCGATGCCGGGACTGTGACGGCCGTATTGCCAAGCGCAACGCAGAACTATGTCGGCTACCTGAACCTGACTCCACGCCAGGGCCGCGAGACGCTCGCCAACTGGAGCTCGTTCCGGGTAGCGCACAATGCCGACGAGGGCGACCGCCAGGTCAGGACTCTGGGGGTCGGCCGGAAGCTGCGCTTTCGCAACGGTCATGGCTCCTGCGTCCGCGATTCCTACCTGACCTCCTCTGGAGCCCGCTATATCGAGATCGCGTGCCTGGTGGCCGGGTCGCGAACGGCCGCGGTGATCGTCGGCGCCGCGCCGCCGCAGGCCTGGGCCCGGGTATCGCCATCGATCCAGCGGGCGATCTCGGCCGTCATCACCTGAGGGGCGGTGGACGCGGGTTCGTCTCCGGGTGCGGAAGGCAAACCAGCCTGAGCCTCGTCAGGACGCTCATATCGCCACCTGGTAATATGAGTCCATGAGTTCCTACGCCGCCCTGGCCGAGCCGCACCGAAGACAGATCCTCGACCTGCTGCGTGATGGCGAGCGGCAGGCCGGAGAGCTGGTCGAGCGCCTCGAGCTGAGCCAGCCCGGGGTGTCAAAGCACCTCAAAGTGTTGCGCGAGGCCGGGCTCGTCGCGGTGCGCGCGGATGGCAAGCGGCGTGTGTACGCGCTGCGTCCAGAACCCCTCGCTGAGGTCGACCAGTGGCTGGAGCCCTATCGCGCGTTGTGGTCCAAACGCCTCGACGCACTCGAACGACACCTGGAGGAGAACCCATGACCGACGGAACTCTCGAGACCATCGACGGTCGCCCCGCCCTGCGCTTCGATCGCACGCTCGCCCACTCGATCGAGCGCGTGTGGCGGGCGATCACCGAGCCCACAGAGCTCGAGCGCTGGTTTCCCGCCGCCGCCGACTGGACGCCGGCGACGGGTGAGACCTTCGAGGCCTACGGCGCGACCGGCGAGGTGACCGAGGTCGATGCACCCCATCGCCTGGCCTGGACCTTCGGCGGCCAGCGGTACAGCTTCGAGCTGACCGCTTGCCAAGGCGGCTGTCGATTGGTCTTCACCCACGTCTTCGACGACCGCGCGCTGGCAGCGCAGACAGCCGCCGGCTGGGAGGCCTATCTGTCGCGGCTCGAACCTCACCTTGCCGGCCGGTACCTCTCCGAAGCGCAGGCACACGAGCCGTGGGAAGCAGTTCACGAACGCTACGCCGAGCGCTTCGGGGTCGATCCCACTCCGGGCCGCCGCTTCCTGGCCGCGCAGCGTGCCGGCCAGCAATGACGACTCTCACCGCGGCCCCAGAGTGGTCATGGCGGTGCAGCCGCTGTACGTCTGCGGCCCGCGAGGTCAGTGGTAGCGGTCGAAGTCGGGCGGCCAGGGCAGCGGGAACAGATGCCGGTACGGCCGCGCCTCGCTGATCACCTTGGCGAACGACGGGCGCTGCGCCAACGCGCGGTAGTACCGCGTCAGCTGCGGGTGCATGCCCTCATCCCACGGGTGGATAGCCAGGGCATAGAACAGCCCCGGCGCCGCGGCGCAGTCGGCGATCGTAAATGTTTCGCCGGCGAGGAACTCGTGTTGCGCGAGCTGCTCCTCGAGCATTCCGTAGGCCATGTCAAGCCGGCCGCGTGCCTGGGCCACGGCCCGCTCGTCGAGGCGCTCCTCGATCGTGTCGGCGACGATCGCCTGGACGGCGTCTGAGATGTACTGGTCGCAGAGACGGTCCCACTTGCGGGCCTCCAGCGAAGGCACCAGCCGCGCGCCGGCTACGTACTCGATGATGATCGACGTCTCGCCGATGACCTGGTCGCCGTCGCGCAGCACCGGGATCGACGCCGGCGGCCACAGCTCGGCCAGCGCGGCGCGGTCGAAATCGCGCTGCTCCTCGAGGACGTCGTAGGTGACGCCCTGCTCGTTGAGGGCAATCAGAACCTTCTGGCAGTACAGCGCGAAGGGATGCTCGTAGAGGGTGAGCAGCGGTCAGTCCTCCTGTCTCTTCCCGTCGCTGGTGAATGAAGCCGGCCGCGATTCTAGTCCGAGTCGTCGGCGGGACTTGTCGCGCATCGAGCCAGTCGTCTCCGCGCAATCTTCAAAGTGGCCGCCCCAGTAGAGGAGGGACGACCCACAACGAGATGGCGGGATCGGCTTGCCCCTTGTTCACTACGATGAGGCTATGAGTGGCCAGAGAGTGTCCGGTGGGGTGGTGCACGAACTGCCCGCGGACCTGCGTAAGGCGCTGATCGCCAACACGACGGCACTCGATGCCTGGCATGACATCACGCCCTTGGCCCGCAACGAGTTCATCTGCTGGGTCGAGGACGCCAAGCAGGAGACCACTCGTGAGCGCCGCATCCGGCGGACCCAGGAGGAGCTGGAGGAGGGCCAGCGGCGGCCCTGCTGCTGGCCGGGGTGCAAGCACCGCGAGCGCACCGGCAGGTAGTGCCTCGACGGCTTATCTAAAGTCCGGGCACCATGACCGCCGCGAGTCGCCGCAGTTGCTTGGTCGTGCCAGGCAACCAGGCCCGAATGCACAAGAAGGCTCTGTCCACCGAGGCCGACGAGGTGGTCTTCGACTTGGAGGATGCGGTCGCCGCTGAGGGGAAGGCAGCGGCTCGTGAGCAGGTGGCGGAGACGCTCGCTGATGCGGCCTGGGCGCAGCAGACGGTGGCGGTGCGGGTCAATCCGATCGATAGCGGTCACCAGGCCGATGACCTCGCCATGTGCGCGGAGCTTGATGTCCCGAGCCTCACCCTCGTTGTGCCGAAGGTCGAGTCGGTTGCCGACCTAATCCCGGCGGCCGGGGTGGCACCGATTCAGGCGTTGATCGAGACACCGGCCGGCCTGGCCGACGCGACGCACATCGCCCGCAGCGAGGCGGTCATCTCCTTGATCCTCGGCTACGCAGACCTTGCCGCGGCCCTCGGCCGTCGAAACTTCGGGGGCGATCCTGCACGATGGCTCGTGGCCCAGGAGACGCTGCTTGCCGCTGCCCGGCGTGCGGACGTACAAGCGATCGATGGACCGTACTTTTCGCTGCGCGATGTCCGCGGCCTGGCCGCAGCCGCGCGGCATACACAGGAGTTGGGCTTCGACGGCAAGTGGGCCATCCACCCCGCTCAGGTCCATCTGCTCAACGCGACGTTCGGCGCCACCCCCGAGGAACGTGAATGGGCCCAGCGGATCATGCACGCGGTGAACACAGCCGGCGAGCTGGGAGCCGGCGCAGTGGCCGTCCAGGGCAGCATGGTCGATGCCGCCATGGACCGCCAGGCCAGGCGGCTACTCACCCTCCCCATGGCGCCGGCGCGCACCACCGAGCCCGATCCGACGCACCGGGTCAGCGCACCCTACTTCGAGGACCTAGAGACGGGCGACGAGTTCCGGGCCCCCGCGGTGACGATCACCGACGGCCACGCGAGCCTGCACCAGGCGATCGTCGGCGACCGCCTGCGGCTGTCGCTCGATATGGACCTGTATGAGGCCGTGACCGGTGTCCGCGGTCTCCTCGCGCACCCGATGCTGGTGTGCGACCTGGCGATCGGCCAGTCGACGGCGCCGAGCGGGCGGGTCGTGGGAAATCTTTTCTACCGGGGGCTGGGCGCGCGCCCGGTGCCGATCGGCATCACCCTGCGCACGACCACCACAGTTGTCGCGCGCCGGCCGGCTTCCGGAGGCCGCGGGATCGTTGCCCTGCGCGTGAGCACAGTGGACGCCCACGGGACGCCCGTGCTCGACTTCTGGCGGGCGCCGCTGCTACCGATGCATGATGCGGACGGGGAGGCCGCGAGCGACGATCTCAACCAGATCGGTGAGCCCGTCGCCATCAGCGGGCTGATCCCCACCGGCTGGGACCTCGCGCCCTTGCGCGACACCCGGCTGGGCCCGTTGTTTGCGGATTTGCGCAGCGGCGACGACTATCTGATCGAGGCCGCCGAGACGGTGACCGCCGCCCCCGAGCTGGCCAGGTTGTCACTCAACCTCGCCCATGCCCACACCGACGCCGGCGCTAGCACCCACGGTGAACGGCTCGTCTACGGCGGACACGTGATCGGCATCGCCGCCGCCCAGGTGACCCGCGCCCTACCCGATCTCGCGACAATTTTGGCGTGGGAGTCCTGCGAACACCTCGGTCCCACCTTCGAGGGTGACCGCTTGCGCTCCCGCGTACGCATCACCGGCCTAGAACCCCCCGGGCTTGTGCACCTGGAGGTGCGGACCACCGCGAGCAGCAATGGTGACCCGCCTCGCGATGTGCTCGAATGGGCGCTCGTGGGACTGATGCCATGAGCGGGATCCTCGACGGGCTCACCCTGGTTGAAGGCTCGGCGTTCGTGGCTGCGCCCCTGGGCGGGATGACGCTGGCCCAGCTCGGCGCTGATGTCATCCGGTTTGACGATCTCGGCGGTGGACTGGATCACAGCCGGTGGCCGGTGGCCGCCGATGGGCAATCCCTCTTCTGGGCGGGAATGAACAAGGGGAAGCGGTCGTTGACTGTGGACCTGCACTCGCCCGCGGGCCGGGAGCTGGTGAGCAGGCTGATCGCCGAGGCAGGAGCTTTTCTCACCAACTTTCCCGCCCGCGGCTGGCTGGCCTACGAAACGCTCAAGGCACGGCGTGAGGACCTGATAATGGTCCATCTCAAGGGCAACCGGGACGGAACCAGCGAAGTCGATTACACGGTGAACCCGGCGACTGGGTTTCCCTGGGCGACCGGCCCGCGCAATCTGACCGAGCCCCTCAACTCGGTCCTTCCCGCCTGGGACATCGCCATGGGGGAACTTGCGGCCGTCGGTCTCCTGGCCGCCGATCGACACCGCGAGCGGCACGGCGTGGGACAGCTGGTCGAGGTCGCCTTGTCTGACGTCGCCTTTGCCGTGGTCGGCCACCTCGGTCGGGTTGCGCAGGCGAAGCTGCACGCGCGCGACTCCCCCCGCCGGGACGGAAACTACCTGTACGGCGCCTTTGGCCACGACTTCGTCACTCGCGACGAGCGCCACGTCATGGTGGTGGCTCTCACCAACCGGCAGTGGAAATCACTCCTTACCGTCACCGACACCCACCAACAGATGGCCAAGATCAACGAGGCGACCGGCGTCGACCTCGACACCGAGTCGGGCCGCTTCGAGGATCGGGACCTGATCGCCGCGATTCTGAGACCCTGGTTCCAGGCCCGCGACCTCGCCGACATTCGCACCGCGTTCACCGGCACCGGCGTCTCCTGGGGCCCGTACCAGACATTCAGTCAACTCGTCGAGGAGGATCCGCGACTGGCTACTGCGATGTGGGAGCAGGTCCCACACCCCGGCGTGGGCTCATACCTGATGCCCGGCACGCCGCTGGACTTCTCTGCGGTCCCGCGCGAACCCGTCCGCCGCGCCCCCCAGCTTGGCGAGCACACCGAGGAGGTCCTCAGCGACGTGCTCGGTCTCTCAGCAACCGAGGTTGCTCGACTTCGGCGCGATGGCGTGATCGGCCCCGCAATCACCGCCACCGTCGGCCCGTGAGATAACCAATCGCGCCTCGTGCCGTCCACGCTGCTCGCGCATGAACCCTGAGGGGGTGATCTGGGACGCGCTGCGGGGTGCGCTGGTGACCCGCGCGCTGGCGCTCACCGCCTTCGTCGGATCTCCCCAGCCCTCCGCCAGTTGACAGGAAAGTGGAGGGACAGCTACGATCTCGACCCCCCTTGGGGCCCGGAGAGGAATGATCTGCATGCGACGGCGAATTTCGGTGGCAATCCTCGCGGTCGTTGCGCTCGGGATCAGCGCGATCGGAGCCGCGGCGCCTTCGGCGCACTCGGGCGCGCTTCCAATCGGCCCCGCCCACCTGGTTCGTCTGGCCGTGCTCTCCACGCGGGCCGACCTGGTCTCGGGAGGCGAGGCGCTGGTTCAGGTGTTCCTCCCGCCCGGCGCCCGGGCTGCCCAGACAAGGCTCGACGTCAACGGACGCGACGTCACGCGGGAGTTTGCCCTCCTCAGCAATGGGAATTTCGAAGGTCTGGTGACCGGCCTCGCCAACGGGCCCAACGTGCTGACCGCCCGGCTTCCCGACGGTTACGGAGCGCACCTGACGATCACCAACCACCCGATCGGAGGCCCGATCCTCAGCGGACCCCAGCTCGAGCCGTGGGGCTGCCAGTCCGGGGCTGTCGACGCGGCCTGCAACCAGCCGGTCGCCTACAGCTACTACTACAAGTCGACCGACTCCACCAAGAGCGGCCTACAGCCGTACGACCCCGCGCACCCGCCCACCGACGTCGCCACGACCACGACGCAGACCGGGACCACGGTGCCATTCATCGTCCGCGTCGAGACCGGCTACGAAGACCGCGATCAGTACCAGATCGCCGCGCTGTTTCAGCCGGGCAAATCCTGGGGCCCGCTGGCGCCCCAGCCCCAGTTCAACCACAAGCTGCTGATCACCCACGGAGTCTCATGCGGGGTCGACTACCGGACGGGCACCGCGCCGAGCGTGATCACCTTCAACCCCTCCCCGGTCTCCACGGCGGTCGTGCCGGCGGCGGACGGCGCGCAGTACGCGCTCGGCGCTGGCTTTGCTGTGATGTCGACCGCGCTGGACTACAGCGGCCACAACTGCAACTTGCCGCTTCAGGCCGAGTCACTGATCATGGCCAAGGAGCACCTGATCGATACCTACGGGACGATTCGATACACGATCGGGACCGGGTGTTCGGGCGGCTCGCTCGCGGAGCAGTGGATCGCCAACGCCTACCCCGGCATCTACCTGGGGATCCTGCCGACCTGCTCGTTCCCCGACGCGTGGGGAACGGCGACTCAGTTCCTCGACTACCACCTCATGCTGGCCTACTTCACCGATCCGGCGAAATGGGGGACTGGCGTAGCGTGGAGTCCGACGCAGATGGCCGACGCCGAGGGGCACGTGTCAATCGTCAACTCCGAAGTCAGCGATAACGCCCAGTGGCACGTGGCCGTACCGACCGACAACTGCGCCGGGGTGACCGACGCTCAGCGCTACAACGCGCAGACCAACCCCGGCGGCGTCCGCTGTGACATCCAGGACGCGGCGATCAACATATTCGGGCCCGATCCGCATTCGTATTGGTCCCCGAGCGAGATCAAGGTCGGTCGCGGCTTTGCCGTGCCACCGATCGACAATGTCGGCGTGGAGTACGGACTCGCTGCGCTGCAGCAGGGCAAGATCCTGCCCTCGCAGTTCGTCGACCTGAACGAGAAGATCGGCGGGGTGGACATCGACACCAACCCGACCGCGAGCCGCATCGCGACGCGTGGGGCTGCGCTGGCCAACGCCTACCGCAGCGGCATGATCAACGAGACCAACAACCTCGACCAGACCGCGATCATCGACTGCCGCGGCCCCGACCCCGGCGCCTTCCACGACGCCTACCGGGCGTTCGCGGTACGCGCGCGCCTGGATCGCGAGCACGGCAACCACGACAACCAGCTCATCTGGGAGGGTCCGGCGACGATCATCGGCGACACCCAGTGCAACCTCACCAGCCTGATCGCGATGGATCGCTGGCTCGGCGCGGTCGAGCAGGACACGAGCTCGAGGACGCAGGCGCAGAAGATCGCCGCCGACAAGCCCTCCGACCTCGGCGACGAGTGCTACGACGGAAACGGGAACAAGGTTTCCAACGGGCTCTGCCCGCCAGGCGTCGTGCCGATCTACGGGACGCCACGCACCGTCGCCGGCGACGCGATCTCAACCGACACCAACAAGTGCCAGCTCAAGCCGCTGAGTCGCTCTGACAACTTCGGGGCGATTCCGTTCACCGACGCGCAGTGGGCGCAGCTGCAGTCGCTGTTCCCGAACGGGGTCTGTGACTTCAGCAAGCCCGGCGTGGACCAGCAGCCAACGATCCCGTGGATGACCTATCAAGACGCGAACGGTCACGTGATCTACGGCGGCCGGCCGCTGGGACCGGCGCCGGCTTCGATCCCGTTCGGTCCCGACGCCGCCTGCACCCGCGCCCCCGGCTTTGTCGCCGGCTCGTCGGTCGGCCCGGTCAGACTGGGCACGACCCGGGGCCAGATCCGCCGCCTGTTCCCCAGCTTCTCCACCCGGCACCGCCGCTACATGGACTTCTTCTGTCCAACCGTCAACGGCATCCGCGTCGGTTACCCCTCTCCTGCGCTGCTCCGGAGCCTCTCACGGGCGAAGCGAGCGCGCGTGCGTGGTCGCGCCATCCTCGTGCTGACCGCCAACCCGAGCTACTCGCTGCACGGCGTTCACCCCGGGGCCAAGCTAGCCGCCGTCGCGCGGCGGCTGAAGGTCGGCCGACGGTTTCGTATCGGCCTGAACTCCTGGTACCTCGCCCCCGCGGGAGCGAGCCGCGGCGTGCTCAAGGTCCGCCACGGCCGAATCGAAGAGATCGGACTCGCCGACAAGCGGCTGACCACCAGCCGTGCTGCCTCGAGGCGTTTCCTGGCCAGATTCTCCTGAGGACTAGCGAGAAGGAGTCTTACTCTTGTCTTGTCAGTGAGGTAGACTCGCGCTGTATGTCGATGGTTTCGCAGGACGAATGGGCTGAGCACGCTCGGGCGGTGCTCGATCAGGCTGGGCATCGGAAGGCTCGCGCCCGGGATGCGCTGATCGAGCTGCTCGCCGGGCAGTCGTGCGCGCTCAGCGCGCTGGAGATCGAGGACCGCCTGCGCGACCGCGATCAGCGGGTGGCGCGGGCAAGCATCTACCGGATCTTGGACCTGCTCGTCGAGCGGGGTCTGGTCGCACGCTTGGAGCTTGGGGAGGGTCAGGCGCGCTATGAATTGATCGATCCAGCTGGTGAGCACCACCATCATCTCCTGTGTGACTCCTGCGGGCGACTGATGCCGTTCGACGACCGTGATCTGGAGCGCGCGATCGATCGTCTCGCGCGTCGCTTGAAGTTCCACACCGAGGATCACGAGGTCGTGCTGCACGGTGCCTGCAGCGCCTGTCAGAACTAGTAGCTCCCCGCCGTCACGCCACGACGGCTCGGCGTCCCCCGAGGCCGCCGCTGGCCGCGGGCGTTCGACGTAGTCACCGCCACCCCACCATGGGCTGAGGATCGATCGCGCCCCGAGAATGTGGCGGCGTCAGCGACCGTCAGAACCCTCAATGATGAGAAAGAGTCTCAATCGCATGATAACCTGCGGCGAGACTTGCAGGCCGCCCGGGACGGCCCGTTCCGCCTTCCCAACGATCAGACAAAAGGTTGCTCGATGAACTCAGGCATAGCGCGACGCTGGCTTCTCGTCCGGGTGTTGGCGGCTGGATTGGGGGCGCTGGGGTTCGCCGGCTGCGCCTCCTCATCGGCGTCGTTGGGGGCCAAGGGCACGATCGCGGCGATCGGCGCCGAGAACGAGTACGCCAACGTGCTGGGGCAGATCGGGGGGCGCTACGTACACGTGTCGTCGATCCTCAACAACCCCAACACCGATCCGCACACGTATGAGTCCTCGCCGAGCGTCGCGCAGCAGGTCAGCTCCGCCCAGCTGATCGTCCAGAACGGCGTCGGCTATGACGCGTTCATGAACAAGATCGAGTCGGCGTCCCCTGACCCGAAGCGCAAGGTGATCGTTGTCCAGAACGTGCTCGGCCTGCCGACCGCCACCCCCAACCCGCACCTGTGGTATGACCCGCGGACGATGCCCGCGGTCGCGAAGGTGATGGCCGCCGACCTGTCCGCGCTGCAGCCAACCCACGCCGCGTACTTCAATGCGAATCTCGCGAAGTTCAACGCCTCGCTGGCGCCGCTGCACAACGCGATCGTCGCGTTTAAGGCCAAATACAGCGGCACGACCGCGGCGACGACCGAGCCCGTCGCCGACTATCTGCTCCAAGCAATGGGAATCAACAACCTGACCCCGTTCCGCTTCCAGGCCGACATCATGAACGGCACCGACCCCACCCCCCAGGACACAACCCTGGAGAGGGGGCTGTTGACCAACCACACTGTCAAGCTGTTTGCCTACAACCAGCAGGTCGTCAGCTCGCTGACCAGCACGATCCGTCAGACGGCCCTGGATGCCGGGGTTCCGGTGGTCGGAGTGTATGAGACGATGCCGACCCCAGGCTATGACTTTCAGTCGTGGATGCTGGCTGAGGTCAACGCGATCCAGAAGGCCGTGACCGCCAAGGTCTCGACGCAGCACCTATGACCCCCGCCGAGCACAACAGCGCTGGCGCGACCGGACGGCCTGACGGGGAGGTGCTCGGCGTCGAGGACGTCACTGTCGACATCGCGGGACGACGGATCCTGGACCATGTCTCCTTTTCCGCCGGGGCGGGGGAGTTCCTCGGGCTGATCGGCGCGAACGGGGCCGGCAAGACGACATTGTTGCGGGTCATCCTCGGCCTACAGCCGCCCGCGCGTGGGCGGGTCTGGATCGACGGTCGACCGCGCGGCCGGCGCAACCAGTCGATCGGCTACGTACCGCAGAAGGTGCTGCTCGATCCCGACATGCCGATGCGCGCTCGCGATCTGGTCGGCCTGGGCCTGGATGGTCACCGCTTCGGGATGCCCGTCCCATCGGCCACGCGTCGTGCCGCGGTGGGGGAGATGCTCGCCGCGGTTGACGCGCAGCCGTTCGCCGACGCGCGCGTCGGGACGCTGTCGGGCGGGGAGCAGCAGCGGGTGCTGATCGCTCACGCGCTGATCTCCCGACCGCGGCTGCTGTTGCTCGATGAGCCGTTGGCCAACCTCGACTTGCGCTCCGGTCAGGAGATCATCGCGCTGCTGCACCGTATCGCCGTGCAACAACAGATCGCGGTACTGCTCTCGGCGCATGAGATCAACCCGCTGTTGCCGGTGATGGACCGCGTCGTGTATCTCGCCGACGGCCGGGCGGCGTCAGGCACCACCGAGCAGGTGATCCGCACCGATGTCCTCAGCGACCTCTACGGACATCACGTCGAGGTTCTCCACGTCCACGGCCGCGTACTCGTCGTCGCCGGTGACGCCGATCCGACAGCCACCCATCACGCACACAGCGCCGCGAACGCGGTGCTTCGCACGAGCTGACGCACGATGCATTGGCTCGTTGAACCGGGGTTCTTCTCCAGCCAGCCCGTCCGCGTCGCGCTGGTCATCGGCGGCATCGTGGCGATCGTGTCGGCTGTGGTTGGGGTGTTCACCGTGCTGCGCGGCCAGTCGTTCGCCGGCCACGCGCTCACCGACGTATCAGCCGCCGGCGGCTCGGGCGCGTTCTTGCTCGGGATCAGCCCGCTGCTGGGGTTCGTCGGGCTGGGGCTTATCGGCGCCGCAACCATGGACGCGATCGGAGTGCAGCGCGCCCGCGGCCGGGACCTCGCCACCGGGATCGTCCTCGGCGCCGCGACCGGGCTGGCCGCCCTGTTTCTCTACCTCGACACCACCTCCGGCGCGACCACCGGCGCCGCACAGACGGTTCTGTTCGGGTCGATCTTCACCGTCGCCGCCTCGACGATCCCGGTCGTGATCGGACTCGGGGTGCTCACCCTCGCAGCCGTCGCGGCTCTGTACAGACCGCTGCTGCTCGCCTCCGCCAGTCCCGACATCGCCGCCGCGCGCGGGATCCCAGTCCGCCTCGTGGGGATCGGTTTCATGGCCGCGCTAGCGGTCGCCGTGGGCCTGTCGTCGATCGTGATCGGAGCGATCCTGTCCACCGCGCTGCTGATCGGACCCGCCGCCACCGCCCTGCGGCTGACCAACCGGATCGGATCCGCGCTCGTGCTCGCCGCCGCCATCGGCGTCGGCGCCACCTGGCTCGGGGTGCTGCTCGCCTACGACAGCGCCGACTGGAGCGCAAGCCACAACGGCTTCCCGGTCAGCTCCTTCATCGTCGCCCTCACTTTCCTGGCCTACCTCGCCTCCGGCCTAAGACCTGTCCGCCGGCTGACCGGCCGCCGGAACGAATCGACCGTGACGATCCACACCGACCGACGATGAGCCCCGCCCGCCATCCCCGCCCCGACCCGCTAGCCAGGACCCGGGACCGTCGTGTTCTCTAGCTTCATGACCAACACCTGGATCGTCGCCACGATCATCGCGCTGCTCGCTGGCGTCGTCGGGTTCTTTGTCGTGCTGCGCGGCTCGGCGTTCCCCGCTCACGCGATCCCCAACAGCGCCTTCGCGGGCGCCGCCGCCGGCAACGTGCTCGGATTCAGCGCCTTGCTCGGCCTGGCCGGATTTGCCGTCGCCGCCGCAGTCGCCATCGCGACCCTCGGCCGCCGCGGCCGCCACGACGTGGTCACCGCCCTTGCACTGGTCCTCGGCCTCGCCGTCGGCGCGGTATTCATCAGCCGCTCAGGCGAATACGAGCCACAGCTCTTCTCGCTGCTGTTCGGCGAGGTCCTCGGCGTCTCGACCACCGAGCTGCTCCCGACAGCACTACTCGCCGCCGGCTGCATCGCGGCGATTGCCGTCCTGTACCGGCCGCTGCTGCTGGCCTCGATCGCCCCTGAGATCGCCGAGGCCAGAGGCATACCCAATCACCACATCGAGCTTGCCTTCTTGCTCGTGCTGGCCTTCGCGACCGCCCTCACCGTACCTGTCGTCGGCGCGCTGCTGATCTTCTCGCTGATGATCGGACCGCCCGCCGCGGCCCGCTCGCTTACCGACCGCCCGCCGCTGGCCATCCTCCTCTCGGTCATCATCGCCCTGATCACCGTTTGGGCGGCCATCGTCGGCTGCTACCAAACCAACTGGCCGATCGGATTCTTTGTCGGCGCCATCAGCGCCCTCGCCTACACCCTCGGACGCACCTGGGCCCACTGGCGACGCACCCGCGCCACCCGGCCCGGAGCCCCACTCGACAGCCCGATCGCCGCAGCCTGAGCGGCTACGGGCCAACCGCCCGAGCGGCCGAGGCACAGGTACCTCCGCACGTGGCGACACGCGTGCGACGATGTAGGCATGGGCTCTCCGCAGACGCTGAGCGAAGCCAACCGGCGAATCGTCGCGCTATGGGCGGCAGACTGCGCGGGGCGGGTGTTGAGATTATTCGAGGCGGACGCTCCGGGAGATAGCCGTCCCCGTGAGGCAATCGCTCGCGCGCGGGCGTTCGCGCGGGGCGAGCTTGGCGTCGCGGAAGAGATCCGCCGCCGTTTCATCAATGCTGGGGCCGCTCGTGAGGTGAGGGCTCCCGCGGCAGCGGCCGCCGCCCGTGCAGCCGGACAGGCCGCAGCCGTCCCACATATGGGCGCGCACGCCCTGGGCGCCGCCGCCTATGCCGCCAAGGCAGCCGGCCTAGCCGCCCCCGGTCGGCCAGACGCCGTCGGTGAGGAGATCCGCTGGCAGCTTGGTCATATGTCCGCGGCGGCCATGGCCGCCCTGCGACTGCTCCCGCCCGTCGGGAAGGATGCATCCGGTCCCCTCGGGCCGGGGCTTCTCGCCTCGGGGCCCCTGGGCACAATCATCCGTGACCTCCAGGCCGGCTTGACGGACCCCCACCCTGTTCTCCCGGCTGGCGCCCCACGCTGACGCCCCTGAAGCTCTTCGGACCCGGCAGCTTGCCATCCCGTAACTGACCGGAGCCCATATCCTCCGGCCGATGTAAACCGCCATCCGCGTCGGGGAGTGCGTCATGCCGTATGCCGTGGATTTCAACACCGTTTCGACAGTCGGCCTGGAGTCGTCTCCGGTCGCGACCGCGCTCGCTGGCTTGCGTGCGCATGAGGCTCGCTACTTCAAGAACAAGTACGACCATGTCTTCACCGTGGAGCCAGCAGGCGACGCCAAGACGACGATCGACTGGGTGCACCGGATCCTCGAGGAAGAACGTGACATCGTCGTCTCGTCTCGCCCTCTCGAGGCTACGGCCTTCCAGGTCGAGAACATCCGAATTGCCTACGTCTTCTACGAGAGCGGTCTGTCGATCAACGTGATGTACACCGTTGACGACGCCAAGAAGCGGGCGGTCGGATTCAAGCTGTCCGAAGGGATGGAAGTCCCCGCGGAGCTCGCCTCGAAGTTCAAATTCGCGCGCCAGAAGTCAAAACTGGCCGGAACGATTCGCGGTTCCTACTTCGCGTTCAAGAACGAGTACTGACCCCGCGGACCAGCGTGCAGGCGGCTCGCGAGCGACTCATGGCTCGTCAGGTTCCGGGCCGAGGAGGCGGGCAATTGGATCCGCGATCGGCTCGATGATGAGCGACGCCGGGGCGACCTCACGCGCAGCGATCGTGACCGTCACGCCGTGGTGGCGACGGACCGCAACCCAGTGAGCGTTCGGGGTACCGACTGTCAGAAACGTCTCGCGCGTGCCGTCGATGGTGATTTCGGTTTCGCTGACCGGCGCTTCGTGAGAGCCGGTCAGGCGCCGGCGGCGGGCGGCTCGGAACCAGAGCGTGAGGGCGGCATCGGAGAGACCTTCGGTGGGTTGCCGGTTGGCCTCGGCCTCGATCCCCGAGGCAAACGCATCACAAGCCGCGGCGAGCTCGCCCGGCTGGTGCGGGTCGATCGAGGTGGTGACCTCGATCCGCGGCCGCGCGACGAACATCGAGTCTGGCAGCGGGTCCGCGTGGGCGATGGCCAGCTGCGTGAGATCATCACCGTTTGAGCCGCTTCCGTTGATCCGCGCCGGCCAGCCCTCGGCCGCGTAAATCGGGAACGTGACGGCCATCAGCGTGATCTTGTTGGAGTACCAACGCCGCGCCGCCTGCTCCACGCGGAGGCGAGCCATCCGGGCAGCCCGGGCACCCTCATCCTCGTCCGCATCATCAGCCTGCCCCATGCGGAAGAACCCTCCGGACTGCTCCTGGTGCCCGCATGTGCGGCAGACAACGAGAGGGCTGGGCACGAACGTGTCGGTGCCTTTTGTGCCTCCGCCAGCCCGCCACTCCTCGGTCGGGAAGTACTCGTCGTACTGGACCGCCCCGCATACCGGGCAAGGCTCCTCGGCATCGGTGACCGGCCGATGCCTGTACTCGGCGGGCATCGGCCGGTGGACGAACGCGCCTGCCGCGTCACGGTAGCCCAGGGCGGGTTCGCTGGGCTCTCGATCCTCAAAGATCACCGCATAGGTGCCGCCGCCGACCGCAGCGGCCTTCCGGACGCCCGTCGCCTCAACCGCCTCGACGCTGACCGCTCCCGGCGGGAGCAGTCCGCCGAACAGCATCCGCTCATCGCTGAGCCGGATCCGAATCGGCTCATACCTGTCCCACGGTTGGAGTGGTTGGCCCCAGTCCAGGGTGACGTCGTGCGAGAGCACGATCTCGCCATCGTCACGGCGAACCATGCCTTCACCCCCGGGCAACTCGATCAAGACGGTAGGCACAGTCCAATTGTGGCTACCGGGGACTAATCAGAGCAGTCAGACGGTTCTCCACCTGACCCCGACGGCGCGCGTCGGTCAGCTTGATCTGGGCGATCGTTAGAACTCCCCAAACGCCTCCAGGTCCGAACCGGTGGCTGCGAGAAGCTCGGCATCGGTGGCCCACGACCAGCGCATACCTGCATAACGTCGCAGCTTGGAAGTTGTGACCACCTCGCGTCGCGTCTTCCTGGCCGACGCTGCTGCAAACGTCGCCCGGCAACGCTGCTAGTTCTCGCACTCGGCGCCGCCACTCTCAGGCGGCGCACGCCCTGATGACTTAGGCGCTCGCCGCCACTGCCGAGGGGTTGCGGCCGAGCGTTCCGCGTATGTCACGGGCTAGATGCGCCTGGTCGAAGTACCCGAGCTCGGCGGCAAGCTGCGCCAGGTGCAGCGGCCGCTCGTCACCGAAGAGGTCCACCGCCCGCTGGCGGCGCAGACGCTGCAGCACCTGCTTCGGGGAGGCGCCTACGTGGTGGGTGAACATGCGCTGCATAGTGCGCGTGGAGATGGCGAAGTCAGCAGCCAGGTCGGCCACGCGTATGCCCGAAGGTGCCGCCCGCATGGCGTCGAGGATCTCCATGACGAGCGCCTGGTGCGCGTCGGGCGGCCCTCGGCGGGTGCGCAGGAAGGCGCTTACCACCGCGACGATCGCGCTGACGTCGGATGCAGCCGCCAGCGCGGCGTCAAGCTGCACCCCCGCCGCCCCGAAGGCGTCAGACATGGTCAGCACGCGCCCGCTGAGCGCCGACACTGGCTCAGCGCGAAACCCGGAGAACCCGCCCGGCCGGAACTTCGTCCCCACCACCGTTCCGCTCCCCTGGAGCTCGCGTACCGTGTATCCCGACCCGACGCCGTACAGCAGCGCGCCAGAAGGCTCGACGGCGAGATTGACGGCGGGATCGGGCAGCACCTCGTGGCGCAGCGCAGGTAGCCCGCGGCGATCCCAGCAGACGATCCAGTGCTGCTCCACCACGTCCGCGAGGTCGGGATCGGGAGCCACGCGGATCATGCCGGTGACTCTGGAGGCAGATCGGGGGGTGACCGGAGTGGGCGACATCGGTCGCATTTTTCCAAGCCCGGGCAACGCTGGTCATGCGACGCTGTGAGCCATGAGCCAATCTGACACCAACACCGCGTCCTTGGACGTTCAGCGCACTGACTTCGTCTCGATCCCAGTCCAGGACATCGACCGAGCCAAGACCTTCTACCGCGTCACGCTCGGCATGGACAGTCCCGACTGGCAGGCGGCGTGGCCAGAGATCGAGACGGGCAACGTCTCCTTCTACCTCGTGGATCCCACCCAGATGGGCACGCCATTCACGCCGCACACGGCGCCGCTGGCCTTGAGGGTTGCAGACGTTCCCGAGGCCAAGCGCAACCTCGAGCAGCGCGGCGTCGAGTTCACCGGGGAGCACGACAGCGGCGTGTGCAAGATGGCCTTCTTCAAGGACACCGAGGGGAACGCCCTGATGCTCCATCGACGATACGCGCCCTGAGCCGTGCAGTTCTCGCAGAGAGCAGCGGTCCGCCGAGACCGCCGCGTGGGCCCCTAAACCGAAGGTGGTCTCTTTTCGAGCCTGCTGACCTTGTAGAAGCCGGGGGTTTGCCCCATCGCGCGGCGGAAGGTGTCGATGAAGCTGCTCGTGGTCTGCCAGCCGCATTGGTGAGCGGTCGCGGTCACGGGTGTTCCGCTGGAGAGCAGGATCGCGGCGTTGCGCAGCCGGACGTTGGTCCGCCATTGGGGATAGGTCATTCCGAGCTCGTGGCGGAACAAGCGTGAGAGGGTGCTCTGGCTGGCCCCGACCTGGCTGGCGAGGTCCGCCAGGGTGATCTGCTGGCCCAACCGGTTTCTGACCAGCGCGCACGCGTCAACGAGGCGCGGGTCACGCGGAGCCGGCAGCGTCATGGGACGTTGTCGGGAACGCTTGAGCTGGTCGCCGATGACCGCTCGCACCCGCCGGACCTCCGGACGAGTGAGCGCAGGCTCGGCGCATGCGATGAGCAACTCTCGCAGAAGCGGGGACACGGAGACGAGAGTCGGATCCCGTTCGGGCCACGGTGGCTCCTGGACTGGGAAGCCCACCGTGTAGAAGCGGCTTGACCCAAAGAACCGGTGCTCATGCCACGTTCCCGCCGGCAGCCAGACGGCGCGATCTTGGGAAACGACCCAGCTCCCGGTGGCGGTCTGCACCTCCAGAACGCCTGCGCTGACGTACACGAGCTGATGGTCGTCGTGACAGTGACGTTCGATGGTGTCCCCGCCGGCCAGTTCCCATCCCACGGTGGGCGCAAACGGCTCATGACGGATCTCCGACATTAATGGGCAGATTATCGGAAGCCCGCCGCGGCCAGGACGCGTAGCTTGGCCGTTCATGAACGAGACGAGTGTTGATCCCCTCGAACTTCAGCCACCCGCAGGTCTCGTCACCGATATTGGTCGCCCCCGCCTGGCGGAGTGGAAGCGGATGCGCGTGTGGTCCAGCGCCCACGCCGTTGATGATCTCTACCAAGGACTTGTGCCGGCCGCGATCCCGTTCTTCGTGCTGGAACGCCACTACAGCTACGCAGCCGCCGCCGGCCTGGCGCTCGCGGCGACCGTCGGCAGCGCCGTGCCCCAGCTGCTTATCGGACTGATCGCCGATCGCCGTCCATTGCTTTGGATGGCGCCGCTTGGCCTGATCCTCGCGGGCGTCGGCGCGGGACTGGCTGGGCTCATCCATTCCTATCCCGCCGTGTTCGCGCTTCTGGTCCTGTCGGGCCTGGGGATCGCGATGTTCCATCCCCCCGCCGGTCGCGATGCACGCCAGGCCGCCGAGGACAGCGCGACCGCGATGAGCTACTTCGCAGCCGGCGGCAGCACCGGCTTCTTCCTCGCGCCCGCCCTCGCAACGCCCGCGCTAGACGCGTGGGGGCTGCACGCGATGGCTTTTTTCATCCCGCCCGCCGTGCTGATGGCCGCCATCCTCGCCGGCCATCAGCGTCGACGCCTGGCGCAGACCAGCATCACAGCACACCACGCCGCGACCGGCCGGCCGTGCATGTTCGCGCTGCTGACCGTTGTCGAGCTGACACGTTCATGCATCTCATTCGGGGTCAACACGTTCGTCTCGCTCTACTGGATCCGCCACCTCGGCGCGTCCTCCGGCCTGGGCGGCGCGGCGCTGACCCTCGAACTCGCCGGCGGCATCCTCGGAACGCTGATCGGCGGACGAATCAGCGACCGGTTCGGCCCAACCCGCACCGTGCAGCTCGGCAACTGCCTGCTGATCCCCGCCTTCGCCGTCCTGCTGCTCTGCGACAACCGATACGCAGCACTGCCGCTCATCACGATCGTCGGCCTGATCACCAACATCCCGTTTGCTGTCCTGATCAAGCTCGGGCAGGACTACCTTCCGGGTCGGCCCGGCACCGCCGCCGGTGTCACCCTCGGACTCGCCGTCAGCGCCGGCGGCCTCTTCCAACCCGTCCTCGGCATTGTCGCCGACCACCACGGCCCTCGCGGGGCCTTCCTGGTGATCGCCGCCATCCCCCTCCTCGCGATTGCCCTGGCCTTCAATCTCAAGCCGGCGACGCATCTGCCCGGACAGAGCACTTGACGTCCTGCTCTCCTATGTCGAGGCAACTCTCACAGCGACCCGCGCACCGTCTCGGATCGCGCGGAAGTTGCGCCTGTCGCGGACCATCGCTTCGGCACTCGGGCACGCCGAGCACCGCGCGATCGGAATGTCGCGACCAAGCCATCGTCCGGCTCGTCCGGATCTGCCTTCGGCGGAGCACTCGGCGGTGGTCAGCGGTCCGGTGGGCAGTCTGCCAATTGCCTAACAGCGTCACATGGCGCGAGCCTGGCCCGGTGATGGGCGCGGCAGAATGGCACGAGGATGGCCTGCGAGTGGTTGTTGATTGATGGATCGAGCTTGATCTTTCGCGCCTACTACGGCGCGCTGGCCAGCGCGCGTGTTTCGGAGGCTGACGGAAACGCTATCGGCGGTTTCTTGGACAGGCTGGCGCGGCTGGTCGGCGACCGCCGGCCCCGCCGGCTGGTGATCGCCGAGGACTGGGCATGGCGGCCCCAGTGGCGAGTGGACCTGATCGCGGGCTATAAGGCCCACCGGGTCTCTGAGCCGGTGCCGCCCGGACTGGTGGCCCATCTTCCGGTGATCACCCAGCTGCTTGAACACATTGGGATCGACGTCGTTGGTGTCGCTGATTACGAGGCCGAGGACGTGATCGCCACCCTGACCAGGCTCGCCTCCGGGACCGTTGAGATCGCCAGCGGTGATCGGGATCTGTTCGCGCTGGTGGAGGATCCACGTGTGCGCGTCTTATATCCGGAGCGGTCAGGACTGGCGGTGATCAACGAGATCGAGATCGCGCGCCGCTACTCGATCCCAGGCCGTCGATACGCCGACTTCGCGATCCTGCGCGGGGACCCCTCCGACGGACTTCCCGGGCTCAAGGGCGTTGGCGCCGTGACCGCGGCAGCGATGATCCGCCGCCACGGCGACATCGCGGGCGTGCTGCGCGACCGCCCGCTGCGCCCGGCAGATCGGGAGTACCTCCAGGCCGCGATCACCGTCGTGCGACCGGTCGACAATCTCCCCGTGGCGCTCCCGCGCGGCCGCCGAGA
Organism: Solirubrobacteraceae bacterium; assembly: GCA_049697735.1. Lineage (GTDB taxonomy): Bacteria > Actinomycetota > Thermoleophilia > Solirubrobacterales > Solirubrobacteraceae > Palsa-465. The sequence continues at coordinate 33,659 of JBAVWI010000016.1, forward strand.
CGTCTACCCGACCAACGAACCTGCCGTCTGGGCGCTCGCTGCGCACCACCAGGTAGAAGACTCGGTGGACCGGCTGCTCAGCGCCCTCACCAGACTCGCTGCGACGCAGACCCCGACCCCAGCGCCCTTCGACCACCTCTGACTAGATTCACCACCCGTGCGGCGAGCAGCCACGGGCGAGGGCGACGGCCGCTCTCGACGGGCAGGGGCACATCTCGAGCGGCGCCCGTCCAATGCCCGCGAGCGGGCCGCGCCCGTACGCAATCGCTGCGATGACGACGCGGTGATCGCCGATGGCAGGGCCGCGCGGCGGCGTGCACGGCCGTCCGGGTTACCTAGGGCAGCCTCCGCACTCCGTCCGTGGCACTAATTTTCGGATCCGGCGCCGACCATCAGCCTGGTCAGAGTGCCAAATGGCGACGAAAGGGAAGTGCAGCTCAGACTGCTCACTCGGGCAACCAGTCAGCGTGAAACGCCGCCGGCTGGCGCCGAGGCATGCCCGCGTAGGCTTCCCCCGGCTCAGTCGTTTCTCGCTCGACCCCGGCGCGATGGCGCAGGGCGGCAGGGTCGACGGGATATGCGCCCCAGTCGGCATCTTGCGAGTGGTCACGAGCCCCAACAGCCACCACGACGCACGGACTTGTTCCTGCGCCGAGGATCACGTGACTTACCCCAGCCGGGCAGTGGATGAGATCCCACGTTCGTAGCGGCCGCTCCTCTCCCTCGACGATCAGAAGGGCCTGGCCAGCGAGGACCAGAAAGTCCTCTTGGTCAGCCTCCCAGTGGTATTGCGACATTGCCTGCCCCGGCCCCAGCACGCTGAGGTTGATGCCCAGCTGCGCGAAGGGCGTATCCCCTTCGAACTCGCACACTGCAGAACGACCCGGCGCATGGTGCCAGCGGGCATCGCGAGCGTTGACGACAAACCATCCCTCGCCCACGGGAACGGCACCCGTCGGACCGTGTTTGAGTTTCGCTTCCTGAGCCATGGCGAGACCTTATCGACGCAACGGCGGCGGCCGCCCGCTTTTCCTTCCACGAAAAGCTCGCCTGCGGAGCATGGAGCGTTCTAAACGCAACGGCTTGGTCGCTGATCTCGGGTCGCGTCGCGATAGTTGGCTATGCGTGACGCTGATGCCGATGCGGGCCAGCGCGACCGCCGCCTCGCCTGCGGAGGGCCTTACTTCTTCGCTCGGCTGCTCCGGCTGGCGCTAGAACCGCTGCTGGCCCTCCTCCGGCTGCCGCTGCCGCTCTTGCTGGGGCTGCTCTTGCTAGGGCTGCTCTTGCTGGGGCTGCTCTTGCTTGCGCCGCTCTTGCTTGCGCTGCTGCTGCTCCGGCTGCTGCTACGCCCTCGGGCGCGCCTCGGCGGCTGCGGCTTTGCCTCTGGTTCCTCTTCCTTGGATTCTTCTTCAGCCTCTTCGGCCTCGGGCTCTTCGTCCTCGGACTCTTCTTCAGCCTCTTCGTCCTCGGGCTCTTCGTCCTCGGGCTCTTCGTCCTCGGGCTCTTGCTCCTGTGCCTCTGGCTCTTCCTCGTCCTCCCCCGGAGCCTGCTCTTCGTCCTCGCGATCCTCCGCGTAGTTGCCTTCAGAGATCTCCTTGAGAGCGAAGGCAGCGATTACGGCGCGAACGAGATCCCCATCCGCCTCCTCGGCCACATCATCGACGATCTCCAGCGCGGCGTTGATGGTGTCGATCAAGTCATTCCGGCTTCGTTTACTGGCACGGGCCATGTTCTTCCTCCCTTGGCTGGTTATATCTCCCGGTCCGTCACGACGGCCTTGGCAGGTGTCGTCCCTCGCCAACCGCCGCCGTCCGCTCGTCCTCATCGGAGCCTGCGACGGGCGTTTCGTCGTGGCAGCTCGCACCGTCGAACTTCCCGGCGCGGGGCGCACCCGGCGTGCGGCGCGAACGCTAGCCCTGCACTCGGCCGAGAGCTCGCTGTCCTGAGGACCTTTCCGTTGTCTCCGCGCAATCGTTCTCCGTCTTTCAGTCAGACGCTGCCCGCTCTTGTGCGGACATGGCCGCGGCATCGCGGAAGTCACTTTCATCCTGACCTACCCTCGGCGTTCGCCTCGGAACCAGGTAATTCGCTCGCACCAGCCGCCGGGCGGCAAGGCCGATCGCAAGCGACGCGAAAGTACTGATCCACGCGGTTCCCCTACGTCGCGAGCAACCGGCAGCGGCCGGTGCCGGCAGACGCGTACTCTCCGTCGCCGAAGCACTCGCTCGCCTCGCGCATTCCGGGTGTCTTGCCGACGCGGCCGGCATAGGCGTCCCCACGCCGAAGCAGGGCCCGCTGTCGGTTGCGGTCGGCGTCCCGCTCGCGGCACTGCGGTCGTCGATCGTCGCCATCGCACGCTCCGCTCGGCGTCCTCAGCTATGGCTTGGCTGCTGCTTCGCTTCAGATGGTGGAGGCTCGATCGTAAGCTCGACCGGGAAATCCGCCGATCGCGAGGAGCCGAACGCCGTCAGGACCCGGCAGGACCTTGCGGCGTGCCGTCGGCCCGACGCGGATGATGTGGTCTGCGTCCAGCTTGTACCGGTGGCTGTCGACCTGCACGTCGGCAGAACCGCGCAGTGCGATGTAGACCTCCTCTTGCCCGAGCTGGTGGGCGGGCGGATTCCCGGGTCCCTCGGAGGAGTGGTCGTGCTCCGGGTAGGCGGTCGTCTCCGCTGGCATATCGATGATCGACATACCGAACGGTGTCACGCCCATTTGGGCTCCGGCCCGGCGAAACGTGAAGCCCTCTAAGAACTCCTCGACCGCCTCGAGCTCATCGATGCCCACATGAGTCGCATCGGGCACGGCCGCCGCTGCCACATTTGCACGTATCGACGCGAGTCGCGGGCCTCTCGCGTCCCCGCCATCGGTCGCCTGGCCGAGGGCGAGGAGGTTCCCTTCGCTGTCGTAGAAAAAGGCGCCAAGCTCTCCGGAACCTCTACTTGGGTAGTTGTTGGGCACGACCACCATCTCGCCTTGCCTTTCGAAGCCTGGGACCTCGACGGCTTCGAACGTGACCCCGCGATGACGCAGATCTCCGATGACTGCCGAGATGTCGGCGACCTCGAATCCCATCTGTGTGGATGCGCCTGAAGCGGCTCCAGAGGATCTGAATAAATGAAACTCCGTGCCCGCGCAGATGAACCGAAGACCACCGTCGCGCTCCTCGACCGGGTCAAGTCCGAGCTTGTCGTGATAGAACCGACGCGCTCGGTCGAGGTCCTGGGCGGGAAGCTTGGTCACGGCATGGGCGTCGCTCAGTGGTCCTGGCATGGACATCGTCTCCTGGTCGGGGTGGATCGATATGTTGACCGCCGCAGGGGCCAACACTCATCGCATCAACCCGCCGCTCGAGCGATCACTCCGCTGGCCGATCCGGCTACGAGACCATCTCAGGTCTTCTCCCCCCGCTTGATGTGCATTGCGGCATCAACCGTCAGTTTGCCGTCCACGCCTGAGTGATTGCTTGCGCGAGAAGCGATCGCCACCGGAGCCCCGGCGCCGGGCAGCTGCGGCATTGCTGCACGTCGTCCGAAGCAGAACTACGAGCCGGCGCGAACGACCAGTCGAAACTTCTGAGCTTTCGTGGAGGGAGCGGTCTGGTCGACCCTGACAGGAGGCCCGGGTCCGCTGCGGGTGCTAGGTCCGGGTCGTTTGGTTGAGGATCTCAGCGAGAAGTCGGGCCGGAGTGTCCTCGGCGAGCAGGTGTCCGGCGTTCTCCTCCCAGGTCAACGGAGCATCCGGAATACGTGCGGCGATCCACTCAGCATATTCCGCCGGGAGGATCCGGTCGTGGCGGCCCCACAGGATCCGAACCGGGATTGCGATCGTGCTGAGCAGATGTTCGTACTCCGCCGTGTCGACCTGCCGCAGCTGCCTGTACTGCCGGTAGTAGGCAGCCTGTCCCTCGGAGCCGACCCAAGGCTTAAGCAGCTCCTCAAGCAGTCCGGGACGAAAACCCAGCTGGGTCGCGTTGCGCATGTGCGCGGCGACCAGAGCGCGGTGCGCGTAGTCCGGGAGCGCCTCGAAGACCTCGGTGTGGTTGAGCATGAGCGCGAACAGGCCACGCTCCCAGTCACCGCCGGTCACCGCATCGAACAGCAGGAGGTCTGCGAATGCGGCGTCTTCAAGCAGCAAGGCGCGCAACGCGATGGCGCCGCCGATGTCGGTCGCGACCACGCTCGGCGCATCGAGTCGCCAGTGCTCGAGCAGGGCCGCAAATCGCCGGGCCTGAGCGGCGATGCTCAGATCCTGGCCCTCGCGACGCTCGGACTGTCCGTAGCCGAGATGATCAAACAGGAACACCTCGCGGTGCACGGCCAGCGCCGGGACGATACCGCTGAAGATCCGCGACGAATACGGTGTTCCGTGCACGAGCACGATCGGCGGCCCAGTTCCCACCCTTGTCCAACGGATCGCGCCTCCTCGATCGCGAAAACGCTCGTCAAGCGGGTTCATCTCACTCCTGCGATTGTGGACAGTGAGAGCCTACGAGGTAGGGCCCCTTTTCATGCCTGGCGCCTGTCGCAGCTCGTCCAGAGCGGCAGTCTTCAATCCGCCACCACGTCGCTACTCACCCGTACGCGCTGCTCCCGCGAGTTAGTCAACCGCGGCGATGACGACGGTCGCTCCTCCGGTTGCGAAGTTTGGAATGTCTGCGACGGTCGCCTGCCCCTCGGGAGAGGCCATCGTCGCTTGGAGGGTGTCCTGGCTGTCGAACCAGAGCTCCGCGATTCGGTAGTACGGCGCTTCGCCGCCGTCGGGCGTCCCAACGACCCGGCTGGCCTCGAAGCGCTCGACATTCGGCATCTTGGATGCGAGCGGAAGATGGGTGTTTGCGTAATAGTCCTCAAACGCCGCCGGCTCCGTCGGCGGCCCGTATAGAACAACGATCTTCACCATAGGGTTCCTAACTTTCGTCAGCAGTGGGCTCCGAGAACCTAATGGAAAACTGCTCGGACACACAAGCACGTACCAGAATGCCCCCGCCCGGCCGGAGGGTGGCGCGTTTGAATGCGGCTCCTTCGTTGGCCGGCGTGTATTCCAGGCGTAGGCTTATCTCGTGCGCAGTTGGGAATGCCGCCCGCGCCGCTGCCGCCGATGCCGCCCGTCAACCCGAGGTCCATCCGCTCCAGCGCGCGACGTCGATCGCCAGCACCGCGCCCACCGCGCGCTGTTGGGGATAGCGCTCGGCCAGCAGCGTGATTGCGTGCTCGGCCTCGGCCGTGCTGGCTTCGAGCACGCGTCCGCTTCCGTCCGCCCTCACCCACCACAGGTTCGACCAATCTTCGTCGTAGTGGTCGACGAGCAGGGAGGCCGAAGGGTTGGCACGGACGTTGCCGAGCCGCCGCAGCTCGGTCGTGCGCTTGGGCTTGTCGTCGATAGCGCTGTAGACCATGTTGCCGTCCACCGCAAAGACGATCGGCACGAGATGCGGGCGCCCGCTCGGATCGATCGTGGCCAGCCGGGCCACGCGCGCGGCGGCGAACCGCTCCCGCGCCTGCTGAGGTGTCACGCCTCGCCGGTGAACTGCGCGATCGCGGACTCCCAGCGCTTGAGTGCCGGCACGACGGCGCCAAGGCCTCCGGAGGGGAGCCAGCGAATCGCGCGCCGGCAGCCCACGCCGGCCAGCCGTTCAAGCACGCCTGGGTCGGCGGGCACGCCAATCGGGATCACGTCGATATGCCGGTCGGCCCTGGCGCGCAGCTCGGCCGCTCGCTCGGCGATATCGCCACCACCACGCCCGTAGTTTGGAAACCAGGCGTCGCCGAAGGCGAGCACGCGGTCCAGCACGGTGGGGCCGTTGCCGCCCACGAGCACCGGCGGGTGCGGGCGCTGGGCGGGCTTGGGCCAGGACCAGATGCGCTCGAAGCTCACGAACTCGCCGCTGTAGCTCGCCTCTTCATGGGTCCAGATCGCCTTCATTGCCTCGACCCGCTCGGCCATCAAGCGCATGCGGGTTCGGGGGTCGGTGCCGTGGTTGCGCATTTCCTCGCGATTCCAGCCTGCGCCGATGCCGAACTCGAGACGCCCGCCGGAGAGATGATCGACCGAGGCGACCTCCTTGGCGGTGGTGATCGGGTCGCGCTCCACGATCAGGCAGATGCCGCTGCCGACGCGAAGCCGCGACGTCGCAGCGGCAGCAGCGGTGAGGGCGACGAACAGGTCGTAGGTGTGGAAGTACTTCGGGGGGAGCTTTTCGCCCCCGGGCCAGGGCGACTCGCGGCTGGCCGGGATGTGCGTGTGCTCGGCGAAGAACAGCGACTCGTGCCCGCGCTCCTCCACCAGTCGGGCGATCGCCCCCGGGCTGAGTCCATCGTGGGTGGGGAAGTAGCCGACTCCGAAGTCCATGCCGCCAAGTCTAAAGTCAGCCGTCCTGCCCCTGGTGTTCGTCAGAGCTGTTGCGAGTTCGAGGCCAATGTTCGCCCGACCTTGCGCGGCCATCGACGAGTTCACCGGCAAGCGGCCTTGGGCTACCGGGCGCCGACGTTCGGCGCATGAAACGCGATGCCCGGCGGTGGCCGGGGGCTGGTCGCGCAGGCTGGGAGTGGTCCTTGCCCGCGTCGTCGACGAGCCGCAGAGCGCACGCGCGTGGAAGACTGGCGCCGATGGAGAGGAGCGGGCCGGCAAGCGCCTGGCGAAGCTGCTCGCCGGGCGGCACAGAGCGGGCAGAGGATGCGGTGCAGCTCAGACGCCAAGCGGGTCTGCCAACAGCGCTTCGGCATCGCGCTTCACCGCTGCGCCTCCGTGCTGTCGGGCAAGCTCGGCGGCCTGTTCGAGCATCGCCCGTGCGCGCTGAACATCGGAGGCGTCTCCGCGGGCAAGCAGCGTGCGGCTCCAGTTCATCCACGTACGGGCGAGGAACAGCTTGGCTCCGAGCCGCTCGTGGATCTCGGCCGCAGCGGCGAAGTGCTGCTCGGCCGCGTCCCAGCGCTGGAGCGTCGCGGCCAGTACACCGAGCGTTCGCTCGGCCGATCCAGTTACGGTGAAGATCGAGGTGACGATCTGGTGTCGGTAGGGCAGCAGCTTCTCGTAGATGACGGCGGCCGGCCCAACCGCTCCCAGGCGCGCGGCGATCTCGGCGTAGCGCGCCATTCCGTTGACCCAGCCGATGTCGAACGGGAGCGAGGCAAAGTCATCGTCGGCGGCGCGCTCGAAGATCGCCCGGGCCTCGTCGAGGCGCCCGAGCTCGCTGTAGGTGAAGGCGAGCGTCGCCTGCAGGGTCGGAAGGCCAGGCGTCTCGGCCACACGTTGGGCAACGATGTCGACCAGCTCTGACAATCTGCCCTGCTCGTGGCGGATGGCGAACAGCTGCACGCCGACGATCATCAGCGCGTCGGCCTGTCCCGATTCGTAGCCTATCCCCGCCGCCGCCAGCGTCGCCGCCTCCGCCTGCTCGATCCGGCCGTAGAACTGGTGCACGGTGCTGGTGTAGTAGGCCGGCGCCCAGCGCAGCGCGGGCTGGCCCACCTCTTCGCCGATCGCGCGAGAGCGGATCACTGCCCGCTCCATCTCGCCGATCTCGCCGAGTTGCAGGGCCGCGCCGAAGCGCCACTGCGCCGCCCCCCACTGCATGAGCGGGTCGGCCAGCTCGTCGGCCAGCGTCTCGAGCTCGCCGGTCAGCTCCCACATCGACTGAGCCGTGTCGGCCCAGCCGAGCTGGGCGTTGCAGACGTAGTAGAGGACGCGGGCCAGCGCCCTCCGGTCCGGGTGGGCGCGGGCGCCGGCCAGCGCCTCGTCTACGAGCGCGCTGACGTGCGCATAATCGCCCGAGAACGCCAGCTCAGCCGCAAGCAGCGCGAGCAGTACCGCACGGTCGGAGGATTCCGGATCCACGGCCGCGATTGCTGCCTCCAGTCCATCCACGCGCTCAGCGTCGACCTCGCCGGTCGACGAATGCCAGCCCCGCGTGTTCTCGAGCGTGGCCCGCACGAGCCGGGGCACGTCCCCGGCTCGCCGGGCGATCACCGCCGCCTCCAGCAGTGTGGCTCGGAACTCCGGGTCACCGAGATGCTTCTGGGCCACGCCGATGCCGCTCAACAGGTCACAGCGCTCGCTCGCCTCGCCCTCTTTCCCGAGCAGCTCGAGCGCCTGGTTGAACCACCGCAGCGCTTCGTCGGGGGCGAGCTGCGCCAGGGCTCTCTCCCCAGCCAGTCGGGAGTAGCTGACCGCTTTGCTCTGGTCCGCCGCGATGACCGCGCGGAAGAAGTGGTTGGCCAGCTCCGGCAGCCGCTCTCCCGGGTCCTCACCGCAGAGATCCTCGAGAGCCTCGGCTATGCGCGTGTGCATGCGGGCACGTCGGGTGGCGCTGAGCGCGTCGTAGAGCGTGTGCCGGATCAGCGCATGGGAAAAGCTGAATCGACCGACGCGTTCGGGCGACTCGATCACCACCGAGGCCTCCAGCGCGGTCTCGAGCGCATCCAGGATCTCATCCTCACCCCGATCCAGCAGCCGTGTGAGCACATCCAGATCAAAGCTGCGCCCGATCACCGCGGCCGCGGTCAGGATCTCCCGCAGCTCGTCCCCGAGGCGCTCGACCCGGCGACTGACCACGTCGCGCACGCTCTGCGGCAATCCCAGCTCGGCGATCGTCTTGCTCAGACGCCAGCGGCCGCTCTCATCCTGGGTGAGCGCACCGGACTCCGTCAGGTGCTGCAGGATCTCCCCCACGAAGAACGGGTTGCCGTCGGTCTCCTGCGCGATCTCCGCGGCCAGCTCCAGGCCGAGTCCGCCGATGTCGTGTCCGGCGGCCGCGGTCATAACCTGCGCCACCTCGTCGGTGCCAAGTCCCAGCAGCGCGACCCGCTCAACCCCTTCAACGCGGCGCAGCTCGGCCAAGATATCGGTCAGGGGATGCTCGCGACCCAGGTCGGAGTCGCGGTAGGTCACCAGCAGCAGCAGCGGTGAGAGCTCCACCGTGCGGGCTACGTGCTTGAGCAGGGCCAGGGACTGCTTGTCTGCCCAATGGAAGTCGTCCAGCACGAGCGTCAGCGGACGATGCGCGCAGGCCGCCTCCAGTAGCCCGGCGACGGCGCCGAACAGCAGGTAACGCTCGGTCTCGGGATCGGTCTCCTGCGGCGCCGCTACGCCCGGGACGCGCTGGCTCAAGCAGCGGGCCAGACGGACGATCTCGCCCCCGTGGCGGGTGACGTGCTCCGTCAAGACCTCCTCCGGCGCCTCCTCGACATAACGGCTGAGCGCCTCTAGCCACGGCGCGTACGGAGCACCCAGGTCCTGCGAGGCCCCACCCCACAGCACTGTTGCCCCGTCGATGTGCGTGGCCAGGGCGGTGTGCGAGGCCAGCCGCGTCTTGCCGATCCCCGGCTCGCCGGAGATCAGCACCACGCGACGGGCGCCCATCTGCGCCTGCGCCCACAGCTGGGCCAGTCGCTCACGCTCATCCACCCGCCCGACGTAGGCCGTGCCGGGCAACGTGCGCAACGGCCCCGGCAGCGGCACAGAGGACAGCTCGACGCCGAGCGGCTCCCAGGCGATCTCATATGCCGGCACCGGCTCCGGGATCCCCTTGAGGTCGAGCGCGCCGACTGACTGGAAGGCCTCCCGGTCGCCGCGCGCGGCCATCATGCGCACGAGCTCACCGGCCAGGATGCCGTCATCAGGAGCGAGCGCGCACAGCCGGGCGGACTCGATCGAGGGCATGCCGAAGTAGTCCCCCTCCTCGATCGTGGCTTCGCCCATCCCGATGCCGATCCGGATGTGCAACTCGGCGTCGGCGCCTCGATTGCGCCGGTGGATCAACTGCTGCATGGCCTTGGCGCAGGCGACCGCGGCCGACGCTGTCGTGAAGGCCACCATCAGCCCATCCCCGGTGTTCTTGACTTCGCGGCCCGCGTTCTCGGCGATCGCATGCCGCAGGACGTCGAAATGCTCCCGGCGCAACTCATCGGCGCGCTCGGGACCGACGGCCGTCTCCAGGCGGGTGGACCCGACCAGGTCCGAGATGACGATCGCTGCGGTTTCGATAGATGCCATGCGGCTGCGCCCTAAGCCGGTGAAAGGAACAGCCTACCTGCACCGGCGCGAGTCCGCCAACAACGCACCTGATTTGAGGATGGAAGCGATCGTGCCAACGGCGCGGCCAGGTGCTCGAGGCCGGGCGCATGCACGAGGCGGATGACCCGGACGTGGCGCCTGAAGGACCGACCGGTAAATCTTGAGCGACGATGGCGCGTGCTCCCGGTCCTCCTCGATGAAGCGCAGCCATTCCGCCGCGGCGTCGGCGAAGGTCACGCCGGTCTGGACCTGGCCCGGGAGCGTCCCCCGGCGCGCCTGGTCGAGGATCTCGCGCAGCGCCGTCTCGGCCAACCGCTTCGTGAAACCGGGGGGCTGCGCGCCGCCGGCGTGGCCGTATAGCCGGCTGGCGGCCGACCCCGATACCAGCTATTTCACAGATGCCGCCGGTGGGACTCGAACCCACGACCGTCGGATTAAAAGTCCGCTGCTCTACCAACTGAGCTACAGCGGCGGGGGTGACATGATCGCGCACCGGCGGGGCGGGCGTCTCCGCGGGCCTTGGGCGTCCCGGCTGCAGAGCGGACGACGGACGATCAGTCGCGGTAGGCGACGGTTTCGATCTCGACCATCATCCGCGGGTCGATCAGCGCGCTGACCTCAACCATTGTCATCAGCGGACGCACGTCACCGAAGAACTCGCCGTGGGCGCGGCCGACCTCCTCGGCGCGGGAGATGTCGGTCACGGAAACCCGACTGGAGATGACGTGGGCCAGGCCCACGCCGGCACGGCTGAGCTCGTGCTCGACCTTTTCCAGGATCGCGACGGTCTGCTCGTAAGGGGTCTCACCGAGCACGGCGCCGTCCTCGCTGACCGAGGTCGTGCCGCCCACGAGGACAAACGGACCGGCGCTGACCACGCGGCTGAAGCTGAACGCACCCTCCCAGGGAGAGGGCGGGTCGCCGGGCAGGCGCTCGGTCAATGGCGAAAATGACGACGGCCGGTGAACACCATCGTCCCTCCTGCCTTGTCGACCGCCTCCACGGTGAGATGGTCGCGCATTGATCCGCCGGGCTGGATGATCGCCGTCACGCCGGCTTCGAGGGCGAGCCCGGGACCGTCAGAAAAGGGGAAGTAGGCGTCGGAGGCCATGACTGCACCCGCGACTCCGTCCTGCGCCTTCTCGATCGCCATCCGGACCGCGTCGATCCGGCTCATCTGACCCGCGCCGATGCCGACCGTAGCCAGGCCGCGGGACATGACGATCGCGTTTGACTTCACGTGCTTGCAGACCTTCCAGGCGAAGGCGAGCTCTTGCCACTCGGTCTCGGTGGGCCGACGCTCGGTCACCACCTGCATCTCCCCGCGCTCCTCGATGTCGGCGTCGCGGTCCTGGACAAGCATGCCGCCGACGACCTGGCGTAGATGGGGCTCGATCATGTTCGGGGTCCGTTGCTCACGGTCGTCGAGGATGCGCGTGTTTGGCTTCTCGGCCAGCACGGCGACGGCATCGTCGTCATAACCGCGGGCGAAGAGAACCTCGACGAACTGCTCGGAGAGCGCGGTCGCGAGCTCAGCGTCGACAGCCCGGTTGAGGCAGACGACACCGCCGAAGGCGGACATCGGGTCGCAGGCAAGTGCAAGTTGGTAGGCCTCGAGCGCGTTGGCCCCCGCCGCCACTCCGCACGGACTGTTGTGCTTGATGATCACACAGGCGGGAATCTGGAATTCGTCGAGCAGCAGGCGCCCGGCGTCAAGGTCAAGCAGGTTGTTGAACGAGATGGGCTTGCCGCCCAGCTGCGAGACCATCGAGAGCACGTGGGTGCGGGCGCCCACCTGCGAGTAGTAGGCGGCGCGCTGATGAGGATTCTCGCCGTAGGGCAGTTCGAGCACCTTCTCGAAGGCACGCACGAAGAGGGGCGGGAAGTCCTCGCGCTTCTCCTGAAACCAGCGGGCGATCGCGGTGTCGTAGCGGGCGGTATATGCGAACGCCTCGGCGGCCAGGCTCTCGCGGGTGACCATCGACAGCCGCCGGTCCGATTCGCGCAGCTCGTCGAGAACAGCGTCGTAACTCTCGGGGCTCACCACCGGCGCGGCATAGGCGTGGTTCTTGGCCGCAGCTCGGATCATGGTCGGGCCGCCGATGTCGATGTTCTCCAGCACCTCAGCCTCGGAGACGCCGCGGCGGGCGGCGGTCTGCTCGAACGGATACAGGTTGACGCAGACCAGGTCGACGGCTTCGATGTCGTGCTCGGCGGCCGCACGGGCATGCTCGGGGTTGTCACGGACGGCGAGCAGGCCGGCGTAGAGCTTCGGGTGGAGGGTCTTTACGCGACCATCCATGATCTCCGGAAACCCCGTCAGGTCGCTGATCGAGCGCACCGGAACCCCGTACCCGATCAGCTCCTGGGCGGTGCCGCCGGTGGAGATGATCTCCACGCCGAGCTCAACCAGCCCGCGCGCAAAGTCCACGATTCCGGTCTTGTCCGAGACCGAGAGCAGGGCACGCCCCACCTGCACGTCCGGAGCCCCGGCCTCGAAGGTGCTCACCGAATCAGCGCTGCTCTCCACAGGCTCCGACTCTACCGCGCGATGACCACACGACGAGGATTGGCGGGATCGAAGCTGACCCGCCCCGCCGCGATCAACTGCACCGCCTCCGGAAGCAGGGCATGCTCGACCGCGTGCAGGTGCTTTAGGACCTCACCCGGCTCCCGGGCGGCCGGCAATTCCAGCGCGCGCTGCAGGAGCACCGGCCCGCTGTCGACACCCCCGTCCACGAAGAAGACCGTGACCCCGAAGACCTTGACCCCGTAGTCGACCGCCTGCTGAACGGCATCGAGGCCGGGGAAGGCGGGTAGCAGCGAAGGATGGACGTTGATGACGCGGTCCGGAAAGGCGGCCAGGAACTCATCGCTGAGCAGCTGCATGTAGCCGGCCAGAACCACCAGCTCCGTGCCTCGCTCCCGCAACCAGTCGGCTATCGCGAGATCGCGGAGGGGGCGATCCGGGAACCCGTCCAGCGCGAAGACCCCGGTCGCGATCCCCGCCGCTCTGGCCCGCTGCAGCGCCCCCGCCCCGGGCTTGTCTGAAGCCACCGCGACCAACTCCACGCCGTCACGGCCGTGGGCGCGATCGATCAGCGCCTGCAGGTTGGTGCCGGCGCCCGAGGCCAGGACGGCTACGTTCATGCCGCGCGTAGCTTCGGAAAACGGCCGCCCGTCGAGCGCAGCCGGCCGTCCGAGAGCAGCTCGTCCACGCGGCCCAGGACCTCGCCAGAGCGCAGGTGCGCGAAGGCGCCATAGCCCGCGAGACCGTCGTAGGCGTACTGGGCTACGACCTTGGAACGGCCGCCGCGAAGGATCTCCACCGCACGGGTTCGCCCGACCGGAGGTTGCGCCGAGACCACGACCTCGACGATCGCGCGATCGAGCGCAACCGCGTCGCCAGCGACGCTCGCGCCCGAGGCTGGGGTGACGGGAGCCTGGCCGCGCCGGGGGCTGGGACCGCCGACCGGCGCCGCGGGGGCCAACGCGGGCGCGCAGACATCACAGCACGGCACCTCGGGAGCGGCCGGCACCCGATCGCCGAAGTACGAGAGCAGCGCCTCGCGCCGGCAGCGTTGCCCCTCCACGTACTCCCAGACCGAGCGGTACTGCGCCCAGCGCACGCCCTCGGCCTCCCGGGCCGAGCTCACGCAGACCGCCGCGGCGCGGTTGTCAAAGCCACCGGTGATGCGGCCGGCGGCACGGTCGGGGGGTGCGGGGGCTGGGCTGAGAACGCCCGCGCGCGCGAGGTGGCCGATCACCGCCCGCACCGCGTCGAGACCGTCTCCGCCCGCCCCCCCACGCTGCCTGGGCTCGGCGATCAGGCCGGCAAGCTCGGACAGGGCGACGTCGTAGCGGCCGTCGACCCCAGCCCAGTTGAGCTTCTCGCCCACACGCTGGAGCGCCTCGAGCGACAGCTTGGCACGCTGGATGAAGAAGACATGCAGGCCCTTGTCGCGTTGCTCGGCGAAGAGCAGACACCGGGCCGGGGAGCCGTCGCGACCGGCTCGTCCCGCCTCCTGGTAGTAAGCCTCCAGCGAGCCGGGAACCGAGGCGTGGGCGACTGTGCGCACATCGGCCTTGTCGATGCCCATCCCGAACGCGTTGGTGGCCACGATCACGCGCACCTCACCGGCCATGAAGCGGTCCTGGGTTGCGGCGCGGGACCCACGGTCCATACCGGCGTGGTAAGCAAGCGCCGGCTCGCCGAGCGCACCGGTGAGAAGCTGCGCGAGCTTCTCGCTCGCCCCGCGGGTCCCGGCGTAGACGATCGCCGGCAGGGCGTCGGGCTCGGACAGAGCCGCAGCCAGGCGACGCTCCTTGTCCTGGGCTCCGCGGCAGGGGATGACCACGAAGCTCAGGTTGGGGCGATCAAAGCCGGTGATGACGCGAGCCGGCTCGCGGAGGTGCAGGCGGCGAACGATGTCGGTGGCCACCGTCGGCGTGGCGGTCGCGGTCAGGGCCAGCGTGGCCCGGGCACCCACGGTCGCCGCGGCGTCGGCGAGGGTGAAGTAGTCAGGGCGAAAGTCGTGGCCCCATTGCGAGACGCAGTGGGCCTCGTCGACCACGAACAGCCCCACGTTGGCCATCGCCACGGCGGCGGCAAAAGCTGGTGAGGCAAACCGCTCGGGAGCCACGTAGAGCAGACGCAACTCGCCGCCGCGAGCGCGCTCCATGACCGCGGCGTTGGCACCCGCACCGCGTTGGGCGTTGATCACCGCCACCCGGCCCGGAGCGACGCGCTCGAGGGCCGAGACCTGATCCTGCATCAGCGAGACCAGGGGCGAGACCACGAGCGTGAGGTCATCGCGCATCAGCGCCGGCAGCTGATAGCACAGCGATTTGCCCGAGCCGGTGGGCATCACGACCAGCGCATCGCGGTCGGCAAGGGCGGCCGTGACAGCCTCGGCCTGCCCGCGTCGGAAGGCGGTGAAGCCGAAGATCCGCTGCAGTGCCTGACGGGCGTCCATGGGGCGGCCGACGATAGCGCCGGGATCGGCGGCGCAGGGGACTACGCGCGGATCAGAGGGACCGGCGGCTCGAGCGAGAACTTGCCGCCCGATTCTTCGGTTCCGACCAGCGGGTACTCACCCGTGAAGCAGGCGTCGCAGTGGGTGTCACGGCTCTGGCCGACGGCCTCGTAGACACCCGCCAGCGACAAGTAGTGCAGCGAGTCGGCGCCGACCTCGTCACTGACTTCGGTGACGGTGCGGCCGTGGGCGATCATCTCCTCGCGCGTGGACATGTCAATCCCGTAGTGACAGGGGTGCTTGATCGGGGGGGCGGAGATCCGCAGGTGGACCTCGGCCGCGCCGGCATCGCGCAGCATCTGCACGATCTGACGGGTGGTGTTCCCGCGCACGATCGAGTCGTCGACCACGATCAGCCGCTGGCCCTCGACCACCTCCCGCAGAGGGTTGAACTTGAGCCGCAGGCCTTGGCGGCGGAGTTCCTGACCGGGCTGGATGAAGGTGCGGGCCACGTAGCGGTTCTTGATGAAGCCATCGTCCTGGGGCAGTCCGGCGGCGCGGGCGAGCCCGCGGGCGGCGGCGTTACCCGAGTCAGGAACCGGGATCACCAGGTCGGCCTCCACCGGCGCCTCGCACCACAGGATCTCGCCCATCTTGGCGCGCGAGACCTGGAGGACCGTACCGCCCATCTTGGAGTCGGGACGGGCGAAGTAGATGTATTCAAAGACGCAGAAGGCGTGGCGCTCGGCGCCCGCCACGAGCTTGGTCTTCAGCCCCCGCTCGGTCAGGGTTACGACCTCACCGGGTTGGACGTCGCGCAGGAAGGTGGCGCCGATCAGGTCAAATGCGCACGACTCACTGGCGACACAGTAGGCGGCGCGCCCGGTGGCCGGGTCATCGATCATTCCCAGCGCCAGGGGGCGCAGCCCGTAGGGGTCGCGGAAGGCGACAACGGCCTCGTCGGTGACCACCACGGTCGAGAAGGCTCCCTTGAGCCGGGGCAGGACGTCGGCGACCGCGTCCTCGATGCGCTCGGCGGGATGCGTGGCCAGCAGGGCGGCGATGATCTCCGAGTCCGAGGTGGAACGGAAGGGCACATGGCGTCCCCGCAGTTCCTCGTGGAGCTCGACCGCGTTGATCAGATTGCCGTTGTGGGCCAGGGCGAGCGTGCGGCGATCGTCGCGGACGATCGGCTGCGCGTTCTCCCACTCCGACGAGCCGGTGGTCGAGTAGCGCACGTGGCCGATGGCCATGTCACCAACAAACGAGCGCAGCGTGTGCTCATCGAAGACCTGCGAGACCAGCCCCTGATCGCGGATGGCCATGATGTTGCCGCCGCGGGCGGCGGTGGCGATCCCCGCGGACTCCTGCCCCCGGTGTTGGAGTGCGAACAGCGCGAAGTACGTGAGTCGCGCGACGTCGTGACCGGGTCCGTAGATCCCGAAGACGCCGCACTCGTCGCGAGGGCCGTCGCGATCGTCGGGGTGGGCGGGCATCAGCAAGGCCTCACATCAAGGCTAGCAACGGGTTCACAGGAAGCCGACCAGGCCATGCTCGCGCGCCTCGTGCAGCTCGGAAACTGCGACGTTCAGCTGGTCCTCGATCTCGAGGTGCTCGCCTCCGACGCGACCGATCACGGTGAGACGGGCAGCGCTGAGCTCCTCCTCGGACCCCGAGACCACGAACGCCCTCCCGGGGGCTTCGGCGAAGGGCTCGACCCCCTGCGGTAGCCGGACCCGAGCGCCGAGCCTGCCCGCCACGCAGCACTCGGCCAGCGCGACGGCGAGCCCACCCTCGGCGACATCGTGGGCGCTGTGCACCGCACCCACGCTGACCAGCTTGCGAACCAGCTCGTGGGCATCGCGGATCGCCTGCGCGTCGATGGGCGGCAGCGGCCCGCGGATCTCGTCCCCCCGGAGCTTGGCCAGCTCCGAGCCGGCGGACGTCGGGGCAAAATCGCCGACCACCGCGATCGCGTCCCCGGGCACCGCGAATGCGAGCTGCCCAGCGCGGGCCGCGTCGGGCAGGCGGCCGACCATCCCGATCACTGGGGTGGGGAAGATCGGACCCGCCGGGGCCTCGTTGTAGAGCGAGACGTTGCCGCCGATGACCGGAACCCCGAGCGCCTGGCAGGCCTCGGCGATGCCCTCCACCGACTCGGTCAGCTGCCAGGCAACGTGGGGCTTCTCAGGGTTACCGAAGTTCAGGCAGTTGGTCAATCCGAGTGGCTCGGCGCCCGCGCAGGCAAGGTTGGCCGCGCACTCGTAAACCGCCTCGGCCGCCCCGCGGCGCGGATCGCAGGCGACGCGGCGGCCGTTGCCGTCGATTGAGACAGCGATCGCGCTGCCATCCGGGAGGGCAAGCACGGCCGCGTCGGATTGCTCGGGACGCCGCACGGTCCGCGACTGGACCACCGGGTCGTACTGCTCAAAGACGGGCCGGCGGGAGGCCAGGTTGGCCCCGCCGAGCAAGGCGAGCAGCGTGGCCGCGGGCGTCGCGGCGGCGTCGAGGAGCGCGGGTGGCGCCGCGTAGACCGGGGACTGGGGTGGTGCGGGGGCGAGGTCGTAGAGCGGGCACTCATCGACCAGGATCCCGACTGGGAGGTCGGCGGCCAGCGTGTCACCGTCGAGCACGCGCAGGCGGCCCGAGTCGGTGACGACACCGATCGGCGTGGCCAGCGTCTCCCAGTGGCGGCACACGGCGAGCACCTCGTCCACGCGCGCGGGCGCGACAACGCACAGCATCCGCTCCTGGGATTCGGAGACCATGACCTCGAACGGCTCCATGCCCGGCTCGCGCATCGGGACCTGGGCGACGTCGATGTCGAGCCCGACCTCCCCCTTGGCGGCCATCTCGGACGCCGACGAGGTGAGCCCGGCGGCGCCGAGGTCCTGGAGCGAGACCAGGAGCTCTGAGTCGAGCAGCTCGAGGCAGCATTCGAGCAGCTTCTTCTCGGCGAACGGATCGCCGATCTGGACCGAGGGGCGCTTGGCCGCGTCCTCCTCGCCGAGCTCGGCGCTGGCCAGCACCGACGCGCCGCCGATTCCATCCCGCCCGGTGAGCGCGCCGAGGAGCACGAGCACGTTGCCGGGGCCGGCGGCGGCGGAGCGGATCAGCCGCTCGTGAGGCGCGATCCCGAGGCACATCGCATTCACCAGGCAGTTCTGCTCGTAGACGGATTCGAAGTAGATCTCGCCGCCGACGGTCGGCACCCCGATCGAGTTGCCGTAATGGCCGATCCCCGCCACCGCGCGCTCGAGCAGGTAGCGCGAGCGTCCGGAGGCGGCGGGCTCGCCGAAACGCAGCGAGTCGAGCACCGCGATCGGGCGCGCGCCGACCGCGAACACGTCGCGCAGAATGCCGCCGACGCCGGTGGCGGCGCCCTGGAAGGGCTCGATCGCGCTCGGGTGGTTGTGGGACTCGACCTTGAAGGCGAGGCCGAGCCCGTGGCCGACGTCGACCACGCCGGCGTTCTCCCCCGGGCCCATGAGCACATGCGGGCCTTCGGTGGGAAGCCGGCGCAGCAGCTTCTTGGAGTGCTTGTAGGCGCAGTGCTCTGACCACATCAACGACAGCATGGCCAGCTCGGTGCCGGCGGGCTCGCGGCCGAGCCGCTCGAGGATGAGCTCGTACTCGGAGTCGGTGAGGCCGAGCTCGCGGTGGCGCGACGGAGGGCTGGTGGTCATGTCGGAGGCCTCGGTCAGGGCGCTCACGGCGCTACACGGCGACTGGATCGGAGACATGGGCGCGCAGCGACTCGAAGATCGTCATCCCGTCAGTCGAACCGGTCAGCGGGTCGACCGCGTGCTCGGGGTGGGGCATGAGGCCGAACACATTGCCCTCCTGGCTACAGACCCCGGCGATATCGCGCAGCGACCCGTTGGGGTTGTGGCCCGGCGCGTAGCGCAGCAGCACCTGTCCCGAGGACTCGAGCCGGCGCAGCTCGGCCTCGGGCGCGTAGAAGCGGCCGGTCGTGTGCTTGACCGGGATCGAGAGTCGCTGGGCACGCGGGCACGCGCGCGTAAACGGGGTGTCCGGCTCGACGACCTCGAGTTCCACCTGGCGAAAGATGAAGCGCAGCGACGTGTTGGGCAGCAGCGCGCCGGGCAGCAGCCCGGCCTCGCAGAGGACCTGAAAGCCGTTGCAGATGCCCAGTACGAGACCGCCGGCGCGCGCGAACTCGGCTACCGCCTCCATGACGGGAGCGAAGCGGGCGATCGCCCCGACGCGGAGATAGTCCCCGTAGGAGAAGCCACCTGGAACGATCACCACGTCGACGCCATGCAGGTCCCGGTCGCCGTGCCAGAGGATGACCGCCTCCCCGGCCCGCCCGGCGGCGAGTTGGGCGTCGACCTCGTCGCAGGACCCGGGGAAGCGGACGATGCCGAACTTCACGCGGCGCGTGTCTCCGCCTCGCCGGTCTCGACGATCTCGTAGTCCTCGATCAGGGGGTTGGTGAGCAGGCGCTCGCACATCTCGGGCAGCCGCGCGGGGTCCTCGACGTCGAGCTCGATCATTCGCCCGACGTGAACGTTTCGTACCCCGGTGAAACCGAGGGCGGGTAGCGCCCGCTCGACCGCCTGTCCCTGGGGATCGAGGATCCCGGCCTTGGGCTTGACGAGCACCCGTGCACGCATCAGGCCTCGGTCGCGCCGGTGCGCGCGAGCCAGTCTGCGAATCGGCCGCCCGTGATCCGCTCGTAGCCCTCCACGTACTTCTCGCGCGTGCCGGCCACGACTTCTTCCGGGATTTCCGGCGCGGGGGGGTTTCGATCCCAGCCGGTGGCGGATGCCCAGTCACGAACGAACTGCTTGTCGAAGCTGGGCTGGCCGTGACCGGGTTCGTACGTGTCGGCGGGCCAGAAGCGAGACGAGTCCATGGTGCACATCTCGTCGCCGATGGTCAGGGTTCCGTCGGCGTCGAGTCCGAGCTCGAACTTGGTGTCGGCAAGGATGATCCCGCGCTGACGCGCGTGCTCGGCGGCGTACTCGTAGAGGGCCAGCGAGACGTCACGGACTCGCTCGGCCAGCGCCCGGTCTCCGATCAACTCGACGGCGCCCTCGAAGTCGATCGCCTCGTCGTGGCCGACGTCGGCCTTGGTCGAAGGCGTGAAGAGCGGCTCGGGCAGCCGATCGGACTCGCGCAAGCCCGCCGGCAACTCGATCCCCGAGACGGCGCCCGTGGCCTGATAGTCCTTCCACCCCGAGCCGGTGATGTAGCCGCGCACGACGCACTCCACGCTCAGCATCTCGAGCTTCTTGACCACCATGCC
>JBAVWI010000017.1:0-4552 GCA_049697735.1 Solirubrobacteraceae bacterium
CGGGTGACCCGGAAGAGGTCGTAGCTGAGGATCTCCATCCCGGGGAAAAGGGCCGACAGGTGCTTGGCGATGATGTCCTCGAGGGGGATGAAGGTGTCCTTGCTGATCTCCACGAAACGGGGCAGGACCTCCTTGGGGACCTTGACGCGGGCGAACGCCTCGTGGTCGAGGTCGGGATCGTGCAGGTGCACGATCAAACTCAGCGACAGGTTGGAGATGTAGGGGAAGGGGCGGCCGGGACCGACCGCGAGGGGCGTGAGGACGGGGAAGATCTGCTCGCGGAAGTGGCGCTCGATCGCCTCCGCAGGCGCGCCGGACTCCTCGTAGCTGGTGACCCGGATGCCGTGCTCGGCCAGGGCCGGGCGGATCACGTCGGAGAACTGGCGGGCATGTCGGCGGTCCAGGTCACCCACGCGGGAGGCGATCCCCTCGAGCACCTCGGTCGGGGAGAGGCCGTCGGGGCCCCGGGCGTCGATCCGGGCGTCGACCTGATCGTGGACGCCGGCCACCCGGACCATGAAGAACTCGTCCAGGTTGGTGACGAAAATGGCCAGGAACTTCAGCCGCTCGATCAGTGGCAGCGATTCGTCTTCGGCCAGTTGCAGAACCCGGTCGTTGAAGTCCAGCCAGGACAGCTCGCGGTTGACGTACAGCGAGGGGTCATGGAGATCGATCGCCACGGCCTCCCCGCCGACCGCGGTCTCCATCGCCGGGTCGTTCATGTCACGCGCTCGGCGGCGGCAATCGCGGCCAGCTCGGTGGGTCGCATGAGCGTGATCAGCTCGCCCTCCTGGATCACGGCCAGACCGCCCTTGCGCATCCGCGCCTGGGCACCGGTCAGGTTGAAGAGGGTGAGCGTGAAGGACGGGTCGTGGCCGACCAGGAGCACGTCATCGAGCCCGGCCGTCAGCTCGGCAACATCGAACGGCTCTCCGGAGAGTCGCGGCTCGATCATCACCTCGAGGCCGAGCGGGGCACACGCATACTGGGCGGTCTGTAACGCCCGAAGCTTGGGGCTGGACAGGCAGGCGTCAAGGGTCACCCCAAGGCGCTCCAGCGCGCGGCCGACGTTCTGGGCCTGAGTGATGCCTCGGTCGGTGAGGGGACGTTCGTCGTCGGGGTGGCCATCGGCGGCATCGGCATGACGGAGTAACCACAACACGAAGGGCAAACTCTAGCCCGCCGCGCACGCTCACACGCACTTATGCGTTCGATGCCTTCACGCTGAGGTGGCGTGATCACCCGATCAGCAGGCGGCGCCCGAACGCCCGCGCGAAGGCCTCGTCGTCGCCGTAGCGCTCGACGCTCCAGCGTTGCAGGGTCAGATCACCGGTGGCCTGAAGGTGCATGTCGACGCCGTCGCCGTTGGTGCGCAGCTGGGCCTGCGAGACGGACTGGTCGCGGCCTCGCTCCAGGTGTTCGGAGAGGCGCAGAATGACCGCGCAGCGGTCCAGCAGGTGATCGTCGCCCGCGCGCGTCAGGGGTTCGATCTCGCCGAGCTTGGGCACGCCCTTGCGGTGGTAGCGGCAGATCTGGGCGATCAGGGCGCGCTCCCGGGGGTCAAAGCCGAACAGCTCCGCGCTCTCGATCAGGTAGCGCGAGTGCTTGTGATGGTCGTCATAGGCGATCGTCATGCCCACGTCGTGGAGCATCGAAGCCGCCCAGAGGAGTTCACGCTCGCCTTCGGTGGGCGAGAACACACCCCCGCCGACCAGGGAATCGAACATCTGCAGGGCCAGGGTGGCCACGTGCTCGACGTGGACGAGGTCGGACTCGTATTGGATGGCAAGGCTGCGTACGGCGGCCGCGCGGACGTCCTCGAACAGGGGCTCGGGACCGGGGAGCAGAGTGCGGGCGAGAAACAGGCCCTCGCGAAGCCCGGCCTCGGTGACCTCGATGCCCGAGAAGTTGCCGAGGCCGACAACTGTCTCGAGGACGACGGCGGCGGCGAGGATGATGTCGCCCCGGCCGGGCTTGATCCCCGGCACCGTCCCGCGCTCCTCGGGGGTCAGTGCCGCCAGCTGCTCGACCAGGTCGCCGAGGACCGCAGGCGCGAGCACGAAGCCCTGGACTCCGAGGTCGAGCCCCCCGTCGAGCGCCTGGGCGGCGGCGGCCAGGTTGCGCACCGCGCCCCCCATCCCGACCAGCCGCTCGCCCGCTGCGGGGAGCCAGTCGAGGGCCTTCAGGGTCTTGGCGGTGTGTTCTCGCACGCGGGCGAGCTCCTTCTTCTTGGCCGGCCGGTCGGCCCCGAGCAGTTCCTCGGTGATCCGCACTGCCCCCAGGGGGAACGACGCGCTGGCGCCCGCCCGGCGGCCGGCAACCTCGGTGAGCTGGAGGCTCCCGCCGCCCAGATCGAGCACCGCGCCGTCCTGGAGTGTTGTCGTGTTGACGGCCGCCACGTAGCCGAAGTGGGCCTCATCTTGCGCCGAGAGAACCTCGATGGCGGCCCCGCTGACTCGTTCGGCCTCGGCCAGGAAGGTCGGCCCATTGGTCGCGTCGCGGATTGCACTGGTGGCGACCGGATGGACATCTGCGGGTGCGATGCGTCCCGCCCGGCAGAAGCGCTCGAATACGACCAGGGTCTCGAGGCCGCGTGCCATGGCAGGCTTGCCGAGCTCACCGCTATGGGCAAGCCCGGCCCCGATCCGGACCGTCTCATAGAGCTCGTCGGTCAGCTTCCACCAGGGTCCGGCCCCATAGGTGAAAACGACCAGGCGCCATGAGTTGGAGCCCAGGTCGATGACGGCGACCTGGTGGCTGCCCTGCTCGTCCTGGGCCGTGGCCCGGGTGGTTCGCCAGCTCACGCCTGGATCATGCGCGCTTGCGCGGACAGCTAAGCCAGGGCGACACAGGGCGCGAGCCGGGCCCTGAGCAAGCCGGGCAGGCGGCTAGACGGGGGGTGGCTGGTAGCGCAGGGCGCGGACCGCGGTGAGGACCGCGAGGACGCTCATCAGCACGGCGCTGGATACGCACCATGGGCAGATGGCCTTGATCGTGAACAGCTCCCGATAAGTCAGATACAGGCTGAAGCCGCAACCGATCAGGGCGATGGCGAAGGCGGCCACCCGGCCGAGCTCTCCGCGGACGGCGAGCGAGCCGAGGATGCCGATGTAGCCCACGAGTCCAAGCACGGCAACCGGAATGCCGTCGAGCTTGGAGTAGCGCGACGCCTGGACTGTCGCGCAGTCGCCGCCGAGCCCGCAAACGACCTTGATGCCCTGGTAGTGGACGTAGGTCAGGTACCCGGCGATCCCGATGCCGATCACCGAGAGAACCAGGATCGCGATCCACAGCTTCCGGTCCCCGGCCGTCTCCTCGCTGCGCGGGCGGGGGGCGCTGAGGGTGGTCACGCCACCTTCTTGATCAGCTTCTGCAGATCGGCGTACTGGAGCACGCCGGTAGCAGCCGCCTGTTTGCCGGTCGGACCGCGGACAACCAGCGTCGGCGTCGCGTTGACCCCGGCCGCGGCGGCTGCCTGCTCTTCGGCCGTCACCTGGGCCTGGAGCGTGGGGCTGTTGCGAGCGCTGCTCCACGTGTTGAGGTTGAGTCCGGGGACCTGCTTGGCCAGACCGGTGAGATAGGCGTCGTTCACGTACCCCGAGCCCTCGGCACCCTGCTCGTGGTAGAAGAGCTCGGCGTAGTCCCAGAAGTGCTGCTGTTGGCCCGCGGCGAGTGCTGCCGTTTGCTGGGTCTTGAACACGGTGGGGTCCTGAGTCGCGGTTTGGAAGGCCTTGTAGACGACCTGGACCTTGCCGCCGCGGACGTCGTTGCTGACCAGCTGGGGGAAACCACCACTGAGCGTGAAGTCGCGGCACACCGGGCACTCGAGATCGCCGTAGTAGGTCATCGTGACCGGAGCCTTGGAGCTGCCGAGGGTTGCCCCGGACTGGGGAATACCGCTGAGCAGCTTGGTCACCGCAGTCACAGTCTGATTTGCGCTGGTGCCCTTCTGCAGCCCGTTGGCGCTGCTGTTACCACCGCTGGAGACAGCGATGAGAACGGCAACGATCGCCACGGCCAGGACTGCCACGCCCCCGAACATGCGCAGTCGGCGATCGCGGCGGGCTCGGACTGTCCGCGCCTGCTCTTCGGCGAGCCGGCGCGCGCGGGCTTGTTCCTTTTGCTCTTTGCGCGAGGCCATGTCAGAGAAAGCTCAATGCGAGGGGGTGTCGATCATCACGGGACAACCCTTGAGAGTGAGGATAGCGATGACGGCCGGGTGGCTCATCCGTTGGCCTGATCGACGATCAGAGCCGTGAACGGCGTACCTCCGGGGGGCGAAATCGAGAACGACAGGCTCCACTGGCCGACCATGATCAACGCGGGCGCGTCACGCTGGTACACGCCGGGGGAAGCCTCGCGCAGCGCGTACTCCTGCTGAGGCATCTCCATCTGGAGGTGATTGAAGGTCAGCGTCACCGTGGCCCCCCGAACCGGCAGTCCGCCTCGAGTGATGCGCAGCGCGAACGAGTCGGGGGCGGCCGCCTTGTTGGGCGCCACGAGCACCTGGAGGCGATACCCGGCATGCGAAACCGTCGCGGCCACCCGTCCC
>JBAVWI010000018.1:0-15918 GCA_049697735.1 Solirubrobacteraceae bacterium
TACATAGAAGTCGAGGACAAGGAGCTCGCATGCACCGCACCAAGGTGAGGATCGTCGAGGACGCGCTGGACGCCAACAACACGATCGCCCGGGCCAACCGCGACGATTTCGACCGCCACGACGTGACAGTGCTCAATTTGATGTCCGCCCCCGGGGCGGGCAAGACGACCCTGCTCGAGCTGGCGATCGGCGAGCCGCTGCCCGGAGTCCGCGCCGGCGTGCTGGAGGGCGACGTGCAGGGCTCCCTGGACGCCGATCGCCTGGCCAGCCTGCACGTACCCGTGACCCAGCTCAACACCGGCAACGGCTTCGGCGGCGAGTGTCATCTCGACGCCAACATGGTCCGTTCGGCGCTGGGCGAGCTGCCGCTGCACGAACTGGATCTCCTGATCATTGAGAACGTCGGCAACCTGGTTTGCCCAGCCGAGTTCCGGGTCGGTGAGGACGCCCGGGCGATGGTCTGCTCACTGACCGAAGGCGAGGACAAGCCGCTCAAGTACCCGCTCATGTTCCGCGCCTGCGAGCTCGTGGTGGTCAACAAGCTCGACCTCCTCCCCCACCTCGACTTCGATCTCGACAAGCTGCTCTACAACATCGACGTCGTCAACCCGGGCGTGACGACCCTCGTGACCAGCGCCCGCACCGGCGAGGGAATCGACGAGTTCCGGGACTGGTTGACCGAGCTCGCCCACCGGCGGGTCTCGGCGGCAGCAGCCGGAGCCTGATGACGCAGGTCAACTCCCCTGCGGTGGCTGGGCCGCCGGTGCGCGAGGTGCTCGAGCACCACCTGGCCGTGCGCGAGCAAGCCGCGACCGACTTCTTCGAGCGCGAGGCCGATGGCATCGCCCGGCTCTGCCACGCGATGGCCGAGCGCTTTGCCCGCGACGGCAGGCTGATCGCGGCCGGACTCAGCCCCGCGGCCCGCTCCGACGTGCATCACGTCGCGGTGGAGTTCGTTCATCCGGTGATCGTCGGCAAGCGCGCCCTCCCCGCCCTCGGGCTGACCGGGGAGTCGGGGAGCGTCACCCGTGAGCTCGAGCTGGTCTGTGAACCCGATGACGTGGTAATCGTGTTCGGCGAGCCGGGCGACGGTCCGGAGCTGGAGGCCGGGCTCAGCGCCGCCCGTGCCCGCGGAGCCCTGACCATTGCCTTCTCGCCGTTGGGCGCCGAGTGGCTGTTGGAGCCACCGACCGGCGATCCGTTCGTCCGCCAGGAGCTCACCGAGACGCTGTACCACGTGCTCTGGGAGCTGGTCCATGTCTTCTTCGAGCACCGGGGGCTGCTCGCGGGGCGCACGCAGCGGCGCGGGCATGACGCGGGTGCTTCGAGCTTTCTGTATCCGTTCCTGGCCGAGGACGAGACCGACCTCGATGCGGTCCTGGCCGACGTCCGCGGCTCGGTGCTGATGAAGGCCCGCGAGGCCCACGCCCTGCGGGTCAGCACGCTCGTCGACGGCGCTGCGGCGCTGGCGCAGGCGGCGGCCGCGATCCGCTCGTCGCTGGACGGTGGCGGACGGCTGCTGGCCCTGGGCAATGGTGGCTCGGCCACGGACGCCATGGATGTGGTGGCGGACTTCGTCGGGGCCCCCCGCGGCTTCGCGTGGCCGGGGCGCCCGGCCATCGACCTGTGTGCCGACACCGCGATCGTCACCGCGATCGCCAACGACATCGGTCCCGAGGCGATCTTCGCCCGCCAGATCATCGCCCACGGCCGAGCCGGCGACGTCCTGCTCGCCTTCTCCACCAGTGGCAACTCGCTAAGCGTGCTCGCCGCCCTGACCGAAGCCCGGCGCCGCGGCCTGGTCACGGTGGCCATGGTCGGCTACGACGGCGGCCAGGTGGCCGCCGACGCGCTCGCCGACCACGTGGTGATCACGCCCTCGCAGCACATTCCCCGCATCCAGGAGGCTCAGGCGACCGCATACCACGTGCTCCGGGGGCTGGTGGAGACGAGCGGTTGACGGCCAGCGCCCAGCTGGTCCGCGCCCGGGCACGGGTGCACGGCACAGTCCAAGGGGTCGGCTTTCGTCCCTTCGTGTACCGGCTCGCCCACGAGGAGGCCGTGGCCGGATTCGTGCGTAATGACGAGCACGGCGTTGTGCTCGAGGTCGAGGGCGACACTGCCGCCGTCGAGCGCTTCCTGACCCGGCTGCGCGACGATGCCCCACCCCGAGCCGCGGTCGAGGCCATCTCGCGCGAGGCTGTGCCCCCGCGCGGCGAGCGCGGCTTTCAGATCCTGGCCAGCGCCTCGGCCGGCCAGCCCGATGCGCTGATCGCCGCCGACAGCGCCACCTGCCCCGACTGCCTGGCCGAGCTCACCGACCCTTCCAATCGCCGCTACCGCTACCCGTTCACCAACTGCACCAACTGCGGTCCGCGCTTCACCATCGTCTCCGGCGTCCCCTACGACCGACCGCTGACCACGATGGCCGGCTTTGCCATGTGCGAGGCGTGCCGGCGCGAGTACGAAGACCCGCTCGACCGCCGGTTTCACGCTCAGCCCAACGCGTGCCCGCGGTGCGGACCCGCCGTCCGGGCGCTGAGCGGCGATGGCACACCGGTCGGGAACGACGAACAGCTGGATGCGATCGGCTGGGCGGCCCGGGAGCTGGCCGAAGGGGCGGTACTGGCCGTCAAGGGGCTGGGTGGCTATCACCTGGTCTGCGCAGCCGCCGACGAGATCGCGGTGGCGGCCCTGCGGGCCCGCAAGCACCGCGAGGACAAGCCGTTCGCCCTGATGGTGGCCAGCCTCGGCGCCGCGCGCGGGTTGGTGACGCTGACCCCGTCCGCGGAAGCGTTGCTGGAGTCGACCGCCCGTCCGATTGTCCTCGCCCCCCGCCGCTTTGCGGCGCCGGTGGCCGCGGCGGTGGCACCCGAGGCCCCCGAGCTTGGCGTGATGCTCCCGTATACCCCGTTGCACCATCTGCTGTTAACCGACTTCGAAGCCCACGGCCTCGGAGGCGCGCTGGTCATGACCAGCGGCAACGTGTCCGACGAGCCGATCGCCTACCGCGACGACGATGCCCTGGCCAGGCTGTCCGGCATCGCCGACGGCTTCCTGATCCACGACCGCCCGATTCAGACCCGCACCGATGACTCGGTGACGCGCACCGTGTTGGTGGGGACCGCGGGCTCGCGCCCGCTGTGGCTTCGGCGCTCGCGCGGGTATGTCCCCGCCGCGTTGGGGCTCCCGATCGCGACCGCGCGCCCGTTGCTGGCCGCTGGGGCTGAGCAGAAGAACACTTTCACGGTCGCCAAGGCAGGGCGCGCCTGGGTCTCACATCACATCGGTGATCTCGAGCATCTGGCCACCCTGGAGGCCTACCGGGAGGGGATCGCCCACTTCGAGCGACTGTTCGCGGTCGAGCCGGAGCTCGTCGCCCACGATCTGCACCCCGGTTACCTCTCGACCGCCTATGCGCTGGAGCGCGCCGGCGTTCCGACACTCGGTGTCCAGCACCACCACGCCCACCTTTCCGCCTGCCTGGCCGAGCATGGCGTGACCGAGCCCGCGGTGGCAGCGATCTACGACGGGACCGGTTACGGCCTCGACGGGACCATCTGGGGCGGCGAGCTGCTGACCGGTGACCTGACCGATTTTGGCCGCGCCGGCTGGCTATGGCCGGTGCGGATGCCCGGTGGGGTGCAAGCCATCCGTCAGCCGTGGCGGATGGCCTGCGCGTGGCTGAGCGAGGCGGCCGACGCGAGCCAGGGACCTCCGTCGCTGCCGTCCCGGCTGGCTGGGCGCGTCGAGCCCGCGCGCTGGGCGGCGATCAGCCGGATCGGTGCCCAGGCGAGCGTCTCGCCGCTGACCTCGAGCATGGGGCGGCTGTTCGACGCTGTCGGGGCCCTGTGCGGCCTCGCGCTGGAGGTGACCTACGAGGGCCAGGCGGCAGTGGCGCTCGAGGCGGCGGCGTGGCGGGCTGCGCCCGCGGATCGCCACACGGCGGGGGATTATGCGCTGCAGTGGCGCCACGACGGCCGGCTTGACCCCCGCGCCGCCCTGGTCGCGCTGGCCGGCGACCTCGAGCGAGGCGTTCGGGCCGAGACTGTGGCGGCACGCTTTCACGCCGCGGTGGCGGCGGCGACCGTGGACGCGGTCCAGACCATCGCGGGCGACCGCGGGCTCGGCACTGCCGTACTGAGTGGGGGCGTTTTCCAGAACCGGCTGCTGCTCGAGACGGTGGCCACCCGTCTCGAGCACACCGGGCTCCGCGTCCTCATCCCCGAGCGCCTGCCGCCCAACGACGGCGGGATCTCCTACGGGCAGGCCGCCGTGGCGGCAGCGCTCAACGCGGGCTGACCGCGACCGCCGCCCGGAGCGCAGGCGGGGGCCGGGCGGCAGCGAGGAGTGCATGCCCGAGCCGCGGCTGCAAAGATCGACGGCATGGAGCAAGAGCACCCCAACGTCTTCACGACCGAGTTTGAGTACGACGCGAGCGACCCCGATGGGTACCGGACCGGCATCAGCAACCTGGGCCGCCTGGCCGGCGGCCGCGCCAACCACGTCAAGCTGTTCGAGATTCCGGCCGGCCAGAGCATCTGCCCATATCACTACGAGTACGAGGAGGAGTGGCTGCTCGTCCTCGAGGGCTCGGCCGAGCTCCGCACACCCGCGGGCACCGAGACGGTCACGCGCGGAGGGCTCGTTTGCTTCCCGATCGGGCCCGACGGTGCCCACAAGGTGACCGCGCAAGACGACGTCGCCCGGGTCCTCATGTTCTCCAGCGCCAGTGAGCCCGCCGTGGCCGTTTACCCCGACAGCGACAAGATCGGGGTGTGGCCGGGCAACCCCGACGACGTGCTGATGGTGCGCCGCGCCGACTGCGGCGTCCCCTACTTCGACGGCGAAGCGCCGGCGTAGGCATCCGACTGGCTTGCCGTCAGGCCGCCAGCCGGTAGCTGGGTCAGACGGAAAGCGTTGCCGGAGGGGTCGCGGAAGCCCGCGTCGATACCGTAGGGTCGCTTCTCGGGTGTCTCGGTGAACTCGACGCCACGGCCCGACAGCTCCTCATATTTGGCCTGACAGTCGTCGGTGGTCAAGAAGACCGTGCCGGCCAGTCCCTTGGCCATCAGGGCTTCGATCTCGGCCTTGGTCTCGCGCTCGAACATCGGGGGGCCAGGGATGGCCATCAGCACGATGTCGATCTCGGGCTGGCCAGGAGGGCCAACTGTGAGCCAGCGGAAGTTGCCCATCTCGGGCAGGCTCGCGTCGCTTCGCACCTCGAAGCCGAGCTTCTGGGTGTAGAAGGCCAGGGCCTCGTCTTGGTCGTGGACCCAGAGCTGGGTGGTGGCGATTTTCATCATGTCTGCTCCTCGGTGGAGGTGAACGGGAAGCTCCAAGCTAAACCGGCGTCGTGCCCATGTCTTCTCGAAACGTGCTGCGTTGCGGCCGTGAGTAGGCGCGCAGGACGCAGCTCGGGACCCGGGCGAAATCCGCCGCGGGCGGGAAGCGGGCGCGATACGCGGTCGGGGAGAGACCGAAGGTGCGGGTGAAGCTGGACGTGAACGAGCCCACGCTCTGGAGGCCGACCGAGAAGCAGATCTCCGCCACCGACTGGTCGGTGCCGCGGAGCAGCGAGGCGGCCCGCTCGAGCCGGCGAGTGAGCAGGTAGGAGTGGGGCGGCTCGCCGAAGGTGCGCCGGAACTCGCGGCTGAAGTGCGCGCGCGAGAGGCCGGCCGCGCTGGCCATGTCATCGACGCCCAGCGGCTCGAAGTAGCGCGCGTCGGCGAGGTCCTTGGCGCGGAGCAGGTGGCGGGCCGGGGGCACGAAGGCCATGGTGATGCAGTATCTCGCAACGTCTGGCCGTCCCGTCCGTCCCGTCCCGTCCGAGTCCCGTCCCGTTCCCGTCCCGTCCGAGGACAGCAGAGCAACCGGCTGGGTTCCTGGCTGCCCTTGCTCGTTGCGCCTCACCTGTCGAGGCTCAGCGAGTAACCCCTCGCAAGCACGGCGAGGTGTGCTCGGTCGTCCTCGGTCGTCCTCGGTCGTCCTCGGTCGTCCTCGGTCGTCCTCGGTCGTCCTCGGTCGTGCTCGGTCGTCCTCGGTCGTCCTCGTGTTCCGCCACCGCCGGCCACCGCAAACGGGACTCCTCGACACACGACCGCTAGCCGTGGGCCGGGGTCTAGCCCTGGGCCGCGGTCATGATCCTCGCCGCCGTCCCTTCGGCAATCAGGGGCAGGATCGCCTCGAGATCGTCGGCGGGTGGGCGATCCCGGGTCAGGGGCGCCACGCGTTCCCGGACGGCGGCGTGGAGCGCGCCGACCGGCTCGCCGGGTTCCCCCGGATCACAGTCGAGGGCCTGACAGGCGCACAGCAGCTCGATGGCCACGATCCGCTCCAGCCGGTCCACTGACTCCACGGCCATCATCGCCGCCGTCATGCCCATCGAGACGTGGTCCTCTTGGTTGTCGGAGGTGGGGACGTTGTCCACGCTGACCGGATGCGCGAGGGCCCGCAGCTCGGCGACCAGCGCCGCGGCGGTGTACTGGGCCACCATGTAGCCGCTCGAGGTCCCGGCGTCGGTGGTCAGGAACTCAGGCAGCCGCCCGTTGAGCGTCGGCGAGAGCAGCCGGAAGGTCCGCCGTTCCGAGATCGAGCCGAGATCGGCGAGACTCAGGCGCAGCGTGTCAAAGGCCAGGGCCAGGCTCTGGCCGTGGAAGTTGCCGGCCGAGATCACCTCCGGCGGGTCCTCGAAGACCAGGGGGTTGTCGGTGACAGCGTTGAGGTCGGCGTGGACGAGCTCCGAGAAGAAGTGGTACCCCTCCCGCGCAGCGCCATGTACCTGGGCGGCGCAGCGCAGCGAGTACGCGTCCTGGAGCCGGGCCGAACCTGGCCCGGCTATCCGGCTCGAGCCGGCCAGCGCCATATGGATGTTGGCCGCGCTGGCGGCCTGGCCGCTTAGCCGGCGCAGCCGGTGCACCCGGGGATCAAAGGCCGGCAGGGCTCCACGCAGCGCCTCGACTGTGGCCGCCGTGACGAGATCGATCGCTTCCAGCAGTTCCCCAACCCGGACGCTGACCAGCGCCCCGACGGCGCTCATGAAGTGCGTCCCGTTGATCAGGGCCAGGCCCTCCTTGCTCTCGAGCTCGAGGGCGTCGAGTCCGAGCGCGGCCAGCGCCTCGGCGCCGCTGACCAGTTCACCCCCGGGCCCGCGCACCTGTCCCTCCCCGAGCAGGGGCAGAAAGGCATGGGCCGAGGGCGCGAGGTCACCGCTCGCCCCCAGGGATCCGGTCCGGGGCACGCGGGGCACGAAGCCACTGTTGATGAGCGCCGCGATCCGCTCCACCACCACCGGGCGCACCCCACTGTGCCCGAGCAGGAGCCCGTTGGCCCGGACCGCCATCGCCCCGAGAACGATCCCGGCGGGCAGATCCGGGCCCGTGCCCGCGGCGTGGCTGCGCAGCAGGTTGACCTGGAGATGGCGCTGGAGCTCGGGAGCCACCGTGTTTGACACCAGGGCCCCGAACCCGGTGCTGATCCCGTACACCGGCGTGCCGGTGCTGAGGATCTCCTCCAGCACCGCCCGGTTGCCGGCTACCCGGGCCAGCGCGCCCGACTCGATCTCAACGCGCGCGCCGGCCGCGACGGCCGCCACGCCGGGGGCGGCCAGCTCCCCGCTGAGGGTCACCGAAGCGGGCGGTTGAGAGGAGGGAGAGTCGATCATGTGTGTGGGGCTCCGGCGGCGGTGAGCATAGCCCTGCCCGGGTGGTCGCGCGTGCCCTCGGACAGTACGCTTGGCAGCCGTGAAGCTCTGCCCTCACCAGCCGTGAAGCTCTGCCCTCACCAGCCGTGAAGCTCAGCCGCCACCTGGCCCCCGAAGTACCGCGAGAGGCAGCCTCGTTTCTGGCCTGTGTGGCCACGGTGCTGGAGCTCAACCCGAAGGACCTGCCCCGGCTCGGCGGTGGCGAGGATCCGGCCACCGGTTGGACAGTCGTCCGCTGGCTCGGCGGCCTTGGGCTCGGTCTGGCACAGGTTTCCGAGCCCCAGACCTTCACCTGGCCCGGCCCTTGGATAGCCCGGGTGCAACCTCCGTCGGGCGAGGCGCGCTTTGTCGTCATGTACGGGGTTCCCTCAGGGGTCGTCTGGGATCCCGCCCGGCCCAGCGGCGACGGCGACGGCAACCGGGGCAACGACAGCGACAGCGACGGCGAAGTCGAGCCCGAGTGGCTGACCAACGGCTTCCTGATCGCCGCCACCGACATCGCGCTCGCGCGGCCGCCACTTCCACAGGCCCCGCCCGGGACAGGCAGCGTGGAGCGAATCTGGATCGCGGCCAACGCCGGCCAGGCGGCCGTCGCGGTCGACTCGGTCCGGGCGCTCGCCGGTCAAGGTCTCGAGGGTGATCGTCATGTCGCCGGAACCGGGACCTTCCCCTCGGGGCTGCCGGGCAGCGCCCTGACCCTGGTCGAAGCCGAGGTCTGTGAGTCCTTTGCTCCGTCTCTGGAACCCGACGAACACCGCCGCAACGTGATCACGCGTGGCATCGCGCTCAATCGGCTGGTCGGCCACGAGTTCACGGTCGGTGGCGTGCGCTGCCGGGGGGTGCGCCTGTGTGAGCCGTGCGCGGTCGTCCAGCGCTACGCCGGACGCCCGGTGCTGCGCGAGCTCGTGCACCGCGGGGGTCTGCGCGCCGACATCCTCGAGCACGGCGTGATCCACGTCGGAGACGTGGTCCGCGCCGTTCACGCTGCACCCGGCGACTAAATCCCTGCTACCTTCATCGAAGTCGGTCGACGCCGTCGGCCGCGAGGCAGCTCGCTTGGGTCCCGCAGTGACAGCGGTTCGGGTCAGCCACAGCCTCCCGAATCGTTTAGCGGCCCAACCGCCGCCAAGGAGCAGTGAAAAACTTCATGCAGTCATTCGCCGAACTCGGCGTATCGCGCGCCGTCGTGCGCGCCCTTGCCACTCAGGGCGTCAACGAGCCCTTCGCAGTGCAGAGCCTGGTCATCCGAGACGTCCTCGAAGGACGCGACGTCCTGGCCCGCTCACCCACCGGATCGGGCAAGACGCTCGCCTTCGGAATTCCCCTCGTGGACCGGATCAGTGCCGACGGGCCCCGTCCGGCCGCGTTGATTCTGGCTCCAACGCGCGAGCTTGCCACCCAGATCGCCGCCGATCTACGTGAGATCGCCCACGCCCGCGCCCTGCGCGTCACCGCCGTCTACGGCGGAGTCGGCCTGGTCAAGCAGGGCCGCGACGCGGCTAACTCGCACATTGTCGTCGCCACCCCGGGGCGACTCGAGGACCAGCTCGCCCGCGGTGCCTTCGATCTGCGCCGGGTTCAGACCCTGGTGCTCGACGAAGCCGACCGGATGCTCGACATGGGCTTCCGGCCCGCCGTGGACCGGATCGTCCGCGCCTGCCCGAACTCGCGTCAGACGCTGTTCTTCTCGGCCACCCTCGACGGTGACGCGGGCCGTGCGGCGCGCGACTTCACCTCTGACCCCGTCCATCACGAGCACGGCCCCTCCGGGCGCCGCGCCGCGGCCGACGTCGAGCACCGGTTCGTCTCGGTGACCGGAGGTCAACGGCTCGAGGCCCTCCTGACCCAACTGGAGGGCGAGCGTGATCGCACCCTCGTCTTCGTCCGCACCAAGCGCGGTGCCGACCGCCTGGTCAAGCGCCTCGCCGTCCACGGCGTCGACGCGGTGGCCATGCACGGCAACAAGTCCCAGCGTCAGCGTGAATCGGCCCTCGGCCGCTTCGAGTCTGGGGCCGTGGACACGCTGGTCGCCACCGACGTAGCCGCGCGCGGCATCGACGTGGCCGGCATATCGCACGTGATCAACTTCGATCCCCCCGAAGATCACGAGGGCTACGTGCATCGGGTCGGACGCACCGCCCGCGCCGGTCGCACGGGGATCGCGGTCACCCTCGTCGAGGGCCACGAGCGAGCCGACGTCAGCCGTCTCGCCGGGGTACTGAGCATCGACCACGGTCTCGGTGGCGCGCTTCGCGGCGCCGCCCAGCCCGGTGACGGAGCCCCCGCCCGAGGCAAGGCATCCGGGAGCCGTGACAAGCGGCGTCCCGTCGAGCCCCGCGGCAACCGCGGGTCCAACGGGAGCCGTGAGTCCAACGGGAATCGTGGGCCCACTGGGAACCGGGGATCCAACGCGAATCGTGAGCCCAACGGAAACCGTGAGTCGCGCCCTCCGCGCGAGCACCGCGGGCCGGGCGGCCCGACCAGTCCCAGCGGCAACCGTCGCCGGCGCCGGCAGAGTCAGCGCTCGCGCGCCGGCATTCACTCGGCTTAAACCGCCCGCCGGGACATCCGGACCGGGAACGCTATTGATGGTGAGGCAAGACCAGGCGCGAGGGGTGCCGGCAATCGTGCAGTACTTCGATGTTGACCGCGCGTAGCTCGGTCGCGGTGGCCGGATCCTCACCGGTTCCGGGGTTGCGGGCGTAGCGGGGATAAGCGCCCGAAGCGACCTGGAGCCGGATCTGGCGGCCGGCGGCGAAGCGGTGGCCGAGCGGCCAGAGGTCGAAGCGCACGCGCAGTGCCCCGCCGGGCTCGCGGGGAAAGCTTTCCGGCTGGACGCGGACCAGCCCGTCGCAGACGTTCCACGACGCGCCCGCGGGGTCGACATCGCAGACGCGGGCAAAGAGGTCGAAGTGCTCGGAGTCAGCCCGAGCCCACACCTCCACCCGCGCCGGGCCAATCGCCTCGACTGTCTCGGACAGGACCTCGCTCGTGTACGTGAGCACGTCTGCCCGCGCCTCGAGCTCACGGTTGTCGATCACCGGCTGGCGCGAGAGCAGGATCGGACCGCCCAACGAGGGGGTTGGGTCAGCGGGGTCATAGCGATAGTTGTCGCCGGCCCCCGACCCGGCCGCGTCTGCGGCGGGGGCGTTTGCTCCGAGTCGTCCGCCAGCGGCGAGCCACAGCGAGCGTTCACCGGTCCCCGGCGGCGGCCAGGCCGGCAGGTTTCGCCAACCGCCGCCCGAGCGCTCACCGGTCACGAGCAGCCGCACCGGGCTGTCTCGATCCTGCCGGTGATCGTCGAGCAGGTGCGAGCGCAGCCACGCGATGCCCTCACGGTGCCCGGTTGCCGCCAGACCCGGCGACGTGTGTGCCCACGGGCCGATGGTCAGCTGAGGGCGGCGCCCGGCCGACTGCAAGGCGACGAAGTCCTCAAGCATCCAGGGCAGGAAGATGTCGTACCAGCCGCCCACGAAGGAAACGGGAGCCGTGACCTCGGCCACGCGTGCGGAGAAGTCCCGCGCAACCCAGTAGGCGTCCTCGCGGGTCGGGTTGGCGAACGCCTCCCGGTACCAGGGGACGGGACTCCCGGTGGCGCGCTCGTCCAGATCGCCGAGGGGCAGCTCACCCATCGCCACCGCCAGTCGCCGCAGCGCCCGCTCGATCGCGAGAGGAGCGATCCGGCGCTCCTGGGCGGCGATCAACGTCAGCCACGAGGCGGCCGTCTCGAGCGAGATGGCGCCGCCGGCATAGGTCTGGCCGTAGAACTGCGAGGCGCTGACCTGGATCGCGAGGGCGGCCAGGTCCTCGCCGGCGTCAGCCGCCAAGGCCCATTGCACGAGGCCCAGGTAGCTCGGGCCGATGGTCCCGATCCGATCGCGATGCCAAGGCTGCGCACGGATCCAGCGCAGGGTGGCAAGTCCGTCCGCCCGCTCGTCGAAGGGGGTGAAGTCCCCTTGCGAGCCGAACGTCCCCCGCACACTCTGGATCACGACCTGGAGACCGCGCTCGGCGAGCAGGCGCCCGAACATGAGCCCCACGAAACTGCTCCTGCCGTAGGGCGACCGGACGAGCACGGTTGGTTGCCGACGGGACGCGGACCCCGTGGCGACCCAACGGTCGGTGAGCAGCACGGCGCCGTCATCGGCAGGCACGCGGAGATCCCGCTCGCGGGTCACATCGAGGGTCTGGGGCTCGATCAGGCGCATGCGTCGACCGAGGAGCTGGCTGGCCAGGCTCATTGCGGTCATCCTACGTACAGGCAGTCCCGGCCCAATAGCGCTAAAACTGGTCTGGTGATGGAGCTTTCGCTCCGGCAGGGGGGGGTCGCTGACACGCCGGCTGTGCTCGCCCTGTTTGATGAGGCGGTGGCGTGGCTTGTTGAACGCGGGCTGGCTGGCCAATGGGGGGAAGAGCCGTTCTCGAGCCGGCCCGACATGTGTGCGCTGGTGCAGCGCACCCTGCGCGATAACGACGTTCACATCGCTGAGCATGCGGGCAGAACTGTCGGCGTCCTGGCGGTCGGCTCGAGCCCCCCCTACGTGCCCGGAAGCCCGGTGCCCGAGCTCTACATCGCGCTTCTGATCAGCACCCGCCGGCTGGCCGGCAACCGGATCGGCGCGCGGCTGCTCGAACTGGCAACCGAGATCGCCCAGGACCGGGGAGTGCAGATGATGCGCGTGGACTGTTGGTCGGATTCTCCGCGCCTGGTCCGGTTCTACGAGAACCAGGGCTTCACGCGCCAGGGTTTCTTCGATCTGCGCGGCTGGCGCGGCCAGATCCTCGGCAAGCCCCTCTGAGCCGCGATCGGCAGCCGCCCTCCCGGTCCGGCTCAACTACGAGTCCAGCCCGAGCGGATCATCTCAAGCGCTCCGGCGCTGAATCGTCTCACTTGCGGCGAATCGTCTCACTTGCGGCGGCGGGTCGCCTGCTATATCCCAGGCACATGTCTGCGCTCCCCCTACGGCCGCTCGGCGATAGCGGTCTCCACGTCACAGTCGTCGGTCTGGGCTGTAACAACTTCGGCCGGCGCGTCGACCTGGCCGGCGCTCGCCGGGTCGTCGACGCAGCGATCGACCACGGCATAACGTTTTTCGACACTGCCGACATCTACGGCTCGGGCCAGAGCGAGACCTTCCTGGGCGAGGTCCTCGCCGGTCGCCGCGACCAGATCGTGCTGGCCACCAAATTCGGCATGGACATGGGCGACGACCGCGGCCCCCGCGGATCTCGTGCCTACATCGCGCAGGCCGTCGAGGCGTCCCTCCGGCGGCTGCGCACCGACGTGATCGACTACTACTGGTATCACCGACCCGACGGCGTCACTCCGATCGCCGAGACCCTAGGCACCCTGCACGAACTCGTCACCGCGGGCAAGGTCCGGGCGATCGGGGCTTCCAACTTCAGTGCCGCCGAGCTCGAGGAGGCCGACAAGGTCGCCCGCGGGCAGGGCCTGACCCGGTTTACCGCCGTTCAGAACGAGTACAGCCTGCTCGTCCGTGACGCCGAGAGTGAGGTGCTCCCGGCTTGCCAGCGCCTCGGGATCGGATTCGTTCCCTTCTTCCCGCTCGCCTCGGGCCTGCTGACCGGCAAATACCGCCGCGGCGAGCCGGGGCCGAGCGGTGCCCGGCTGTCCGGGCGCGACGAGATCGCCTCCGACCGTCAATTCACCCAGCTGGAGTCGCTGCAGGCCTACGCCGAGGCCCGGCACGTGACGCTCGTGGACGTGGCAATTGGAGCGCTCCTGGCTCGCGACGTGGTCTCCTCGGTGATCGCGGGGGCCACCAAGCCCGAGCAGGTCCAACTCAACGCCGCGGCGGCCGCCTGGGTGCCCACCGACGAGGATCGGCGCGAGCTTGAGCAGCTCCTCGCGGCCTGAGCGCCGTCAATCGGTCTGCCGCGCGAGCAGGGTTACGAAGCGCCCGATCCGGGTCCGCTCCTCCTCGGAGAGCACACCGTCGGCGGAGACCAGGAGCGTCATCGGGCCCCGGTCGTGCGCCCAGCTCCGGGCGGGCTCGGAAAACCCGGCCGTGACCCAGATGAGCGGCAGCGAGCCGGCGAACTCGATCACGGTCTGCTCCTGGGCCTCGGGCTCGGCCTCGCCGCGGACCACCGAGACCGCGAGCTGGCCCAGGGCGCGCGCCGCGGCGTTGACGGCCTCCAACCCGCCCTCATCGACGAGCAGCGCGACCTCACCGTCGCGCAACGTGGCCGTGGCCCAGCCCGTCGGCGCGCCGGCGATGGCGGCGCTGCGGCAGACCATCAAAAACGAGGGCGTCATGGCTGCTTAGCGTCGGGCAGGCGCCACCCGGGCGCGACCGGCAGCCCCAGCGCCGGCTCCGGCCCCCATGAGCCCTCCGCATAGGGCAGAGTCTTGGGGGAAGCCTCGAGCACCGGCGCACACACCTGCCAGAGACGCTCGATCTGCTCGCTGCGGGTGAACAGCAGGCGCTCGCGCAGCATCACGTCGTGCAGGAGGCGCTCGTAGGCCTCCAGTCCATCGGCGCCGTCGAAGGCTGCCTCGACGTCGAGGGTGAGCGCGGCGCGACCGAGATCGATGACCGGTCCCGGTATCTTGGCCATCACCTCGATCCTGACCTGAGGGTTCTCGGAGAGCTCGAAGACCAGCTCGCTGGGGCGCACGAAGCCCTCGTCGGGCTGGTGGGGGAAGATCCGCAGCGGCGCCTCGGTGAAGCCGATCGTCACCGTACGCCGGCCCTCGGCCATCGCCTTGCCGGTGCGCAGATAGAACGGCACGCCACTCCAACGCCAGGTGTCGACCCGGACTTCCAGCGCAGCGAACGTCTCGACATTGGAGTCGTCGGCGACGTCGGGCACCTCACGGTACCCCTCGTACTGGCCGAACACCACACGCTCGGGGTCGATCGGGCGGATGGAGTCAAACAGCTTGGTCCGCTCGAGGTGCAGCGCCTCGGCATCGATCCGCGATGGCGGCTCGAGGGCGACGATCCCGAGGATCTGAAGCAGGTGGGTAACGATCATGTCCCGGAAGGCACCCGTCTCCTCATAGAAGCCGGCCCGGCCCTGGATATCGATCGCCTCGGGCACATCGATCTGCACATAGGAGATGTGGTCGCGGTTCCAGATCGGCTCGAACATCCCGTTGGCGAAGCGCAGCGCGAGGATGTTCTGCGCCGCCTCCTTGCCGAGAAAATGGTCGATGCGGTAAATCGAGTCCTCGGCCAGGAACTCGTGCAGGGTTGCGTTGAGCTCGCGCGCGCTCTCGTAGTCGTGACCGAAGGGCTTCTCGACAACCAGAGAGCAGTTCTCGGCCAGACCGGTGCGGCCTAGCATCCGCACCATCTCCCGTGTGGCCCGGGGGGGCACGGACAGGTAGACAAGTCGCTCGCCTGAGGCGTCGATCGCGGCCTCAGCGTCGGCCACCGCCTGGGCCAGATCGGTGCCATCCTCGGCGCTGGAGGTGACAAAGCTCAGGCGGCTGGCGAACTCGTCCCATCCCTTGTCCGGATCGCACTCGCCGTGCTCTTCAAGCGCCTTGCGGACTTGGGTTCGGAACTCGTCGTCGCTGCCGGGGGAGTGTCGCCCCGAGCCGATGATCCGGAACTCCTCGGGCATCAGACCCTCCCGGTAAAGCCGGAAAAACCCTGGAAACAGCTTGCGGGCGGCGAGGTCACCGCTGGCCCCGAACAGCACCAGGACACGGTCAGCCGGGCGTTGGATGTCTCTCACCGCCTGCAAGCTACACGAGGCCGCCGCTCACCCGTCCGGGCGTGGGCCGGCGAACGCAGCCCTTCACTGGTTCATGACTTGTCGACCTTGGCGCCTGAGGGAGCCAGGACGTACCAGGGAGCGCCGAAGGCCTTCACACCTTGGCCGTAGGCGTCATGGTTGTCCCCGTCCTTGACGAAACCATAGAGCGGATGGCCCTTGTACGTGACCTGCAGGGTGCCGTCCGGACGCCGCACGGTCCCCAGGTCGCCCTTGAGCGCCCCTCCCGCCGCCTGAGGCTTGCCGGTCACCGGCGGCCAGGCAGCCGCGCACGCCCCGGTGCAGCTCGACTTGGTGCTGTGGTCGGCCTCGAACAGGTATGCGGTCAGCTCCTTGTGCCCGTAGGCGAGGATCGTCCCCAGCTTCTTGTCGTGCTTGGTGGTGATCAGGGCGACGGGCGCCGCCGACGCGGTCGAGCTGCTGCTCGCCGCCGCGTAGGGGCCGGCCCCGCCGGCCGCTGGACTGCC
>JBAVWI010000019.1:0-2051 GCA_049697735.1 Solirubrobacteraceae bacterium
CGCTGACACTGGTATGCGCCTACGCCAGTCGCGGGTTGCGTCGCGCCGACGGTGCGCTGATCATCGGCGGCTACCTCGCGTTCGCCGCCGCCGTGCTCATCGTCAGCTGACGCGCCGGCGCATCCGCCGGCCAGCCGCCGGCCAGCTAAGTGCTTGCAGTACACAATGCTCGGTATCCGCGAGCAAGGTCTGAGTCGCCGGCGAAAGCGACCGCGACCGATCGCATGGACTACCCGAGCGTGATCGCCAGCGTGCAGCACGCCGACGATGAATCCCCGTTCGATGTAATCGGCGGCGAGTCGGTGCGGGAGCGCGCATAGGGAGACCAAGGACGCCACCTTCGTACGATGAGACGATGACGTCTCCAGGCCGCCGCGAACCGCGCGCTGCGCGCGGGCACAGCCACGCTTCAGGGGACGTCCTGACCGCTCCGATCCTGTCCGAGGACGGCTGGCCGTATGCGTCCTCGCCGCCGATCGACGCCCACGACCCAGGCCGCTTTCATGCCCTGTTCGGTCGTGATTCCCTGATCACCGCGCTGGCTGTCATGCCGACCCAGCCGGACGTGGCGCGAGCCACGCTCCGCGTGCTCGCGACCTTGCAGGGGGTTCGCGATGATGGCGAGACCGACGAGGAGCCGGGCAAAATCGTGCACGAGTATCGGCCGCACGCGGAGCAGCGATTCACGGACCTGGGTTGGCCGGTTCGAGATGGAGAGCTTCGCTACTACGGCTCGGCGGACAGCACCTCGTGGTTCCTCGTCGTGCTGGCCACGCTTGGAGATGCGGCCCTCACCGAGGAGCTCTCCGGATCGTGGCGCCCGGCCGCTCGGTGGCTCGAGCAAGCCTTGGAGCGCGGCGGCGGCCTGGTGCGATACGGGCCCCGCCTCGCATCTGGGGGATTGGTCCAGCAGGGCTGGCGGGATACCGCCGAGGCGCCCGCGGCTGACGGCGGCGGCATCCTCCACGCCGACGGCCGGGTACCTGAGCCGCCGCTCGCCGATGCCGACACGCAGGCGGTGGCGGTCGCCGCGCTTCGGGCGGCCGGTCGGCTGTCCGGCGATCCCCGGTGGCAGTCGCTGGCCGCACGCACCGTCGACCTGATCGCCGAGACGTTCACGCCCGACACGATGGCGGTGAGCGCCGACGGCGAGCCCGTCGCCGGCGCCGGGTCGCAGCTGGGGTGGCTGCTATGGGCCGACGCTCTGCCCCAGTCGGAGCGCTCGGCCTTTGCGCAGCGGCTCTGCCAGCCCGACGTGCTCAGCGATTTCGGCCTCCGCACGCTGTCGGCCGAGCATCCTCAATTCGCACCCCAGGCATACCACCGGGGAGCAGTCTGGCCGTTTGACTCATGGCTTGGTTGGGGGGGCCTGCGCGCTGCCGGCCGTCAGGCTGAGGCGGAGCGAGTGCGACGGGGCGTGCTCGCGGCGCTGGACCGCCTCGGCGACGCACCTGAGCTCTACGCGGTCACGGCACGCGGGCCGGTTCGAATTGCGATGGCCAATCGCGTCCAGGCGTGGACGATCGGGGCTCGCGTGGCGCTGGAGCGCGAGTGGGACGCTCGTACGCCTATCGCCGCCCTCAACCCTTGACGGCGCCGGCGGTGAGGCCCGCCACGATCCGCTTTTGGAAGATCACGACCAGCACGATCAGGGGAACCGTGATCGTAACCGTGGCCGCAGAGATCGTCCCCAGCGGAATCTGGAACTGCTGGCTTCCGGTGAAGAACGCGATCGCCGCCGACACCGGGCGGCGGCTCGCAGAGCTCGTCAGCGTGATCGAGAGCAGGAACTCGTTCCAGGCGAAGATGAACGCCAGCAGTCCGGCGGTCACAAGTCCGGGGGCGGCGAGCGGCACGACCACCTTGCGGAAGGCTTGGAAATGTGTGGCTCCGTCGACAAGGGCCGCCTCCTCGAGCTCCTTGGGAATCTCCCGGAAGAACGTGACCAGGATGTAGATGGTCAACGGCAGAACGAAGGTCAGGAACGGGAGGATCATGCCCAGGTAGGTGTTGTAGAGCCCGATGTCGGTCCAGAGCTTGAACAGCGGCGC
>JBAVWI010000020.1:0-84544 GCA_049697735.1 Solirubrobacteraceae bacterium
AAAGTGGAGCTAGGGGGACTCGAACCCCCGACCTCCTGGGTGCGATCCAGGCGCTCTCCCAACTGAGCTATAGCCCCGGGCGGCGGCCTTGGCCGCGCGGTTCGCCACAGTTTAGCCCCGGTGGACCCGGCCGCCAGAGGTGAGATGAGCGGGGCGATCGTGGACCCGGCTGATGTCGGACTCGATCGACGCGCCGATACCCTCCTGGGCGGCCCAAGATCATGACCTTCCGCACACGGCTAACCGGCTTCTTCCTGCTCATCGTCATGATCCCCATGATCGCCGTCGGCGTTCTCGTCTTTCGGCTCATCAATGACAGCCAGCAGGGCAAGGCCGACGCTCGCGCCAACGGAATCGCCAGCGCCGCCGCCAGCGTCTATCAGCAGGCCAGTCGCTCGGCCACCTACGACGCGCGCACGGTCGCCCGGGCCCTGCAGAACGTCAACGGAAAGCCCCTCCGGCGGCGGGCCGCCGCGCTGGTCGCCCAGGTCGGCATCGTCCGGGTGACTGTGGCTGATGGCCGCAGGACGATCGTCGATGTCGGCCGCCACAACGCGGTTGCTCCGGGCACGGTCATAGTCCGCGCCGCCGCTCAACACCCGGCCCGCACGATCACGCTGTCCGATCTTGCCGCCGGCGAGTACGCGGGCCAGGTCAGCGGCGAGGGGTTCGGCATCGTCGTCCGCCAGGGTGGCGCGACCCTGGCCGCCACGCTGCCGGTGCCAGCGGGTCGCGCGCTGCCCCGAGCGGGTCAGCTGACGGTGTCCGGCAAGGCCTACCAGGCCGTGACGATGAGCTTTAGGGGGTTCGGGCCGAGCAAGGTGGACATCACCGTCCTCTCGAATCCAGCCACCACCGCCGGCTCGGTGGGCACCGATCGCCTCGTCGCGGTGCTCTTCATCCTTGCCTTCGTGGTGCTCGCGGCGTCCTTCGCCTACCTCGCCTCCAGGGCCCTCCAGGGACAGCTGAACGGCTTTCTCGAAGCCGCTCGGCGCTTGGGCGCCGGCGACTTCTCCGCGCCGGTTCCCACCCACGGGAACGACGAGTTCGCCGCCCTGGGCGACGAGTTCAACAACATGTCCGAGCAGCTTCAGCGCCGGCTCAGTGAACTCGAGCTCGAGCAGTCCCGGGTCCGGCGCTCGATCCGCAACATCGGGGATGCCTTTGCCTCCAACCTCGACCGGGACGGCCTGCTCGAGCTCGCGCTGAGGACGGCGATGGACGCTGCCACAGCCGATCGTGGCCGGATCAGCGGCCGCGCGGACGCCGATGCCCCCCTCGGCGAGGTCACCCATATCGGCCCCCTGGACGGGCTCGAGGCCCCGATCCTCGAATCCGAGCGCATGGCACTGGAAGGTGACGGCATCGGCCAGGCGCAGGCCGAGAATCTGCGCGTGGCAAGCGTCGCGCTGGGGACGATCGCGCCTGGCGGACCGACGTACGGTGTGATCACAGTCCTGCGCAGCGGGCGGGCCTTCAGCGAGGACGATCTGGAGCTGCTGCGTTCGCTGGCCATCCGCGCCTCGCTCGCGCTCGCCAACGTGCATATGC
Organism: Solirubrobacteraceae bacterium; assembly: GCA_049697735.1. Classification (GTDB taxonomy): domain Bacteria; phylum Actinomycetota; class Thermoleophilia; order Solirubrobacterales; family Solirubrobacteraceae; genus Palsa-465. The sequence continues at coordinate 1,552 of JBAVWI010000020.1, forward strand.
ACCACGACGTGCAGCGCCAGGCCGTGACCGACGACCTGACCGGCCTGACCACCCACGGCCGCTTTCAGGACCTGCTCGGGGCTGAAATGGAGGAGGTCCGGCGCTACACCTACCCGGTCGGGCTGGTCATGCTCGACCTGGACGACTTCAAGGCCGTCAACGATCTCCACGGCCATCAGCAGGGAGATGTGGTCCTCCGCGCTGCCGCCGAGATTCTTCGCGAAACCAAACGCGACGTCGACGTGGCGGCCCGTTACGGCGGCGAGGAACTGGCCCTGATCCTGCCTCATACCGATCTCGAGGGGACGTACGCGATCGCCGAGCGCGTCCGCGAGGCGATCGAGCTCGCCCAAATCCCGCTCCTCAAGTCCCAGGGGACCCTTCGGATCACCGCCAGTCTTGGCGTCGCTGCTTCGTCGGACGGGGATAAGAACGAACTCATCGCGGCCGCCGACGCTGCCCTGTACACCGCCAAGCGCCAGGGCAAGAACCGCACAGTTCGCGCCGGCGCAGACAGCGCCGAAACATTCACCGCGCCCCTCCAGCAGATTCCTCCCGACGCCTAACTGCGACCTGACGAAGGCGGCAAGAACGTCTACGCTTTGTTCTATGGGTCTACTAGATGAGGCAATCCGCGAGCACCTGGACCTGCAACGACGGCGCGGCGCTGACCCCACCGAGGTTGAGCGCGCCGAGCGGGAAGCGCTTGGGCCGGTCCGGCGTGCCCCCGAGTCAGCACCCGGCGCCGACGATGAGGTTCACGATCCCCAGGGATTCGAACCCGAGCCCTTGGAAGCGGAGCCCGAGGCGTTCGAGCCCGAGCCTGAGTCCGAGCCCGCGGCCTACGAGCCCGAGTCCTACGAGCCTGCGACGCAGGTGGCTCGGCCGCAAGAGGCCGGGCCCGCCTTTGATCAGGAGGCCGACAGCTGGAGCTACGAGGATTCACAGCTTGAGCCGGGAGCGGCCGCCCCGCCTCCGGCCCATGCGGAGCCACCGCTGTCCGAGCCGCCGCCCGAGTCACGAACCGCCGAGCCCCCGCCGGACGAGCGCCCTCCGTACGAGCGGCCGCTGGGCGAGACCGAGGAAGACGTGTTCGGCGACCCCCCGCCGCAGGCACGGCCGCACGTGGCGCCTACGGCGGTCGGCGGGGAGACCCAGGAGTACGACGTCGAGGCGGCTCTGAACTCCGAGTCCAAGCGCCAGGGCGCGGAGGGCGAGGACGTGCTCGAGGAGACGCCCGAGTTCCTGCAGGACACCCCGGACCATGACAGGCTCTGGTTCGAGCAGCGTCCCCCCAAGGACTTCGACTTCGACGGCTGATCCCGCGGTCTGAGACCAAGGACCGTCTCTGTTCTTTCGTCAGATTCTCTACCGCGACCTCGGGTGCGCCTCCTACGTGCTCGCCGATCACGGCGAGGCGGTGGTGGTTGATCCGCGCTGGGACATCGACGTGTACCTAGAGCTCGCCCGCGAGCAGGACTTGCAGATCGTGCAGGTCATCGATACCCACGATCACGCCGACCACGTCTCGGGTCGCCTGCGGCTGGCCGCGGCAACCGGAGCACGGGCTCGGCGAGCGGATCTCGATGGCGAAGATCCCGACCGGATCGTCCCGGGCGACGAGATCGCGGTCGGCCAGCTGCGAATCCGCGCCGTCGCCAGCCCTGGCCACCGTCCCGAGCACCTGGCGTTCGCTGTCTGCGATCTCTCCAGAGGCCACGAGCCATGGCTGCTGCTCACCGGCGACTCGCTGCTCGTCGGTGACATTGCCCGCCCGGATCTCGCCTATGAGGCGGCCGAGGGCGCCCAGGCTCTGCACGCCACCCTGCACGCGCTCACCGCGGTCGGCGATCAGGTCGAGGTCTGGCCGGCCCACGTCGGCGGTTCTCTGTGCGGCGGCGACAACCTGAGTGGCAAGACAAGCTCGACGATCGGCTTCGAGCGCCGCCACAACCCGCTGCTTGCCCTCGGCGAGCCCCGGTTCGTGGCCGAGCTGACCCAGAGCCTGCCCTCGCGTCCGCCCAACGTCGAGCGGATCGTCTCGCTCAATCAACGCCGCGAGACCGAGCGGCTCGCGGAGTCTCTGGTGCTGAGTCCGGTGGGGCTGCGCCCGCTGCTTGCCGCGGGTGTCACCGTGCTCGACGGTCGCGCCCCCGATGCCTTCGACGCCGGCCACCTGGCGGGCGCGGTGAACCTCCCGGTCGCCTCACCGGGCGTCGGCACCCGGGCCGGCTGGGCGCTCGTGCCCGACGAGCGGATCGTCATCGTCGGTGCCGACGAGCTTGGCGCCCGGCGCATGATCAGTGCCCTGCAGGCGGTCGGCTTCTGGAACCTGCCCGGCTACGCGCTGGCTGATCTCGACGCTTGGCAGGAGGCGGGCCTGCCCGTCTCCCAGGCGGGATCGTGGGATCTCGATCGGCTCGTGGCCGGGCTCCGGAATGACCTCGTCGAGCTCGTCGACGTGCGCGAGCCGCGCGAGTGGGCGCTCGGCCACGTCGCGGGCTCGCATCACGTTCCGCTTCACCGCATGCGCGATATCGACTCGGTGCCGACCGCGGCGGGTGGGCGCACCACCGCGGTGGCCTGCGCCGCCGGGGCCCGAGCCGCCTTCGCGGCCAGTCTTCTGCGTCGGGCAGGGCACAGTGACGTCGTCCGCGTGACCGGAGGCGGGGTACCCGACCTCGGGTCTCGTGGTCTTGATCTCGAGCCCGGCCTCGGCTGACCGCTTCGGTCGGGCGGGCGCCCTACATCCGAAAGACGCCGTAGCGGATGCCGGCCAGCGGCGCATTGCCGGCGGCCGAGAGGGCGAGCCCGAGCAAGTCGCGCGTGTCCCGGGGATCGATCACGCCGTCGTCCCAGAGCCGAGCCGTCGCGTAGTAGGGATGCCCCTGGATTTCGTACTGGTCGCGCAGAGCGGCGCCGGTCTCGGCCTGCCCGACCTCGGTCATCACCGCAGCGGCCTGCTCGCCGCCCATCACCGAGATCCGCGCCCCCGGCCACATCCACAGCATCCGGGGTGAATACGCCCGGCCGCACATCCCATAGTTGCCGGCCCCGAATGAGCCTCCCACGATCACCGTCAGCTTGGGGACCCGGGCGGTGGAGACCGCGGTGACCAGCTTGGCCCCGTGCTTGGCTATCCCGCCCGCCTCGTAGTCGCGGCCGACCATGAAGCCGGTGATGTTCTGAAGGAACACGAGCGGGATCCGCCGTTGATCGCAGAGTTCGATGAAGTGGGCCCCCTTGAGTGCGCTCTCGGAGAACAGGATCCCGTTGTTGGCCAGGATGCCCACCGGGTGGCCGTGTATGTGGGCGAAGCCCGTGACCAGCGTCGGCCCGTAGAGCTCCTTGAACTCGTGCCAGCGCGAGCCGTCGACGATCCGGGCGATGATCTCGCGGGCGTCGTAGGGACGGCGCAGATCGGGCGGGATCACCCCGAGCAGTGTCGCGGGATCGACAGCCGGATCCTCGACCGCCATCCGCTCCCAGGGCTGGGGTGGCTTGGGCGCTAGCGTCGACACGATCCCGCGCACGATCTCGAGCGCGTGGCGGTCGTCGGAGGCGAGATGGTCGCTGACGCCCGAGGTCCGGGAATGGAGCTCCCCGCCTCCGAGCTCCTCGGCCGTCACCTCCTCGCCGGTGGCAGCTTTCACGAGCGGCGGTCCACCCAGGAAGATCGTGCCCTGGTCGCGCACGATCACCGTCTCGTAGCTCATCGCCGGGACATACGCCCCGCCAGCGGTGCACGACCCCATCACCGCCGCGATCTGGGGAATCTCCGCCGCCGACATCGTGGCCTGGTTGAAGAAGATGCGCCCGAAGTGCTCGCGGTCGGGGAAGACGTCCTCCTGGCGGGGCAAAAAGGCGCCCCCCGAGTCGACCAGGTAGATGCAGGGCAGCCGGTTGTGCAGGGCGACCTCCTGCGCACGGAGGTGCTTCTTGACCGTGATCGGGTAATAGGTGCCTCCCTTCACGGTCGCGTCGTTGGCGACGATCACGCATTCGCGGCCGCTGACCCGGCCGACCCCGGTGATGATCCCGGCCCCCGGCGCCTCGCCGTCGTAAAGACCGTGAGCGGCCAGGGGTGAGAGCTCCAGAAATGGCGCGCCGGGATCCAGCAGACGGTCGACGCGGTCTCTGGGCAGCAGCTTTCCCCGGCTGACGTGGCGCTCTCGCGACCGCTCGCCGCCCCCACCGGCCACCCGCTCGAGCTGCACGCGCAGATCTTCCACCAGCGCCAGGTTGGCGGCTTGATTGGCCTCGAACTCCTGGCTGCCTGGGTGAACTGCGGTCTCCAGGACCGTCATGCCGCGCTCTCCACTCGAGCCAACGGCTGATCGACTACCACGCGGTCGCCGACGGAAACGCTCAGCTCGGCGACTACGCCGTCCACCGGGGCGGTCATCACGAGCTCCATCTTCATCGACTCGAGCACGACCACGGGATCGCCCGCGCTCACCGCCTGCCCGGCGGTCGCCGGCACAAGCAGCACCTGTGCCGGCATCGGTGCGCGCAGGGCACCGTCGGCGTCTGCCTGGGCGGCCTCTTCGGCGCCGCGCGTGCGCACCGGCCAGGCGCCGCCGTCGGCACTCAGCCAGAGCGTGTCATCCTGCTGGGCGTACACCCACTCCCGGCGTTCGCCGTCGATGGTGATGGCCATCGAGTCCGCCCCCGTCGCCTCGATGTCGTAGCGCTCGAGCGCTTTGAGCTCCACGTCACCCGGGGCCCCGGCGCCCACGGCCAGCCGCCACCAGGAGCCGGCTCTGCGCCCGCTCAGCCGCCAGCCGTCGGTGCGGTCAAACGGCTCGTCGCCACCATCCGCCGCCGTCTGCGCCAGCAGGATCACAGCCGCCGCGGTGGCCACGGTTGCCTCGTCGGGGGCCACCGGGGTGGTGATGCCACGCTCGATCAGCCCTGTGTCAATGCGTCCGGCGGCCATCTCGTCGGTGGCCAGCAGCGCCCGGATGAAGCCGGTGGTGGTTGTCACCCCGAGGATCGCCATCCTGGCCAGCGCCCGGTCGAGCGCGGCCAGCGCGGCGGGCCGATCGGCGCCGTGGGCAATGACCTTGGCGAGCATCGAGTCATAGTCAGTGTCGACCACGGTCCCGACCTCGATGGCGTCATCGATCCGGACGCCCGGGGGCCGCCGGTAGCCGAGCACGGTCCCGGCCGTGGGGAGAAAGCCGTGCCCGGCGTCCTCGGCGTTAATCCGCGCCTCGACGGCATGACCGTTCAGGCGCACGTCGGCCTGCGCCAGCCCGAGCGGCTCGCCGGCCGCGATCCGCAACTGCTGCTCGACCAGGTCTAACCCGGTGACGAGCTCGGTGACCGGATGCTCGACCTGGAGCCGGGCGTTCATCTCCAGGAAGTAGTGCTCGGCGGGCGCGTCGCTGGAAGCGATGAACTCCACCGTTCCGGCTCCCTGGTAGCCACCCGCGCGGGCCAGCGCCACCGCCTCCTCACCCAGCTGGGCCCGTAGCTGCTTGTCGACGACCGGAGACGGGGACTCCTCGACCACCTTCTGGTGCCGGCGCTGTAGCGAGCACTCGCGCTCCCCGAGGTGAATCACATTGCCGTACGCGTCGGCGAGGATCTGGACTTCGATGTGGCGCGCGCGGGGGAGGAAGCGCTCGATGAACACGCGGCTGTCGCCGAACCCGGCTTGGGCTTCACGGCGCGCCGAGGCGAGCGCCGCGGGCAGCTGCGCCCGAGCCGGGACTACGCGCATGCCGCGCCCGCCCCCACCGCCGGCGGCCTTGACCAGCAGGGGGTAGGGGGCGTTGCGCTTGGCGGCCGCCTCCTCACTGAAGCTCGGCACCACCGGCACCCCGGCCTCCTCGGCAGCGGCCTTGGCGCGGAGCTTGTCGCCCATCAGCTCGCTGGCTTCGGGAGGTGGACCGACGAAGACGACACCGGCTGCCTGGCAGGCACGGCCCAGGTCTGGGTTCTCAGACAAGAAGCCGTAGCCGGGGTGGAGGGCGACGGCGCCGGTGCGCGTACACGCGTCCACGATCTCGTCGATCGCGAGGTAGGAGGAAACGGCGACCGCGGTGCCCGCCTCGCGTACGTGCAGCGCTGTGCGGTCGCCCGGCGTGTGGACGGCCACTGACCCGAGGCCGAGCCGGTCAAGCGTCCTGATCACGCGGCGCGCGATCTCGCCCCGGTTGGCAATCAGCACGCGCTCGGGCATCAGCGGTGCCAGTCGACCGGGCCGGCGATAATTGTGTGGCTGCCCAGCTCGCGGCCGAGGTGCTTCTGCACGGTGCGTGAGCACGCGATCAGAGCCGTGAGATCGATGCCGGTCTGCACGCCGCTCTCGTGAAGCATCGAGACGACGTCCTCGGTGGCGACGTTTCCGGTGGCGCCGGGTGGTACCGGGCATCCCCCCAGTTCCCCGAAGCTGGACTCAAACGAGTCCACCCCTACTTCGAGGGCGGCGAAGACATTGGCCAGGCCCTGGCCACGGGTGTTGTGGAAATGGGCCGTCAACTCGATCCCCGGCAGGGCTCTCCGCGCGGCCGCGAAGAAGCTCTGGACCTGGCGGGGGTTGGCCATTCCGGTGGTGTCCCCAAAGCCGATCTCATGCGCTCCCGCAGCGGCCAGCCGGCCCGCGATCTCGAACACGCGCTCGGGCTCCACGTGGCCCTCGTAGGGACAGCCGAAGGCGACGCTGATCACAGCTTCGCAGCGCAGTCCGGCTTCCCGGGCGCGGGGTAGCACCCGTTCCAGGGCAGCCAGTGACTCCGGCACCGAGCGGTTGACGTTCTTTCGGTTGTGGCTCTCGGTGGCCGACATGAAGACGTTGATCTCGTCAAAGTGCGAGCGCAGGGGGAGCGCGTTCTCGAGGCCGCGCTCGTTGGGGATCAGAACTCCGCGGCTGACCTCGGGCGGAATGTCGATGGCCGCCAGAACCTCGGGGGCGTCGGCGAGCTGGGGAATCACGTCCGCCCGCACGAAGCTGGTGATCTCCAGCCGGCGCAGACCGGTCCGGGCGAGCGCGTTGATCAGCTCTACCTTGACCTCGGTGGGGATGATCTCGGGTTCGTTCTGAAACCCGTCGCGGGGGCCGACCTCGCGGATCCGCGCCGTCCGGATCGGGGTCTCAATGCCCGCGGCCACTTGGTCCTCAGGCGCCGAGCCCGCGGGCGATCACCATCTGCTGGACTTCGTCGGTCCCTTCACCGATGGTGAGGATCTTCGCGTCGCGGTAGAAGCGACACACCGGGTACTCCTCGATGTACCCGTAGCCACCGTGGATCTGGACGGCCTCCTCGGCCGCTCGAACGGCCAGCCGGCCGGTCTTGAGCTTGGCCTGGGCGGCCGTGAGTCCGAACGGCTCACCCTCGTCCTTGAGCCAGGCCGACTTGTACGTGAGCAGGCGGGCGGCCTCGATCTCGGTGGCCAGATCGGCGAGCTTGGCCTGGATGGTCTGGAACTTCGAGATCGGACGGCCGAAGGCGCGCCGCTCTCGGGCGTAGGCGAGGGCTTGGTCGAGGGCGCCCTGGGCGAGCCCGACGCCCATCGCCGCCACGCCGATGCGTCCGATGTCGAGCACGTGCAGAAACTGCCGGAAGCCGTCTCCTCGACCGCCCAGCAGGTTGTCCTCGGGCACCCGGCAGTCGGTGAAGCTCAGCGGGCGGGTGTCGGAGGCGTTCCAGCCCATCTTGCGGTACGGCTCGGCCTGCTCATAGCCCGGGGTACCGTTGGGGATGACGAAGTTGGAGATCTCCGGCCCCCCGCCTTGACCGGCTGTGTCCCCGGTGCGGGCCGTGATGCTGACCACCCCCGAGATGTCGGTGCCCGCATTGGTGATGAACTGCTTGGCGCCGTTGATGATCCACTCTCCGTCGCTCAAATCGGCCCGCGTCTTGGTGTTGCCGGCGTCTGATCCCGCCTCGGGCTCGGTGAGACCGAAGGCACCCAGGACCTGTCCGGCGCACAGCTGCGGCAGCCACTGCGCCTTCTGCTCCTCAGTCCCGAACAGGTAGATCGGCTGGGTCCCGAGCGATGTATGGGCGCAGAGCGTGATGGCCACGCTCGAATCCACCCGGGTCAGTTCCTCGACCGCGATCGCGTACTGAAGGGTGCTGCCGCCGGCACCCCCGACCGATTCCGGGAACGGGATCCCCATCCACCCCAGATCGGCCATCTTGGCGACGATCTCGTAGGGGAAGGACTTGGTTCGGTCGAGCTCCCCGGCGACGGGGGCGATCTCGGCCTCGGCGAACTCTCGAACCGTGCGCTGGAGCAGCGCTGTGTCGTCATCGAGGGAAAAGTGCACGGCCACACATTACCGAACTTTCGTGCGGATTTCGAATAGCTATTCGGATTAAGCGAGCTCAGCAGTTAGGATTTACCCCGTGCCAGCGCGACCCACACGTCCCGCCCTCCAGCAGCGCTACGACCGCCGGCGCCAGGAAATGATCTTCGCCGCCGCCCGGGAGTTCGCCGACCGCGGCTATGACCAGACCACGATGCAGGACCTGGCCAGCTCCCTGGGCCTGGCCACCGGTGCTCTCTACCACTACTTCGGCAGCAAGGAGCACCTGCTGATCTGCATCTGCGACGAGTTGATGGAGCCACTGCTCACCCGTGCCCGTGAGCTCGTGCTCGACGACGCGTCGCCCCGCGACTCACTGCGCTCGCTGGTGCGACTGTGGGTGGCCAACGTGATCGAGCATCGCGATCACATGCGCGTCTTCCAGCAGGAGCGGCACACGATCGAGTCGGGTTCGCAATGGCGCGGCATCCGCGAGAGCCGCAAGGCCTTCGAGCGCCTGATCGAGCACGCCCTCGAAGAGGCCGGCGCCACCGGCCCGGGCCGGATGTCGACCCGGCTGGCTCTAGTGGCCCTGCTCGGCATGGTCAACCACACCGCCCAGTGGTACCGCCCTCGCGGCCGCTTCAGCGCCGAGGAGATCGCCGACGGCTACCTCTCGCTGCTGCTCTGCGAACCCTGACGCGCCCTCGCCCGGGCCGATCCGCTGGGGTCTAAACTCGGCCCGCGAAGGGGCCATAGCTCAGTTGGGAGAGCGCCTGCTTTGCAAGCAGGAGGTCGCCGGTTCGATCCCGGCTGGCTCCACTTCACGGACTCCCTGCAAATCGGACGGTTTTGTGCGGCGTCGTCGACGGGGAACTGGAACGAATTTACGGAGGAGGGGGCGTGGCGGGGGCATCAGGTCGACCCCCCGGACCGTACGACCCGATTCGTCTATGAAAACACTGAGGGCTACGGGGGCGCGGCTGAGAGACCCGGTTTCGTGATCGCGCGGGACTGAGTGCCGCCGTTCTCGGCGGCGGCTGAGGCGGCCCGGCGGATGCTCGCATCCGCCTTGGCGCGTCTCTCGGCGTCGTCTCGGAGATGCGCGTCGTGCCACGAAAGCGCAACTGGGGCGAGAGGTTCGTCGGTCCGATACTCGATGGCGGGCGCTAGACCGAGACGGTGTCGTCGGGTGTCTCTGTAGACCCGGTTGCCGGGAATCATTTCGGACGGTCTGTATGCGAATCGGTGGCGCCAGCAGCCTCTCGAGACATCGTGCGCGCGGGCGTGCTCGGGCCGGGGTTCGGCCTGTGACACGTCGGCGATCGGTGTCGCCGCTTCGGCGCTCTGATCGCTCACGACATCGGGGTGGAGCCCGTCCTACTCGCTCGCGCGGATGGCGCGTTCGAGTCGTGCGAACGCGTTCGGGACGCCGCGCCCGTGTTCCTCGCGCAGCTCCGCGGTGGGGAAGCCGGACTGGACGATGGTCATGAGCGTACGGCCGTCCTCTTCCTCGAATGTGACCTCGACGGAGAAGTCGAAGCTTGGCCGGTCGGGAACGTGCTCGGTCGTCGCGAGCACGAGTCGTCGCGGGCGGTCGACGATCTCGAAGACGCTGCGGTGGTGGTAGAGGTGGTCCGGCGAGGGGCCGAACGTGACCGTCCACAGGCCGCCCACTCGGAGGTCGCACTCGGAGCGGACGATCCAGCCTGGGTCGTCGGTGCCGTAGAAGGCCTCCTGCCCGCCCTTCGAGGTGAATGCCTCGTAGACGACGTCGGGCGGCGCGTCGATCACGCGCGCAAGTCTTAATTCGTCGGTCATCGGTGCTCTTCGACGTATGCGCCGAACCGGTCCAGCCGGCGTTCCCATTCGCGCCGGTAGCTGTCGATCCAGCTTGTCGCGTCCTTTAGTTGCGCTGGGCCGAGCCGGCACTCGCGCGCGCGGCCAACCTTCTCGGTGATGACGAGGTCGACGGTCTCGAGGATGCCGACGTGCTTCTTGAGGCCATTGAGCGTCAGGCCGAACGGCTCGGCGAGCTCGCCGATCGTCGCCGGTCCACGCGCGAGCCGTTCGAGGATGCTGCGGCGCGTCGGGTCCGACAGCGCGAAAAACGTTCGATCCAATGTCTGGCTATGCTGCACCGATTGGTGCATTATACCGCGAGGGAGGACATGACTTCGATCAAGCCCACAGCCACGCCAGACGGTCCGTACCGCCTCGACGGCCAGGTCACGATCTTCGACCGCGAGGGACAGCCGATCCCCGATCGCGGCGCGCCCGTCTTCCTGTGCCGCTGCGGCCGCTCGGGCGATAAGCCGTTCTGTGATGGCTCGCACGGCCGCACCGGGTGGAAGGAGGACGCGTGAGCGGCGAGCCGGCGCAGCGCCGGCTGATTCTGTACATGTCGATGTCGCTCGACGGCTTTGCCGCTCGCCGCGACGGGACGATGGACTGGCTGGGCGAGAGGCAACCGCACGGCGCCCATCGTCAGCGAGTGGTGGCCGAGCTGCTCGGCCAGACCGGGATGCTCGCACTCGGTCGCCGCGGCGGGGCGCAAATGGCGCAGGCGTGGCCGGGCTCGATCAGTCCGACCGGCGAGCTCATGAACGCGCTGCCGAAGGTTGTGTTCTCGAGCACGCTCACCGAGCTCGACTGGAGCAACGCGCGGGTCAGCGGTCGGCCGGTGGAAGAGGAGATCCCGGAGCTCAAGGCCGAGCCCGGCAAGGACATCGTCGTCTTCGGCGGCGTGAGCTTCGCCCGCTCACTCGCGGCCCACGGCCTGATCGACGAGTACCGGATCAACGTCCAACCGGTCGCGCTCGGCGACGGCCTGCCGCTGCTGGGAGGGCTGCCCGAGCCCCAGCCGCTCGAGCTGGTCGCCAGCACCGCCTGGGCCGACGGCCCCATCACCCAGACCTACGTACCGCGCCCGGAGAGGACGAACTGATGACCCGCGTAATCTGCGACATGTCGATGTCGCTCGACGGCTACGTCACCGGCCCGAACGACAGCCGCGAGAACCCGTTCGGCGATGGCGCCGAGATGCTGCACGACTGGATCTTCGACGCAGCGACCGACGAGGACCGGGCCGTCCTGCAGGACGTGCGCGACGGCGTCGGCGCGATCGTGATGGGTCGCACGTCGTTTGACAAGAACGAGGGCGATGGCGGCTGGGACGACGGCGGCCCCCTCGGCGATACCCCCTGCTTCGTAGTCACGCATCGCGCGCCGGAAAGATCCCATCCGTCGATCTACACGTTCGTCACCGACGGCGTGGCCACCGCGATCGAGCAGGCCAAGCAGACAGCGGGCAAGAAGAAGGTCAGCCTGTTCGGGGCGACCGTCATGCAGCAGGCGCTCCCGCTTGGCGTGGTCGACGAGATCCGCGTGCACGTGATCCCCGTTCTGCTCGGCGGCGGCACGCCGCTGTTCTCGACCCTGGACTCGACGATCAGCCTTGAACGGACCCAGGTGGTGGCGACCCCGGCCGCGACCCACCTGCGATTCCGCGTGGTGCACTAACAGGCCGAAACGAGCGACGCTAGCCGAAGAGTGGCTCGGACCGAACAACGCGTGCCGTCCGCAAGGCTGCACTTCCGCGACGGACTGAGGTCCGGCCGTTGGCTTCGGCGACGATCGAGCGGATGCGAGCGGCGAGTTCGCCGCGCGACGCGACGCTGATCAGCGTCCTGGCGTACGCCGGGCTCAGGTCCGGTGAGGCGCTGGCGCTCCAATGGCGCGACGTCCGCGAGCAGACGATCCTCGTCGAGCGCGCGATATCGCTTGGCGAGGAGAAGGACACGAAGACGGCCGCTCACCGGACGGTGCGTGTCCTGCAGCCGCTCGCCGTAGACCTCCGCGAGTGGCGGCTGCGGAGCGGCCGACCGGGCGAGAACACGCTGATCTTCCCGTCGGAGGCCGGGACGCCCTGGACGCTCGCCGCGTACCAGTCGTGGCGCCGACGGGCGTTCAGCGCGCGATCGAGGCGGCGGGGCTGGAGCACGGTCGTCCGTACGACCTCAGGCACTCGTTTGCGTCGCTTCTACTCCACGAGGGACGCTCGGTGATCTACGTCGCTCGCCAGCTCGGCCACGACGCGCGGCTCACCCTCAGCACCTATGGCCACGTGATGGACGAGTTTGAGGATATGCCGCGCCTCGACGCGCAGACGGTGATCGCCGACGCAAGAGCGGCCCTGCCCGCGGCCGCATCCTCGAGCTGATGCAGCCGGGCAAGCGGGGCCGGCCTGTTCCCGCCGCCCCAAGTCACGAACGCCGAGGGGGCACCAGTTTGTCTCGGGCCGTCTTTTCGTGTCCTCCCGTGGCCAACAGAAATGCAAGCATTTGCAGGCATTTACGTGACACTGCGAGACACGAGTGGACAAACTGATCTGCTTTGCAAGCAGGAGGTCGCCGGTTCGATCCCGGCTGGCTCCACTACGCGAAATACCTGCAAATCTGATGGTTTCCTACGACGTCGTTGACGGGAAAGTGAAACGAAATCACGGAGGAGGGGGCATGGCGGGGGCATCAGGTCGACACCTGGACCGTCCGGCAACTGAGAGCGGGTGTTCGTCCGGCTTCTCCTATTAGCCCAAAGCAGCGGTGTGTGCCGGCGTCCGAACACTGCTGGTTCGGGCCCGTGGCGCTAGCTCACTCCCGGTCCGCTGGCTAGCACTGGCCGTGATTTCGCCCGGTGTGGAGCTCTAGCCCTTGTCGACGGGACCTTCGCTGTGCGGCGACCGGCTCACACGGCCTGCCAGCGACGGCTGAATGGCGGGCCCGGGCGCGAGGGAGCGGGAATGTTGCGGCAAGACGCTCGCCACGCGATAATGATGTTGCGTGACATCGCCGCTCCGTCGCTGGCTGAGCCCCGCGCTCGCGGGTGCGGGGCTGGTGGCCGCCGCCAGGGAGGCGCGCCGATCGGCGCGCCTCGTAGACCAGCAGGCGCGGCTGATCGAGGAGCAGGCGGCGCTGCGCCGCGTTGCCACACTCGTCGCCACGGGGGCGGCGCCGGAGGACGCATTTGCGGGAGTAGCGAACGAGCTGCGGCGGCTGTTTGCGGTCGAACTGGTGAACGTGTGCCGCTATGAGCCCGACGGGACGTTCACCGTTGCTGCCGGGACCGGCGCTCCTCCCGTTGGCAGCCGCTGGCCCCTTGTCGGCAAGAACGTCACCACGCTGGTGTTCGAGACCGGCCGTTCGGTCCGCCTGGACAGCTATGCCGGCGCCACCGGCCCCGTGGCTGACGAGATGCACCAGTCCGGCATCCGCAAGCAGGGCATGCGCTCGGCGGTCGGCGCGCCGGTCATCGTCGACGGCAAGCTGTGGGGCATGTTAGGCATCGGCACGACCCTGGAGCAGCCTTTGCCGCTGGATACCGAGGCGCGGCTGGCCTCGTTCATAGAGCTGGTGACGACGGCGATCGCCAACGCCGAGAGTCGGACGGGGCTCGCTCGGCTGGCCGAGGAGCAGGCAGCGTTGCGGCGTGTAGCGACGCTGGTGGCACGAGGGGTACCGGCGGGGGAAGTGTTCCGAGCGGTCATCGAAGAGGTCGGACGGCTGCTTTCCGCGGATTTCGCGCACCTGGGCCGCTATGAGGCCAACGATACGGTTACTCGCCTCGCCGGCTTCGGCCGGACCGAGGAGATCTTGGCGGCCGGAACCCAGTTCAAGCTTGGGGGGAAGAACGTCATGACGCTCGTGTTCGAGACGGGTCGTTCGGCCCGCATCGACGACTATGGCGATGCCTTGAGGGATTTCGGCGACATCGCCCGAAAGGGGGGCGTAACCTCGTCGGTCGGCACGCCAATCATCGTCGAGGGCCACCTGTGGGGGCTTGGAGTCGTCGCCGCCCGCGAGGCGCTGCCGCCGGACACGGAGGAGCGACTCGCAGCTTTCACGGAGCTGGTGGCGATGGCGATCGCCAACGCCGAGAGCCGGGCCGCGCTGGCCGCGTCGCGGGCGCGGATCGTTGCTGCCGCGGATGAGAGTCGGCGGCGGATCGAGCGCGATCTGCACGACGGTGCACAGCAACGCTTGGTCCACACCGTGATCGCCCTCAAGCTCATGCTGCGGGCGCTGGACAACGGTGACGCCGACGCCCGGGAACTGGCGGCTGAGGCGCTGCGGCACGCCGAGCAGGCGAACGCCGAGCTGCGCGAGCTGGCGCACGGGATCCTTCCCGCCGCCCTGACCAGCGACGGCCTGCGCGGCGGGCTCCGGGCGCTCCTGGCGCGCATCCCGCTGCCCGTCACCGCGCAGGTCTCGGTCCAGCGGCTGCCCGCGAGCGTGGAGGCCACCGCCTACTTCCTCGTGAGCGAGGCGCTCACCAACGTCCTCAAACACGCGCGCGCCGATCACGCCATCGTCACCGTTCAAGCCGAGGACGGACGGCTCCGAGTGGAGATCCGCGACGACGGGATCGGGGGCGCCGACCCCAAGGGGGGGTCCGGACTCATCGGGCTTAGCGACCGGGTCCACGCACTCGGCGGGACGCTGCAGCTCACCAGCCCGGCCGGCAGCGGCACCACCCTGCTCATCCAGCTTCCACTCGAAGAACCAATGGGCAATCGGGCTGCGCAGCGATGAGCAATCTGCATAGTGCAAGCCTGACTTGCCAGTACAGGCGGGGGCTCCTTTCATGTCCTCCCGTGGCCAACAGAAAGCCAGCATTTGCAGGTATTTACGCGACACCACGAGACACGAGTGGACAAACTGATCTGCTTTGCAAGCAGGAGGTCGCCGGTTCGATCCCGGCTGGCTCCACTGTAGGAAGTGCTGCACATACCTCACTTTTCGCCTATGGGGACCAACAGACGAGAAGATCGACGAGAGGAGCGGCGCGATGAGAAGGCTGAATTTAGTGGAGTTCCTGACGCTCGACGGGGTCATGCAGAGCTTCGGCGGTCCCGACGAGGATCGCGAGGGCGGCTTCGACCACGGCGGCTGGGGCGCACCGTACGCGACCGCGGAGATCGCGGAACGAGCTGGCGCCGGCATGGGCGGGACCACCGCGTACCTGTTCGGCCGCAAGACCTACGAGCACATGGCGGCGCACTGGCCAAACGAACCCGACGAGAACACGATCGCACGACATCTCAATGCGACGCCGAAATACGTCGTCACCAGAACCTTGACTAGTCTCGATTGGGCCGGATCGCAGATCCTGCACGGCGATATCGTCGAATCGGTCAACGACCTCAAGTCCCACGGCGACGGCTTCATCACGGTCCTCGGAAGCGGCGAGCTAGCACAGACACTGATCGAGCACGGCCTGATCGATGACTACCGGCTGTTCGTGCACCCGCTGGTACTCGGGACGGGCAAGCGACTTTTCCGCGAGACCCCGCATCCACTACCGATGCGCTTGGTCGAATGTGCCCCCACCAGCACCGGCATCCTGATGCTCAGTTACGAGGTCGCCGACTCGGCGCACCCTTAACCGCCGCTCCCGACCGCCGCAGCGTGGGCCGCGCATGAGCCGGCCTCGCAGTCGCGTGAATCAAGCCTCGGCGGTCTCGAATTTCCCGCGAAAGAAGCATCGCTACGACGACTATCCGGTCCCTGCTGTCCACCGGACCAACGCGACGATCCGACGATGCAGGAGGAAACGGGCGGATAGCCCGTAGGAACGGCCACATACGGGTCGGGCAGTTCAGGTATCGGCACGCAGGGTCGATACCCCGAGACGTTTTGGACCGCCTAGCCATGAGCCAAACCACAACGGATCTCCAATCCGATGGCCAATCACGCGCGCCGCGCGTGAGCTCGGACCTATCCAGCTCGGCGGGCGCGGCCCCGGCCCGGAGACGGCGCGGGTCAAGTGACACGATGAAGACGAGGCGTGAGCACGCCCCGAGGAAAACTCGGGCCCGGACGGCGGGGGCCCGTAGCCACCCGGCGCGTCGCACAAGAAGGACGGCAAAGGCTTTGCGTCCAGGTCCGGCGACGCGCATCGGCGTCGCCACGGACCTGATCAGCGCCAGCCCGAAAATGGTCCCTCCTTCGCTTGAGCAGGTCCTCGAGACGGCAGTCGAGAGGGCCCCGCGTCCGCGCGCTCCTGCACACCGTCGCTTTTATGTGCCGCTCCGCTTTCGCGCGCTCAGCACGATGCTGCTGGGGATCGTCTGGGTGGGGTTCTCGCTGTGGCTCTCCCGGACTTGGATCCAGACCCTTGGGCACGACATCACCCTGCCGCTGGCGGTGATCGTCATCACCGGAATTGCGCTCATCCCCGGCTACCTGAACATCCAGCTGATCAGCGCGATCCTCATTGATCGGCCGCGGCCACTGACTTTCGAGGGCGTTTTCCCGGCCATCACCCTGATGGTGGCCGCCTACAACGAGGAGCTGGCCATTGCCGAGACGCTTGATTACGTGCTCCGCACCGATTATCCCGGCGAGTTCGAGATCGTCGTCGCCGACGATGGTTCGACGGATCGGACACGGGACATCGTGGCCGAGTACGTCGAGCGTCACCCGTCGGTACGCCTGGTTGCGGCCCCGCACGCCGGGAAGGCGAGGACCCTGAACTACGCCCTGCGGACCATCGAGACACCGCTGTTGGCCACGATCGACGCCGACACTCTGCTCATGCCGTACTCGTTGCGTCGTGCCGTGTCCCGGATGCTCGTCTCACCGCCGGATACGGTGGCCGTAGCGGGTGCCGTGCTGGTCCGAAACTCCCGCGAGAACATTCTCACCCGGGCCCAGGAGTGGGACTACTTCCTGGGCATCGCCTCGGTTAAGCGCGCCCAGGGGCTGCTGCAGGGAACGCTCGTCGCCCAGGGTGCTTTCAGCGTCTATGACACCACCGCTCTGAAACTGATCGACGGCTGGCCGGACCGGATCGGCGAGGACATCGTGCTCACCTGGCGCCTGCTGCTCCAGGGCGGCCGTAGCGTGTTTGAGCCCACTGCGGTGGCCTTCACCGAGGTCCCTGCCGGCTGGCGGGCCTTCGCCCGTCAGCGCCGGCGCTGGGCACGGGGCATGATCGAGGGGCTGCGCGACCATGGCGTCGGTCTCCTGCGCCACCGCAGGCTCTACTCGCACTCGGTGGCCAGCAACTTCCTGTTCCCGTTCCTCGACGCCTGCTTCACGCTGGCCTTTATTCCCGGCGTCGTGCTCGCCGGCTTCGGTGACTTTGTCCTCGTCGGGCCCATGACCCTGCTCGTCATGCCCCTCAACGTAGTGCTCGGCAGCATTATGTTTTTCCACCAGAGGCGAGTGTTCCGGAGCATCAAGCTGAAGGTGCGCAAGAACAAGCGCGGTCTCCTGTTTTACTTCTTCTGCTACCAGTTCGTGTCATCGCCGATCTCGCTCGGCGGCTACGTCCTCGAGGGGTTGCACACCCGCAAGAAGTGGTAACGGGCCGGGCCACCCGGAGCATTTCCAAGACCCGAAAGCGGTGACCCCCGCACCCGAGGGCGCGAGGGGTGCCATCCCTCGCGCCTCCCTGGTGGCGGCTATTCGGCGGGCTCGAGGAATCCGGTCACCGACCTCAGGCGACCGTCGTCAGCGATGGTGGCGAAGTCAACGCCGATCGCGACAGGCGGGTTGCCGTCGATCCCCAGCGACCAGGTAAACCGCACGCGGTCGTGATGAGCGTCAGGCGCGGCGACGAGCGTGACGCGGTGGCCCGGGAACTGTTGCTGAGCGCCGCCGATCATCGCGTTGATGGCCTCGACCCCTTCGCCGCTCATCAGCGGGTCCAGGTAGGTGGCGTCATCGGTCAGTGTTTGCGCGATGATCGCGCGACGCCGGTCGGGGTCGCTTTCGTTCCACATCTCGATGTAGCTGTCGACGACCGCTGTGCTGTCAAGCATCTGCCTTCTCCTTGTGGGGGTGAGTGGACGCCGAGCAGCGTCTCAGCCCCAGCTGGCCACGTCGATTACCCGCGAGGTAGCGCGCCACAGGGTTGATTACCCGGGCGGTAATCGACACGCCCCGGACGGGTCGCCAGTCTGGCGCCATGACTACACACCAGAACACTCCACGCTTTTCGTTGTCCCCGGTCGCGACTCTGCGACGGGCTTGTTCAGCCCGTTGGCTGGCGTTACCGGTTCTGCTCGCCGGCACGTTCATGGTCGTGCTGGACTTCTTTATCGTCAACGTCGCACTGCCCTCGATGCAGGCTGACCTGCATGCCAGCGCCGGAGCGATCCAGTGGGTTGTGGCCGGTTATGCGCTCACCTCGGCGGTGTTCTTGATCACGGCCGCGAGACTGGGTGACCGGATCGGGCGCCGGCGGGCCTTCTCGCTCGGACTCGGATTGTTCACCGCCGCTTCGGCGGCGTGCGGGGTAGCTGCGAATCCAACCGTCCTCGTCGTATCGCGACTGATACAGGGCGCGGCCGCAGCGCTCTTGATGCCCAACGTGCTGTCAATCATCGGGGTCACCTTCACCGGACCCGATCGCGCCCGTGCGCTGGGCGCCTATGGCCTGGTCATGGGCCTGGCGGCAGTGGGCGGGCAGCTGATCGGCGGAAGCCTCGTGCAACTGGACATCGCCGGTCTGGGCTGGCGCAGCTGCTTTCTGATCAACATCCCCGTCGGCCTGCTGGCCTTGGCGCTCGCCCCCGGCCTCGTCCCCGAGTCTCGCGGTGAGCAGAACCAGCGGCTTGACCTGGGGGGCACCGTTCTGGTGACTGCGGCGGTGTCGGCGGTCGTCCTGCCCCTGGTGCAGGGTCGTCAGCAGGGCTGGCCCGTCTGGACGTGGGTGTCACTTGGCGCAGCGCCGGTCCTCCTGGTCGGCTTCCTTCTCCACCAGCGGCGTCTCAACCGTGGCGGGCGTTCACCGCTGCTTGACCTGACGCTGTTTCGCGAGCGCTCGTTCAGCGCCGGGCTGATCACCCAGCTGGTGTTCTGGTGCGGGCAGGCGTCTTTCTTTTTGGTGCTGGCCCTCTACCTGCAGCAGGGTCGTGGGCTGAGCCCGCTCACCGCCGGTCTCGTGTTCACGATTCTCGCGGCCGCCTACGTGGTGACGTCGGCCCGAGCACCGGCACTTACCGAGCGGCACGGGCGACGGCTGCTGGGCGTCGGCGCGCTCGTGCTCGCCGCCGGACACGGCCTGTTGCTGGCCGCGGTCGCCGACGTGGGCGTCGGGGGATCGATCGCGCCACTGGCGCCCGGGCTGGCGCTGGTCGGGGCCGGGATGGGACTGCTGATCGTCCCGCTGACCACGATCATCATGGCCGGGATGCGGCCCGAGCAGGCGGGCGCTGCCTCAGGGGCGTTGGCGACGATGCAGAATCTCGGCGGCGCGCTCGGTGTCGCGATCACCGGCGCGATTTTCTTCGGCGCCCTGCACGCCGGCTACGCTCACGCCTTCGAGCTCAGCCTGATCGAGCTCGCCGTGCTCCTGCTCGGCGTGGCGCTTCTCACCCGCCTGCTCCCGGCACGCGGAGCGACCCCTCGCTAGCCACCCCGCGACGGACGCTAGGCAGCCCGCGCCGGGAAACCGTCGCGGGCTGCCCGTCTGCTCGTCACTACCTGGCAGGTAATTGCGCAAGCCACTTCGGCCGCGTTAGCTTGCAGCGATGTCGACCACCGCTTTCTCCAATTCCCCGGCCGGGCCGCGCCCGATCGGTGAGCTGCTTCGCTCCTGGCGACAGCGCCGCAGCCTCAGCCAACTCGAACTCGCACTCGACGCCGCCGTCTCCGCTCGTCACGTCAGTTTCCTTGAGACCGGACGCGCCCGGCCCAGCCGCGAGATGGTCATGCATCTCGCCGAGCACCTCGAGGTCCCCCTGCGTGAGCGCAATGGCCTGATGCTGGCCGCCGGCTACGCGCCGCTCTACGCCGAGCGCGAGCTCGACAGCGACCAGATGACACCGGTGCGCCAGGCCCTGGACCGCTTCCTGCGCGCCCACGAGCCCTACCCGGCCCTGGTCGTTGATCGCCATCACAACCTGCTCGCCGCCAACGACGCGCTGATGATGCTCACTGATGGTGTCGCACCCGAGTTGCTCGAGCCGCCCGCCAACGCGCTGCGCGTCGCGCTTCACCCGCAGGGCATGGCTCCGCGGATACTGAACCTCGGGGAGTGGAGTGCCCATCTCCTCGGACGGCTGCGCCGCGAGACGCGGATCACCGGCGACACGGAGCTCCAAAGCCTCTACGACGAGCTGGCCGGCTACCCCGGCGTCGAGCTCGAAGCGCCGCAGGACGCAAGCCTCGCGGCGGAGATCGTCGTGCCGCTCCGCTTGCGTAGCGACGACGGTGAGGAGCTTGCCTTCTTTAGCACCATCGCCACGTTCGGGACGGCGGTCGACATCACTCTGGCCGAGCTGGCCATCGAAGCGTTCTACCCCGCCAACGCGAGCACGGCAGGGCGACTGCTGCGCGACATCGCTGTCGATATTCCGTAGCCCCTAGGATGCCGCGTCGCGGTCGACGTGCGCAGATTTCCGGTCGACATCAAAACTGTTGCCTCGTGCGCCTGGCTGGCCTTCTCCCGACGGCCTTGAAAAACGTGTAGCAGAACGCACCGTCGGGATGAGTCGTCCGGCACAGGGCGTCGACGCCGGCGTCAAAGCTCGCCGGGTCGGTCAGACCCTGCCGGATCGCCAGTTCGCGGATGCCCTTGATCATCGGGATGAACGTGTTTGTCGTAAAGCCGTTGACGAGCTCTGGTCGGCTGGCGTCGGTGTATACGACGCGAGCTGAGACATGCACCGTCTCGAATCCCGCGGCGACCATCAACGGGTAGACCTGCCGCCCAATCAGGGCGTTGCCTCCGGACTCCGCTTGGAGGTCGATCTGGCACTGGATCGCGTCACGGGCAGCCGCGCTGTCAGGGTGAAAGAAGGCTGAGCCGTGGTCGCCTTCGATGACCGTAATCGTGCCTCCCGGCCGGAGCACCTTGCCAAGGGCGGCCAGAGCTTCAGCGGGCCGGTTTACGTGCTCGAGCACAAAGCACGCAAAGATGTGGTCGAAGGTCTCGGGTCCGAAGCCAAGCGCGAAGATGTCGCCCTGACAGAATTCCACGTTGGTCACCCCGAGCCGACCGGCTCGCCGCTTGGCCTCGGCGACCGACTCGGCGGACACATCGACCGAGATGAATCGGGCCGCCGGGCTTCGTCTGGCGAGCGTCACCGTCTGGGCCCCGACGCCGCATCCGGCCTCCAGCACTGTGCTGTCGGCAGCGTAGGCAGTATCTCCGTGCAGAAGGTCGATGAGCGTCCCGGCCTGATCCTCCAGCCGCTCGCGCTCGCGCTCGTGATAGCCGTGGACGTAGTGCTCGCCATGCTTGACGGGCTTCAACGGGCCGCCAACTCCAGCGGCGGGGGGCCGTCGGGGTTGAGAGCAGCCGGTCAAGACGGTGTCGCGGCTTTTCGCTTCATCGATCGCGTCTGGCCCGGGTCCGGGCGCGCCTCACTTGCGGCTTCCCGTCGATCAGACGCGGCGAGTCCTCGCTCGTAGTTCGTACGCAGCAGCGCCAGTACTTCGAACACAGCCCGGTCGCGGTCGAGCGCGATCGTCACCCACCCTGAGTCCGGACGCCAGCGATGCTCGCGGGCGGCGCCGGCAGCAACCAGACGATCGCGCAGCGCCCGCGGGAGCGGCAGGTCGGCGATTCGATCGCCGTGGAGATGCCCGAGCTCGCGGCGGTGCAGGTAGAAGGCAGTTGCACCGAAGCGACCGCGTTCTGTGTGTACCCCGGACCAGCTGAGCACCTCGGTGAGGATGCGCCGGCTGGGGACCAGGTTGGTGTGGCGAGGGATCATCTGCTGTCTCATGTCCATGCTCTTTCTCGAAGGTGCCGTCTGCTTGCTCGACGTAACGGCGACCAGGGATGTGACATTGGCGGGCCGGCGCACGCGTGGCCCCCCAAAAATGTTGGACGCAGCGATGGGTTCTCACGTTCTTCGCGCCCCACACGTTGAAGTGTCATGAACAACCCGACTCTGCGGCTCTATGACTACGCCGCGTCCTGCAACTGCTACAAAGTCCGACTGCTCCTGGCGCATCTGGCACGCCCGTATGAGCGCGTCTCGGTCGACATCTTCAGCGGAGAGACACTCACCGACGCGTACGCGCGTATCAACCCGATGCGCACCACACCGGTCCTGGAGACTGGCGAGGGCCGCCGTCTCGCTGAGTCCGCGGCGATCCTCGTGTATCTCGCGCGCGGCACGAAATATCTGCCAGACGACACGTTGGAGCTCGCGGACGTCATTCGTTGGCTTATCTACGAGCAAACCGACGTGATCCCGATGATCGGCGGACTGCGCTTCCGGCTCTTAACCGGCCGGCTGACTCGTGAAGATCCGGAGGCGGTACGTCGCTTCAAATCCGGCGAGGAGATCCTCGCCTTGCTCGACGGGCACCTCGCCAAGCACGAGTTCTTTGTCTCCGAGCGCTACACGATTGCCGACGTTGCCCTCTATGGCTACCTCCACGTTGCCGCCGACGCCGGGTTCATCGTGCAGCCCTATCCCCATCTGCTCGCGTGGCTGCAACGCGTCACGCGCCAACCCGGTTACATCAACGACCTCGCGCCGTACGGCGAGAACGCCGCGCCTGGCGCCGGGCGGTCCGTCTACGACTGAGTCCGCGTTCTCGCCGCGGACCTTCGCCGACTGGTGCAAGCGCCACGCCCGCGCGTTAAGGGAGCCGGCCCCCCGCGTGCCCGGCTACGGCAGCGCATGAGACCAGGTTGCGGACCACGCGGTCACCTCACCCAGCGGATCAGGCGTCAGCTCATAGATTCGCCGGCCGCCCTGCTCGGTGTACGTCACGATCGACGCGCGCCGCAGCACCGCGAGGTGCTCGGAGACCGTGGATTGGCAGCTCGCGAACGATGCCGCAATCTCCCCCGCCGTGTGGGGGCGCTGCACGAGCAGATCGATGATCCCTCGACGCGTCGGGTCTGCGATCGCGCGAAAGACGTCATCGGAAGCAGCCGGGCGCGCCACGGCCACAATGATAGGTTTTCGTCGAAACCCGAACATGAGGAGCAAGCATGCAACGCGTCACCGTCGTATCCGTGCCCGTGGGCGACCAAGCCGCCGCAAGGCGCTTCTACGTTGAACAGCTGGGCTTCGACCTGCTCGCCGAAGCAACGTTCGGCGACGACTTGCACTGGATGCAGGTCGGCCCCCCGGACAGCCAAGCCTCACTCACGCTCGTGACCTGGTTTGACGAAATGCCAGCTGGCTCGTTGCGCGGTCTGGTCATCGAGTCCGACGACCTCGAACACGACTACGTGGAGATGGTCTCCCGCGGCGTCTCGTTCCTCGCCCCGCCGTCGCCGCAGCCCGGCGGCACGTTCGCCACGTTCGTCGATCCCGACGGCAACCAGATCAGCCTTCGGCAAGCCGACAGCCCCACCAACGTCTAGGTTCAGTCGGGTCCTAAGACTGTCGCCGGCCGACCCGCGAAGCAAACGATGCGCCCCGTCTGGCTAGCCATCCCTGGTGCGCTAAAGACGTCACGTTCAGGGCCTTTGGAGCGTCATACAAGGTGCGAGCGCTTGCGGTCGGAGCGCTCCGTAAGACCATTGACCAGTCAAAGTTACGGCCCGGACATGCCACCATCGCTCACCGAGACGGACTCCATCGGTCAACGTCGGCGGATCTTACGGACGGTTCGGCTGGTCCGGCGGGGCGTCTGACCGGCGTCGCGCACTGACCGCACGGGGGCGCGGGGGCCCAGGCCGATCCGGCTGAGGCGGCGGGTCGTGGGAGCCGTCGTGCTCGCCACGGCGACCGTCACCCTGCTTTTGGCCGTGCCGCCATTGCGCGGAGTCGCTCACCAGATATCGGGGATGAACCCTGGCTGGATCGCCGCTGCCATGGTCCTCGAGGTCGCGTCGTGCGCGGCCTATGTGGTGATTTTTCGTCTGTTCTTCGCGGAGGTGCCTGCTGGGCTTGCCCGCCGGCTCGCATGGGCCGAGGAGGCGTCTGGCGCCCTGCTGCCGACTGGTGGCCTCGGAGCTCTCGCGGTCGGCGGCTGGCTCTTGCGCCAGGCGGGAATGTCGACCCGGCGAGTCGTCGAAAGCTCCAGTGCCCTGTTCTTTCTGACCAGCGGGATGAATGTCGCTGCGCTTGTCGTCGGCGGTGCCGTGGGCTACCTCGGTTTTGACATCGCCGCGCTCGGACCACTGTTCGCCGCCACCGGCGATGCGATCCCGGTCGACACGCTCGTCTTGGGCTACGTGATTGGCTACATCGCCAATGTGCTTCCCGTACCGGGCGGCTTCGGGGTGCTGGAGGGAGGTCTGGCCGGAATGTTGATCGCCTACGGGGCTCCCCCCACCCGGGGCGCCGCCGCGGTCGTCGTCTACCACGCGATCGCGTTCTGGATCCCAAGCCTGGGTGGCCTAGTCGGCTATGCGCTCCTCCTTCGCCGCGAGGCGCGCGAGACGCACCTTCAGACGCCGCGCCGGGACAGCTCAACCCCGCGATCCTGCCTCCCGCCGAGGCATCGCAGACATGAGGTCACCGGAGAACCGAGGCAAGGGCCGCGAACCGCTGTCGGCGGGACCCGCGGTCGCTAGCGCTCACTGCTCGACGGCCAGCCTCGAGCCTCGATCAGCTCCACGATCGTCTCGCGCCGCAGGCCATCGAGTTCCATGGCCTCTATGGCTTGGCTGGTGGCCCGGACCTCGTGCCAAGCCGCAACGTCCGGGACCTCAGCGATCAGGCCGACCCGGTTAGAGCCCCCGGGATCTCTAAACGGCCGTGCCGTGATCCCGAGCGGCGTGAAGAGCTCGTCACGCCGAGGTGACGAGAGCCAGAGCTCGACGTCCTCGACCTCATGGATGATGAGCAGCGTTGCCATGGTCCTCCGTTTCGGCGGTCGGCGTGACGGTCAGGGGTGCCGTGGGCCGGCGAGGTTCGCGGGGGGAGCTGATCCTGCGAGCTCGCTCCGATCTGGGCACTCGAGCGTTCCGAGTTTCTCGGGATTGCGGACGATGTCGATCTCGGTGATCAGGCCTCGGTCGAGCGTGAACGAGACCACGCTCGGAGTGCCGCGGATGTCGAGCAGCAGACCAGGAGCCCCGTTGACGTACAGCGGCGAGAATCTCAGTCGCTCCCCGAAGTGGCCGGCCATCGCTGTGAAGATCCTCGCGACGCGCTCGGCCCCGGTGAGCACCTTGCGCGCCGCGGAGACCAGCCCGCCGCCGTCGCTGCGGAACGTCACCGCGGGATCGAGCAGCTCGACCAGGGACGCGATGTCGCCGTTCTGTGTCGCTTCGAGGAAGGCTTGGACGACCTTGTGTTGCTCTTCGGGTGCCGCCGGGCAGCGGGGCCGGCGGGCCTCGACCGCGCGTCGCGCGCGGGACGCGATCTGACGGGTCGCCGCTGGGGTCCGACCGACCACTCGCGCGACCTCCGAGAATGAGTAGCCAAACACGTCGTGCAGCAGAAACGCGCTGCGTTCCGCCGGGGAGAGCGACTCGAGGATGACCATCAGCGCCATGCTCACGGAGTCGTCGAGCTCGACCCGGCCTGCTGGATCGGCGCCTTCAGCGGGTTGTTGGACGAGCGGCTCGGGGAGCCACGGGCCGACGTAACGCTCCCGTCGGCTGCGGGCTGAAGTGAGTACGTCGAGCGAGAGCCGGGCGACGACCGTGGTCATCCACGCCCGCAGGTCGCGAATTTCTTTGCCGTCCACGCTGACCAGTCGCAGCCACGCCTCCTGCACCACGTCCTCAGCCTCGGTGAGACTTCCGAGGTGACTGTAGGCGACCCGCAACAGGTACGGCCGCAGACGCTCAAACTCGCCCGACACCGCCTCGTCGACGGTCTCTTGCATCATCACTGGACCGTAGCCTCCAATAGTTGACCCGGCTGATAATGACCGGGCTCCATGCGCGCCGCGATCGCCAAGCGGTTCCAGGCGTTGATCGCCGCGATCGCGAACACGAGCTGTCCCAGTTCTTCATCTGCGAACTGTCCGCTTGCCCGCTCCCATACCGCGTCGGGCACCTGATCTTCCACAATCA
Source organism: Solirubrobacteraceae bacterium (assembly GCA_049697735.1). Lineage (GTDB taxonomy): Bacteria > Actinomycetota > Thermoleophilia > Solirubrobacterales > Solirubrobacteraceae > Palsa-465. Next base: position 27,767 of record JBAVWI010000020.1, read on the forward strand.
AGGTCATTGCCTCGGCCAGCTCAAGCGCGGCGCGCTCGCGATCGCTGTAAAGGGGACTCTCGCGCCAAGCGTCCAACGAGTACAACCGCTCCTCGGTATTGCCGGCCGCGCGGGCGTCCTTCCAATGCATGTCAAGGCAGAACGCACACCGGTTGATCTGCGAGGCGCGAAGCTTCACAAGCTCTCGCAACTCGCCGGGAAGCTCAATTGATGTCTCCAGCCTGAACATCGCGGCGTACGACCTCGGTGCCAGCTTTGAGAGTTGCAGTCGTCCGGCCGGAATCGGGCTGCTCATATTCAGTGCTCCTTTTGCCTATTTGATGTGAGACGAGACAGGCGGCCAGAATGTGACGTCGAGCCTTGGCGCGATCCGAACTCCGGTGGTCACGCTCGCCCTCGTATCGCTCAAACGGGTTGCGCGGTCTCGCATCTCGTCTTGAGGCCCTCGGCTTCCATCTGCACGTACTGTTTGGTTCGGCCTCCGGCGAGCAGCGCGACTGCCGCAGCAAATGGTCCGGATTGATGGATGCCGAGGGTGACCGCGGTGCGATTGCCAGCGGTCGACCGGACGTGATGGGTACCGAGCGTGGTGATCCCGGGACTCGAGCTTCGCCACGAGAACGACTTGCCCGGATCGAACTCCGTGACCTCCCAGATGAGGGCTGGCATCCGGGGTTGGCGAACCCGGACCGTCTTACCCGTGGCCAGTTCACCGCCGTCCAGCTTGGTGACCTCGCGCATCGATCCCGTCCACTTGGGCCAGCGCTCCACGTCCACCAGAGTCGCCCACACTCGCTCTGGCGGGGCCGCAATCTCGAACGTCATCTCGTAGTTCAAAACGCCTCCTAGTGTCCGAGCGTGCTCAGGGGATCGTCGCCTTCGAGGGCGTGGTGCGCCTAAACCTCGTTGACGCCTGCAGTGACGGTGGCTCTCGCTGGTGGCATGGAAATCACGCCGAGCTGTCGCACCTGCGCGAGGACGTCGACGATCCCCCAGGTCTCAACGATTCGCCCATCAACGAAACGGACGAGGAAAACCTCGTTGTAGGTGACTGACCTCCCGGTTGGTTGGACACCCATGTATTCGCCCTGGTGGGTGCCGGTGACGGACTGGCGGCTGACGACCTTGTCGCCCTCCTCGATTAGATCATCGATGGTGATGTGAAGGTCGGGGAAGGCTCGATGCAGCCTGGCGAACACCTCCTTCAGTAGCTGTGCCCCGGTTGCTTGAATCGGCAACGGCGTGTGGATCAGCGCGGCGGGCTCGACGAGCTCGTCGATGGTGTTCGAGATGAGCGTTGCGTCGCCGCTGTTCATGGCGTCCTGAAAACGTCTGACCGCTGCCTTGTTGCTTGTTTGCTGGGCTGTTGACATTTGCTTCTCTCTGGTCGATGTGGATGCTCGGATGGTTACGAGCAATCGAACCGCCCGCGAACCGCTGCGTGTCCGGCAGGCGCGTCGGAGTTCATTTCGCCTTCTTCACTAGTGCTCCGAGGTCGCCGACTGGCCCGAGGTGGGCGAGCTTGTCGGGGTTGACGATCGAGTTGATGCTCGTGATCTGGCCGCTGGCGATCTCGAGCGCGACGACGGCGATCAGCCGTTCTTGTGCGTCGAGGTAGAGCGCTCCCGGCCCGCCGTTGACTTCGACGCCGCGCCACGACACCCACGGACGGCTCGTGTTTTGGCGGGTTGAGTAGTCGATCAGGGTGCGCGCGACACGGCTGCGGCCGCGCAGCACGCGCGCGAGGGCCGGCGCCTTGCCGCCACCGTCGCCGGTCATCGTCACGTCGGCAGCCAGCAGCGCCTCAAGCCCGGTGAGATCGCCTTGCTCGGCGGCGTCAAAGAAGCGTTGTGCGAGGTCGTCGCGCTGCTCGCGGGTGGTTTGAAAGCGCGGGCGGCGCTCCTCGACGTGGCGTCTAGCGCGGGTCGCGAGCTGGCGCACGTTGTCCTCGCGCTTTCCGACGATCGTCGCGATCTCCGCGTACCCGTAATCAAACACGTCGTGAAGCAGCAGCACGGCGCGTTGCTCGGGCGAGAGGCTTTCCAGTAGCACCAGCATGGCCAGCGACAGCGAGTCGGCCGTCTCGGCGTGCCGGGCGGGATCATCCTCACCGTCGGTGAGGATCGGCTCGGGCAGCCACTCACCGACGTAGCGTTCGCGGCGCACGCGCGCTCGGCGTAGCTCGTTGATCGCCAGCCGGGTGGTGATCGTGGCAACGAACGCTCGTGGCGACGCGAGCTGCTCGCCGGCCTGGAGCGCCTGATGGACCCGCAGCAGCGCTTCCTGGACCACGTCCTCGGCCTCAGAAACGCTGCCCAGCATCCGATACGCGATCGCGAACGCGACCGGCCGCAGCTCGTCAAGCAGTCGCTCGCGATCAGTCATGGCGCTACGAAACCCTGCCGCCAGCTCGAGTGCGCAGGTATCCACGCCAGCTCTCGCTTAGCCTTGGCGTTCGACGCGCCGCGGACGTCGGTCATCATCACCACGCCGGCCTCCCCGGCGAACAGCCGCCCAATGAACCGCGGGACGCGCGTCGGCCGCTTGGCGCCGAGCTCCTGAGCCAGCGCCGGCAGCCACTCGGAAACTGGCGCGGGATCATCGTCGACCACGTTGTAGACACCGCGACTGCCGTGCGCGATCGCCGCCACGGTCGCCTCGGCCGCGTCGGCGACGTGGATGAAAGACCACACGCCGCCACCGTCGCCAACCAGCGGGAACCTGCGCCTGCGGACCAACTCGAACTGGTCCTCGCCTGGCGCCATCGACGTGCCCGGCCCGTAGAAGACCCCGTAGCGCAGCACGATCCCCTCGGTCCACTCCGCCCCTAGAACGGCCTTCTCGAGATGACCGATCGCGGCCAACGTCTCGCGCATCTCGCGCGCGGGTGACCGGTCGAGCGGATCCTCCTCGCTCTTCACTGGCCCGCCGGTGCGCGCATAAGCGCCGTAGCTGCCGATCCCTTGGGCCACGAACCGCCGTACCCCAATCGCATGTCCGGCGGAGAGCAGATGATCGGTCGCCTCGGTCCGCAGACGGTTGGTCAGCGCGAAACCGCGATCAAAGTGGCGCATGTCGATCGCACCAATCGCTGTCAGGTGATGGACGATCACGTCCGGCCGCGACCGCGCCACGGCCTCGGCTACCTGATCGGGATCGAGCGCGTCCGCGACCACCGGGACAGCGCCCAGTTCGGAAAGCATCGACTGCTTTGAAGCGCGGCGCGTCATCCCGTGAACCTCATGACCCGCTGCAACCAGACGCGGCACCAACTGCCTTCCAATCGCTCCTGTCGAGCCTGCCACAAACACTCTCATCGTCAACTCCTAGACCGAGGACCACCCGCACCCATGAGACGCGACAGCGTCCCCGGTTGTGACAGCTCCCAGGGGCAAGCGTGATCCTGATCACCCTCCATCTGTACCTCGTGGCAAAGCTTGGGACGACTGCGCCCCCGTGGACGCGCGTCGACGACCGTCCGGATGTTGACGTGTCGCGCGAGATCTGACCGGCCGGTCACATCCGGAGCGTCTCGTCCGTCATCGTCTCCAGAGCGTTCAAACGGAGGACCGAAACCGTGAATGACAAGCGTTGGCAGGAAGAACAGTTCGAGCTACAGCGTCCGCGCCTGCGCGCGGTCGCCTACCGGATGCTCGGATCGGTAACCGAGGCCGAGGACGCGGTCCAAGAGGCCTGGCTGCGACTGCACGGCACAAGCGACGGAGCGATCGAGAATCTATCGGCCTGGCTGACCACAGTCGTCGGGCGCGTGTGCATCGACACCCTGCGAGCGCGTCAAACCAGACGCGAAGAGTTCCCGGGCGAATGGTCGCCCGAGCCGATCGTCAGCACCGACCAGAATCTCGACCCCGAACAGGAGGCGCTGCTGGCCGACTCGGTGGGGTTGGCGCTGCTGGTAGTGCTCGAGACGCTGACTCCGCCTGAGCGTCTGGCTTTCGTGTTGCACGACATGTTCGCGATGCCGTTTGACGAGATCGCTCCGATCGTGGAGCGCTCGCCGGAAGCGGCCCGGCAGCTGGCCAGTCGAGCCCGTCGCCGCGTTCGGGGCGCCACCCCAAGCCCGAACACCGATGTCAGCGGGCAGCGAGAGATCGTCGCCGCATTCCTAGCGGCTTCGCGAGCTGGAGACTTCGACGCTCTGCTCGCGGTGCTCGACCCGGACGTCGTGTTCCGCGCCGACGCCGGGAAGCTCACAGAGCTCGTCCGGCCACAGATACGCGGTGCCGTCGAAGTCGCGCGCTACAGCGCCTCCCAAGGCCCGCGCTTCGCGACCCTCTGCCACCCAGCGCTGGTCAACGGGGCCGGCGGACTCGTGATCCAGACCAAGCGCGGGCCGATCGGAGCCGTCGGCTTCACCGTCACTGGTGGCCGAATCGCCACCATTGACCTGATCCTCGACCCGGAGAAGCTCGGCGCGATCGATGCCGATCGCGTGTAGGCACTGGCCGTCGCGCCTGTCGCGGCCGCCGGGCCCGGGTTAGTGGAAAGGCGCCTCAGGGAGTCGACGAGATTCTGGCCGGGAAGCGCCAAGCAGATCGGCTTCACGGCCCGGCTCATATTCCGGAGTCAAAGGATCCGGGGTTCGGCGGTCATCTTCCCCCCGGCGTCGCCGGTATTGACGGTATCCCTCGGCTCGATAAGCAAGACCTCCGCCCCCTCGCGAGCGTCAGGACAATGTTCGACGCCCTTTGGCACCACGAAGATCTCACCGGGATCAAGCTCGACGTCTCGATCTCGAAGGTGGATCGTGAGGTGCCCATTGACCACCAAGAGAAAGTCATCAGTTTCAGCATGCTGATGCCAGACAAACGGGCCTCTTACCTTGACGACTTGCAGCTTGTAGTCGTTGAGGTAGCCCACGACGCCGGGCTCGTAGGGCTGCTGCAACATGGCGAGCTTGGCCGCTAGGTTGATCTTCTTGTTCACGGGGATCCCCCTCGATTGCCCTCCATGCTGTCCGGCGCGGGTCGCGATCAGAACCCAACGGCCGCACGGATGAGGACGACGTGGATGCGGCCAGGATCCTCTTGGTGGATCTCGAGGATCTTGCCGACGCGGCTGTTGGTTCCGTAGGCCTCGAGGGTGCGGGCGTCCTCGAGCTTGAGGCTGTGCTGGTAAATCCGTTCGTGGGCCGCATCGAGGTCTCGGACGAGCTTCTGAGCACCGACGACGAAGATGACATTGGCCGCGCCCCACGCGTAGGAGACGAGCTGGCTCCCTAACGCAGACGCGACGACGAGCGTTCCGTCGCGCGTGATCGCATGGACGCTGCCGAGGGCGAAATCGGGCTGGCCCATGATCGCCTTGATCTCGAGTAGCTGGGTTGCGCGGTCGAGCGCCAGCACCTTCGTACGCGCCGAGTCATACCGCCCGCCGTTATCGATCGCCTGCGCGATCCCGGTCTCCTCCAGCGTCACCGAGGGATTGGTCATGACCGAGGAGCCTTCTGGGATGCGGGCGAGGACCGCGCGGCGCGCTGCGTCCAGGTCGTCGACGACGTCGACGCTGAACCCATGCTCGTCCATGCCGGCGACCGTCTCCGCGAGGGTCTCGTCGTCGGGCAGTGCGGCGAAGCGGTCTGGTGCAGAGTTCGTGGTCATCAGTGGCTCCCTATACGTGGTCATGGCTTGCGATCTTCTCCCGGGCGTTGAGAAAAGATCTTCACCGCACAAGACAAGGCCGCAGCCCCACATGTGACACGCCGCTAGGCCAGGATCTCGACGTACCCGTCCGTTCCATGCACGCGGATCCGCTGCCCATCCCGGATCAGCTGGGTAGCTTGCTCGACCCCGACGACGGCCGGCAAGCCGTACTCCCGCGCGATCACCGCGCCGTGGGTCATCAGGCCCCCCACCTCCGTCACCAGGCCTTCGATCGCGAGGAACAGGGGCGTCCAGCTGGGGTCCGTGTAGGTGGTGACAAGGATGTCGCCGGCTTCGATGTCGGCCTGTGATACGTCGAGGATGACGCGGGCCCGCCCCTCGATGGTCCCGGCCGAGACGGGTAGGCCCACCAGCGCGCCGGCCGGCAAATCGGCGCGTCGGTAGGAGCCGGCGATGACCTCGCCGTCTGAGGTGAGCACGCGGGGCGGCGTGAGCGCTTGGTAGGACCTGAACGCGTCCTTGCGCTGACGAATCAGCTGCTGGTCCAGCCGGCGGGTGCTCACGACGTCGTGGAGCTCCTGGAAGGTGAGGTAGAAGATGTCTTCCTCGTCACGAAGCACGTCTGCCTGCACGAGGCGCTCGGCTTCTTCCAGCAACGCCTGCTTGTAGACGAAGTAGCGGCTGACGATGCCGTACTTCGGGTACTCGCGGTACCCGATGAAGGTCCGGAGCCGGTCGATCATCCCCTTGGCCTGTTCGGCCTTCCTCCCTCCGTCTGCCAAGGGCCGCAGGCGCTCCAGCAGCTCTTGTTCCTTGCTCCGGGCCGCTTGCCGCCCTTGTTCGAGGCGCCGCTTGGCCTCGCCGGGCGTGAAGTTCCTGATGTTGTCGAGGATGACGGGCACGAGCGTGGTGGGGCGCTCGCTCCATCGTGGCCTGGTGATGTCGATCTCGCCGGCGCAGCGCATGCCGTACTTGTCGAGGTAGGCCCGGATGGCGTCCCGGGCTTCCCGGCCGCCCGCGAGCGTGGGCAGTTCGTCCAGGAAGCTCTCATCGTCGACGTGCTGCAGGAAAGCCACCACGTTCGGATGCGGGCGGATCACGTCCGCGACGTCCAGCAGGGCCAGCCCCATCTCCGACGTGACGTTGCCGGGGGCGGACTGCGTGAGTGTGTCGGCCGCGTTCTTCTCGCCCAGCCACTCCCGCAACTTGTCGTTAAGCCACCAAGTGGCCTCCATCCCCGCCATGATCGCCTGAGTGCTGAGCGGATCACTGAGGACTCGCTTGTGCTCCTTGAAGGCCTCCAGCAGAAAGTCGAACAGCGCAGGTCCGGATTTCGTCTGGATGTCGTCCTTCAAGGCGGCGATGGAAGCCTGGCTGCGCTCGACCAGCTCGGTGACGATGGCCGGATCGGTGTCGATCTGAGCGGGCGCGCCTCCCACGGGCGGGCCGCCGGGGCGAGCGGGATCCACATCCGGGAGCGAGGGGAGGAAGTCGCCGCGTTCGAGGATGGTCTGCAGCGCGTCCCCGATCAGCGGATCGCCTCTCCCCATGACCTCTAGGAGACCTTCCCGAGTCGTCGGCGAAGCCAGTCGTTGGGTGACGTCGACGAACAGCCTGCCACCGGCCTCGTGCATCGGCACCATCGCCGTGAGCTGCCACACGGAGACCCCCAGGGGCCTCATCGCCTCGGTCATCATCTGCACATGACCGACTGAGACGTACACGTGGTTCTCTCGGTCGGCGGCCTCGGGGATCGGGAACAACGTCGTGATCGGCCGACTCTGGACGATCCAGAAGTCGCCCTCGGCCAGACACCATTCGATGTCCTGCGGGCAGCCGAAATGCGCTTCGATCCGCCGGCCGAGCTGCACGAGCCGCACGACCTGCGCGTCCGTGAGCGCCGGCTGTTGTTGCCGCGCCGACACGACAACCTCGCCGTCTCGCACCGAGAAGGTGTCCGCGTTCACGAGGCCGGAGACAAGCGCCTCACCGAGGCCGAGGCTCGCTTCCACCGAGGCAACCTTCCGGCTGGAGGTGACGGGGTCGGCCGTGAACAGGATCCCGGCAGCCCGCGGGACGACCATCTGCTGCACGACCACGGCCATCTGAACCGTGCCGAGGCCGAAACCGTTGCGTAGGCGGTAGGTCACGGCCCGCTCGCTGAACAGCGAGGCCCAGCACCGGCTCACGTGCTGGAGGACGGCCCCCGGGCCCACGACGTTCAGGTAGGAGTCGTACTGGCCAGCGAAGGATGCGCTCGGCAGGTCCTCCGCCGTCGCGCTCGATCGAACGGCGCAGGCCGCCTGCTCGCCGAGCCGGGCCAGCGCACGCGTAATCGCCAATGCCACATCGTCAGGGATCGCGATCCCCTCAACGGCCCGACGGATCTCCGCGCTCAGCGCGCGGATCGCCTCCCCATCTTCCGGCTTCAGGCGCGACAGACGATCGAGCCGCTCGTCGATCGACGGCGCTTGCGCCAGGATCCGCTGGAAGGCGTCCGTCGTCACGCAGAAGCCAGCCGGCACACGGATGCGTTCGATCCGCGAAAGCTCCCCCAGGTGCGCGCCCTTGCCCCCAACGACCGCAACCTGGGTGTGGTCGATCTCCTCGAAGTCCAACACGTAGCCCATCCGCTCACCTCCCTCGGAGTCGACCTGGTCAACTCCGCTCCTGTTCATTGGTTCCAGCCTGGGGCGGGCGATTATGGGGCACGAATCTCGGCCTCATGAGAGGCCCCGGCCTGGTATAAATTGGAAGCGGAGAGGTGTGGGGAGCGGGTGGAGCTGTCACGTACGTTTACCTGGCGGGATCGCTCCGTCGCGTGGCAGCGCATCGGGTCAGGACCGGCAGTGGTCATGTGTCACGGCACACCATGGTCTTCCGCGGTGTGGGTGCCCTTCGCCGAGGCCCTCAGCTGCGACTTCTCAGTGCATCTGTGGGACATGCCTGGTTACGGACAGTCCTCGAAGCAGGCGGACCATGCGGTCGATCTCGGGACGCAGGCCGAGCTGCTGAGCGATCTTCTGCGGCATTGGGACCTCGCGGCGCCGCACGTCGTCGCCCACGACTACGGCGGCGCGGTATCTCTGCGTGCGCATTTGCTCCACGGCGCTAGCTATAGCTCCTTGGCGCTGGTCGACGTGGTGGCCCTGCGGCCGTGGGGGTCGGACTACTTCCGACTCGTTGGGCAGAATGCGGACGTCTTTGCCGCACAACCTCCCGCCATCCACAGAGGGGCGCTCGAGGCGTATATCGCGGGCGCCAGCCATCGCGGTCTGACGGCGCAGCAGATGGACATCCTGACGTCGCCGTGGCTCTCCAGTGAAGGCCAGCGCGCGTTCTATCGACAGATCGCAGCTGCGGATGAGCGCTTCACCGACGAGATCCAGAACCGCTACTCCGAGCTGGACCTTCCGGTGAAGATCATCTGGGGTCGCCAGGACAGCTGGATCCCGCCCGACAGGGCCATCGGACTGAAGCAGATGATTCCTGGAGCGGAGCTTGAGCTGGTCGACGGGGCAGGGCATCTGATCCACTACGACGCTCCCGTAAAACTGGCCATCGCCCTGCAACGGTGGCTCACGAGCGTCAGGTAGACGATCCGAGCGGATCGCCTCCGCGGGAGCGAGCCAGGCATGGCGCTCCGACGTCCTAGCTCGGCGCGGCGGGCTTGACATCATCCATCCGTTAGTGCAGACTAACGGTTAGTCGTGACTGACGGACTTTCAGCCCTGGGTGATCCCACCCGACGCGCGATCTTCGAGCGCCTGGCCGAACGGCCGTCAGCGGTCGGTGAGCTCGCCGAGCTGCTGCCGGTGAGCCGGCCGGCGGTCTCCCAACATCTGAAGGTGCTCAAGGAGGCCGGGCTCGTCTCCGACCGCGCCGAGGGAACCCGCCGGATCTATCAGCTCGACCCCGCCGGGGTGGACGCTCTACGCGCCTACCTCGACACATTCTGGAAACGATCCCTGGCCGCTTTTCAGGCGGCCGCAAAGGAGGAAGCATGACTGCCGCAATCGCAGGAACTTCGGTACAGAGGTCGACCGTCGTCGAGGCGCCCATCGAGCACGCCTTCAAGGTCTTCACCGAGGACATGGCAGCGTGGTGGGACCCCCAGCACCATCTGGTCGACGGCTTCAAGGAGATGGTGGTCGAGCTGCGCGTCGGGGGCCGGATCGTCGACCACGCCCACGACGGCTCCACGTGCGCGTGGTCGCGCGTGCTGGCCTACGAGCCGCCCGAGCGGTTCGTGTTCAGCTGGGACATCAACCTCGCCTGGCAGGTCGAGAGCGACCCCGAGCGCGCCAGCGAGATCGAGGTCCGCTTCTTCAGCGAGGGCCCACGCCGCACGCGCGTCGAGCTCGAGCACAAGCATCTCGATCGCCACGGCGACGGCTGGGAGGCAATGCGCGACGCCGTCGGCTCCGCCAACGGCTGGGATCTCACACCCTATGCGGAGGTCGCGACGTCCACAGCCGCCACCCACTGAACGAGTGCGACGCCGCGAGGCAACCGCAGGACGCGGGCCTAGGCGTAATGTGAGGGTCCGTGAGCTACCTTGAGCGCATCGTTGCCTCGCGGCTGGTTGCCTGCACGTGGGAGCAGGCCGCGCCGAGCGGGCGGGAGCAGCGCGTCGTTCCGGACGGGTGCGTGGATCTGATCTGGTCCGGGGAGCGCTTGAGCGTTGCCGGCCCCGACACGAGGGCACGGATCGTGAAGCTCGCGCCGGGGTCGCGGCTGGTGGGTGCGAGGGTGCGCCCCGGCGCCGCGGGAGCGGTCCTGGGTCTGCCCGTCTCGGAGTTGCGAGACGTTTCAGCGGATGCCGCCGAAGTGCTCGGAAGGGACGTGGTCGCGGCGCTGCTGGAGGAGCTGCAGGCGGGATCGAACCCACACGCGCTGCTGCTTCGGGCGCTGGAGCTGCGTGGGGTGCGTGGCATAGATCCGCTGGTGAGCGCCGCGGTGTCAGCGCTCGGGCGCCCGTCGGCCCGGGTCGACGGGGTCGCTGATCAGCTGGGGGTGAGCTCACGCCAGCTCCAGCGACGCGTCGGCGATGCCGTGGGCTACGGGCCGAAGGTGCTCCAACGCGTGCTGCGGTTCCGGCGGTTGCAGGCGCTTCCCGACGGGCCACTGGTCGAGCTCGCGCTGGACGCGGGGTATGCCGACCAGGCGCACATGACTGCCGAGGTCACCCGACTGGCCGGGATGCCACCCGTCCGATTTCTCAAAGACCGCTCGCCGACCGCCGCGTAGTTTGTGATGCATGCCAATCGATCGGTCTGCTGCTGAGAACTTCATCTGGTCCGTAGCCCGGCTGGTGGACCGCCAGCGCTATGGGCTTCTGTTCGCCGACGGGACCGCGGAAGCGGTCGTTGAGGCGCTGCGCGGTTACCGGAACCCTGACGGCGGCTTCGGGCACGCGCTCGAACCCGACCTCCGCTGCCCTAGCAGCCAGCCCGCGCCGACGCTGTACGCGCTCGAGATGCTGCACGAGGCGGGTGCGGCCGACGGCGAGCTCGCTCGCGGCGCGAGAGCCTGGATCGGGTCGATCGCCGAGCCCGACGGTGGCATTCCGATGGTCCTACCCGGCTTCGAGGGCTACCCACACTCACCGTGGATGGCCCCCGTGCCGGGGTCGTTCCTGACGCTCGCCTTCGCGGCGGCTTTCCACGCGGACGGCGTGCGTGATGACGCGTGGCTTGCCCGCGCCACCGAATGGTGCTGGCAGGCGATCGAAACCAGTGAGCAGCCAGGCGGCTATTGGCTGGCGTTCGCCTGTCGGTTCCTTGACGCAGTTCCCGATCGCGATCGCGCAAGCGCCGCGATCGACTCCCTGGCTACCCGGATCGACGTTTCGGCGTTCACGCCGTCAGGCGGCGTGGAGGGAGAAACACTCCGTCCTCTCGATATCTCGCCCCGCCCAGGCAGCCGGTCGCGCAAGCTGTTCAGCGAAGAACAGGTCGAGGCTCACCTCGATGCCGTCGAGGCCGAGCAACAGCCCGACGGTGGCTGGATGTTCGACTGGCTCGCCTGGTCCCCGGCCCAGACCAACGACTGGCGCGGCACGGTCACGATCCGCGCGCTCACCTGGCTACACGACAACGGCCGCTTTACGGACTCCCTGGGTCAACCTGCCTCGGGTGCGGCCCGCCGTCGGTAGGACTGCGTTTGGAGCCCAGCAATGAAGATCGATTTTCTCTCAACCATCGCCGTGATCGCCCCCGATCCTCCCCTCAGCCGTCGCCTGTACGTAGACACACTGGGCCTGCCACTCCAGAGCGGCCCCGGCGAGGAGTACTTCCACAGCGAGCAGCTCCCGGGCTGCAAGCACTTCGGCGTCTGGCCCCTGCACGAGGCCGCACAGGCATGCTTCGACAGGCCGAGCTGGCCGAGCGATCGACCGGTCCCGCAGGTCAGCCTCGAATTCGACGTCAGCGACGCCGAGGCAGTCCAGGCGGCCGCGGACGAGCTCGCCGCGGCCGGCTACGAGATCCTGCACCCCGCTCGCGAGGAGCCATGGGGACAGACAGTCACCCGCCTGCAATCACCCGAGGGATTCATCGTCGGGGTCAGCTACACGCCCGCCCTGCACTAACTAACGGCCGACTGACCGAGCGCGTCAGGGCTCGGCAGGTCTCCATTCGTGGGGCGCGGAGTCGGGTGATTTGGTTGGGCTAGAAATGAGCCTGGCGGGTGGTTGACGCTGGCAGTCGGTCCCCGCAGCCGCGTGGCTAGGATCGTTATATGGCTAACAAGACATGGTTCATAACCGGTACTTCGCGCGGCTTCGGCCGCGAGTGGACGAAGGCGGCCCTGGAGCGCGGGGACCGCGTCGCCGCCACCGCGCGTGACGCAAGCACGCTTGACGACCTAAAGGCGGAGCACGGCGACGCGCTGCTGCCGCTGACCCTGGATGTCACCAACCGAGAGGCGGCGTTTGGCGCCGTCAAACAGGCCCACGAGCATTTCGGTCGGCTGGACATCGTCGTCAACAACGCGGGCTACGGCCACTTCGGAATGGTGGAAGAGATCTCAGAGCAGGAGGCTCGGGCCCAGATCGAGACCAACCTCTTCGGCGCGCTGTGGGTGACGCAAGCTGCGCTTCCGTTCCTGCGTGAGCAAGGCAGCGGCCACATCATCCAGGTGTCGTCGATCGGGGGCATCTCGGCGTTCCCGAGTGTCGGCATCTATCACGCCTCCAAGTGGGGTCTGGAGGGGATCAGTCAGGCGCTGGCCCAGGAGGTCAAGGAGTTCGGGATCAACGTCACGCTGGTCGAGCCCGGCGGATTTTCGACCGACTGGAGTGGTCCTTCGTCCAAGCGCTCGGAGCCCAACCCCGTCTACGACGCAATCCGAGAGCGCCAGCAGCAGCGGCGCGCCAGCAACGCGCCGGGTGACCCGACCGCCTCGGCCGCGGCGATCATGCGCGTCGTCGACGCCGATCCCCCGCCGCTGCGGGTGTTCTTCGGCACCGCACCGCTGGGTATCGCCGAGACCGATTACGAGGGCCGCCTCGCGACATGGCGCGAGTGGCAGCCGGTGGCTGAGCTGGCTCAGGGAGACGCCCAGTAGCTGCGCTGCCGCGCTGACCTGTACCGCCCGGCGCACGCGCTCCGTGATGACGGCGGCGGGCGTAGAGTCCGCGCATGCCCACCTTCGTCCTTCGCCTCATCGCCCCGCGTCCGAACTTCGCCCTGACTCTGACCGAGTCAGAGCGGGAGATAATGAACGCCCACGCCGCCCACTGGCAGCCGTATCTCGAGCGTGGTGACATGGTCGTGTTCGGCCCAGTGCTTACCGACGAGGACTCCTACGGCCTCGCGGTTGTCGACACGAACGACGAGCAGGCGCTGCGCGAGTTCGCGGCCCAAGACCCGGTCGTGACGACCGGAACTGCGGCCTTCGAGCTCGGGCGGCTGGCCGCGGGTCATGTTCGCGGGTCCTGACTCGTTCGCGAGTCCTGACTCTTTGGGTAGCGCCTGAATACGGAGTTCCGCCAGGCAGGCGCTCACGGCGAGATCAGCGGGCCAACCGCTGCGGGTCGGCTGGCCGTCTGTGCCAGCTGGAGCCTGGCCGAGGCCACGCGGTCGAGGGTCACGGCGATGCGGCTCGCGCCAAGGTCGCGCGCGACTCTCAAGTCGTCAGCGTCAAGGCTGGGGACGAGTGCCCAGCGTGCCGGCGGTGAATCGATCCCCGGCGCTGGTCGCTGCTCCACGGCCCAAGCGACCATCGCCCCTTCAGGGATTTCGGCGGAGCCCGGTGAGGCCTCCGCGATGACCGGGGTGCCCGCACCGGCCGCGAGCACCAGCTCGTGAGCCGGGGCGACCTGGGCGGCGGGCACGATCAGATGGGTGAGCCACGCGGGCTGCTGGCGAAGCTGGGTGGCCAGCCCCGCCATCCACCCCCGATCCGCAGCGCGGGAGAGGTCCAGGGCGGCAACCCAGCCCGCGACGCTCAACTCGCGCCTAACGGACCGGGACGTACCCACGCTGGCTGGCCGTGGGGTGTCGGCGTCGGGGAGGGCGTGCGCGGGGCTCAGCTGGAGGATCACGCCGTCGGCACCGGAGGCTGGGGCGAGGTCGATCTCCGCTACGGAGGTAACCAGGGCGTCGACGGCCAGGTCGCGCAGTTGGTCGGCCCATTCCAGCAGCTCATCGAGGCCCTCCGGTTGACGCGGGGAGAGGACCGGGACTGGGCCCAGGATGACCAGTCCGCCATCCCCGTCCACCGAGAGCACGTCGCCCTCGTTGACCGTGACTGCGCCGATGCGAAGGTAACGTCCGAACTCGCTGATCTCGATCTCCTCGGCCCCGCAGACGCAGCAGCGTCCGAGCCCACGGGTTACCACGGCGGCATGGCTCGTCTTGCCTCCGCGGGTGGTCAGCAGGGCCTCCGCGGCGAGGATGCCGTCGAAGTCCTCGGGACGCGTCTCCCGCCGGGCCAAGATCACCGCCTCACCGGCCTCTCGCCGCCCGATCGCGGCGCGGCTGTCGAAAACCACGGGGCCGGTGACCAGTCCGGGCGAGGCCCCGATGCCGGTGGTCAGCACCCGGTGAGGATCGAGCCGATCGAGATCCAGATGCGGGCGAAGCTCATCCTCCAGCGCCCGGGCGTCGACGCGGGCGATCGCCTCGGACGCGTCGATCACGCCATCGCGGGCGAGCTCGAAGGCGATACGGACTGCGGCAGGCGCCGAGCGTTGGCCGATTCGAGTCTGGAGGATCCACAGCTCGCCTCGCTCGACGGTGAACTCGATCTCGCACATATCGCGGTAGTGGGCCTCGATCGCCCGGGCGGTCGCGGTCAGCTCGGCGTGCGCGTCCGGAACCAGCCGGGACATCTCCCCGAGATCGGCGGCATTGTGGGTTCCGGCCACGATGTCCTCCCCTTGGGCGTCGGCAAGGTAGTCGCCGAACAGCTCGGGCGCCCCGGTCGACGGATTCCTGGTGAAGAGGACACCAGTCCCTGACCGCGGTCCCGCGTTGCCGAACACCATGGCCTGGACGACCACCGCCGTGCCCGTGTCGGCGAGCTTGCGAAACCGGCGATAGGCCCGGGCCCGAGGACTGTTCCAGCTCTCGATAACGGCGGCCACGGACTGCCTGAGCTGTACCCAGGGGTCGTCGGGAAACGGCTCGCCAGTGGCCTTCGCGTAGGCCTCGAGCCGCACGGCGACTGTCTGCTCAGGATCATCGGACGCCTGAAGCTGCTCGGTCGAGAGTCCCCGGACCGTGGTCCCGAAGCTATGGATGAGGCGCGCGTAGCAGTCCTGGGCCAGGGAGGGGCTGCCGAACTGACGCGCCAGGCCGGCCACGGTGGTCGGTCCGACGCCGACGTTGAGGATCGTGTCCATCATTCCGGGCATCGAAGTCGGCGCGCCGGAGCGGACGCTGACCAGCAGGGGCTGCTGGGGGTCGCCGAAAGCTCGCCCCAGCACCGCACCGACCCCGGTCAGGGCGAATCTGATCTCATCCATGAGCCCGCCGGGAATCTCACCGCTCGCGGCGTAGGCACGTGAGGCGGCGGTGGTGACCACGAAGCCGGGAGGCACCGCGACCCCGAGCCTGGTCAGCTCGCCGAGGTGGGCTCCCTTCCCGCCCAGCAGCGCGGTGGCCTCGCGGCCCCCCTCGTGGAAGCCGACTACGTAGCCCATAGGGGGCAAGTGTGACCGCAAACCAAGCCCGACACAGAACCTAGCCTACCACCCAACCGGTTGGTAGGGAGCCTCGGAACCAGCCTGCAGCTACGGTTCCGGCTTGAGTTGACATGGAAGATCACCGCCTCTAGGATGAGCCTCCCAACTGGTTGGTTGGGACTCGAGTGAGAGGGATTAGGCACGCGCTCTCGTAGGGCCTGCCGCTGACCCGAAGGGAGCTGGTTAAGCGTGAGCTACATCTGCGGCATCGATGTCGGCGGGACGTTCACGGACTGCGTGGTGGTCGGCGCAGACGGCACGGTGACGGTGGCGAAGTCCTCGTCGACTCCGGGGGACTTCTCGCGAGGCATTTTTGACGTGCTCGGCGTCGCCGCCGGGCAGCTCGGCCTCGAGGAGAGCGAGTTTTTGGGAAGCATCACGGCCCTGTTTCACGGCACGACGGTGGCCACCAACGCGATGGTGGAGCGCAAGGGCGTCGACTCGGCGATGTTGGTCACCCGAGGTCACCGCGATGTCCTCAGCATCATGCGAGGCGCTGGCCGCACCGCAGGGCTCGCGCCTGAGCAATACCTGCAGGTCTCGGTGGCCAACAAGCCGGCGCCGATCGTGCCGCGCAAGCGGATCGGTGAGATTGCCGAACGAGTCGACGCCAAGGGTCAGGTGGTGGTCGAGCTCGACGAGGAGTCGGCGCGAGCGACGGTGCGCCACCTGCTCGGGCTCGGAGTACGGAGCATCGGCGTCTGCCTATTGTGGTCCTTTCAGAACGCGGGCCACGAGGAACGCCTCAAGGAGATCATCCTCGAAGAGGCCGGCGGTGACACGTACGTCACGCTGTCCTCGGAGCTGATCCCCAAGTGGGGGGAGTACGAGCGAGCCGTCGGGACGGCCATCAATGGCTACATCGGGCCGCTCGTGCGCGATTACCTCTCGGATCTCCGCGAGCGTGGCACCGAGCTGGGGATGAACGGCCGAATCCTCATCATGCAGGCCAGTGGAGGCCTGGCCGAGGCGGCACGCATTGTCGACGTGGCGGTTCAGACCATCGGCTCCGGCCCGGTGGCTGGGGTCACCGGCTCTAGCCGGTTCGGGGACGAGATGGGAACGCCGAACGTGATCTGCACCGACATGGGCGGTACCACGTTTGACGTCGGGCTGGTCGTCGACGGGCGGCCGGTCCGCCGAGCGTCGAGCATCGTCAGCCAGTATGAGTACGCCCTGCCCCAGGTCGACGTGCGGTCGGTCGGCGCCGGGGGCGGGAGCATCGCCTGGATCGATTCCGTGTCCAAAGCCCTGCGTGTCGGTCCCCAGAGCGCGGGCGCCGCACCGGGGCCGGCCGCCTACGGACAGGGTGGCCTCGAGCCGACCGTCACCGACGCCGACCTGATCCTCGGCTACATCGACCCCAACAGCTTCCTGGGCGGCAACATGAAGCTCGATCGTCAACTGGCCGAGGCGGCCCTGGACCGGGTCGCCGAGCCT
Organism: Solirubrobacteraceae bacterium; assembly: GCA_049697735.1. GTDB lineage: Bacteria > Actinomycetota > Thermoleophilia > Solirubrobacterales > Solirubrobacteraceae > Palsa-465. The sequence continues at coordinate 45,023 of JBAVWI010000020.1, forward strand.
CTCGGCCTCGGCCGGTCGGAGCTGGCGGCCGGGATTGTGCAGATCGTCGAGACTCAGATGGCCGAGCTGATCCGCCAGATGACAGTGCAGAGCGGGTATGACCCGCGCGACTTCGTCGTCTATGCCTACGGTGGTGCCGGCCCCACCCACGGGGTCGGCTACGCGGCCGAACTCGGTGCGCGCTCGGTGGTGGTTCCCCTGCTCGATCTGGGGGCGGTCTGGTCGGCCTTCGGGGTGGCGGCCAGCGACCTGGTCGAGCTTGTGGAGTCAACCGACATCATGCGCCAGCCGTTCGATCTCGAGCGGCTGAACAACTCGCTGAGCGGGTTGGAGAGCACCGCGCGCGAGCGGCTGGTGTCCCAGGGGGTGGCCGCCGAGGACGTCGAGGTGACCCGTCGGGCGTTCCTGCGCTACACGGCCCAGATCCACGAGGTCGATGTCCTGGTCGGGTCCGGCCCGGTGGACGAAGCTTCGGCGGCACAGCTGGTGGCGGAGTTTCAGGAGCGCTACGAGCAGCTGTTCGGCAAGGGCTCAGGGTTCGCCGGGGCCGGCATCGAGCTGGTCAGCGTCAGCGCCGAGGGTCGCGGACGCCTTGAGTCCCAGCGCCAGGTCGCCGAGCACGTGACGCACCGGGCCACCGGTACCGGGCAGACAAGAGAGCTCGCGGCCCGGGAGGTCTACTGGCCGCGAGAAGGAGTGCGCATGACCACCAGCGTGTTCGACGGTGCATCACTTCGCCCCGGGGACCAGATGTCAGGCCCCGCAATCGCCGAGCTTCCGCACACGACGATCGTCATCCCGCCCGGCTACACGGCCGTGATCGACGAATTCGGCGATTGCGTGATCGAGCTCTGAGCGCCGAGACCAACCAGGAGAGACATGGCCACACTTGAGAACAACGTAATCGCCGAGAACTGGAACGAGGCCAGCGACGGTTACCTGGCGCCGCAACGGATCAGCACCACGGCACCCCTGCACACGGAGTCCAAGCTCGATATTGACCCCATCTCCTATGAGGTCATCCGTCACGCGCTCTGGAACATCAACATCGAGCACGGCGAGACGATCCTCAAGGTTTCCGGATCGCCGATCGCGCTCTACTCGCATGACTTCAACCCGGCGATCACCGCCGAGGACGGAGAGCTCGTGTACTTCGGGCAGTACGTGCAGCATCTCTGCGCGGGTGCGCCGGCCGGAGTGAAGTGGACGCTCGAGTACCGCGATGTCAACCCCGGCATTGCCGACGGCGACATCTTCCTGACCAACGATCCGTGGATCTCCTGTAACCATCAGCAGGACATCGTTCTGCTCAAGCCAGTCTTCTGGGAGGGAGCGATCTTCGCCTGGGTGACGAGCACGCTGCACCACTACGACCTGGGCGGGACGACGCCAGGGAGCTTCTGCCCCGATGCCAAGGACATCTACTACGAGCCGTCCCCAATCCCGCCGATCAAGATCGTCGAGGGCAACGTCATCAGGATCGACGTCGAGGACATGGTCCTGCGCAAGTCCCGGCTGCCCGACCTGGTCAAGCTCGATCTACACGCGATGATCGCGGGCTGCAACGTCGCCGAGCGGCGCATGCACGGGTTGTGCGAGAAGTACGAACCCGCGGTCGTCAAGGGGGCAATGAAGAAGATCAGTGACAACTCCGAGCAGGTCTTCCTGGCTCGGCTTCGCGATATCCCGGACGGCGTCTGGCGCGACCGCACCTACCTGGAGATGGCCCTGCCTGGCGACCGCGAGATCTACAAGTTCGAGCTCTCGGTGACCAAGGAAGGTGACACGCTGACCTTCCGCAACGAGGGCACCGATCCCCAGTACGGCGCGATCAACAGCACTATCGTGGGCTTCCGCGGCTCGATCATGACCGGCCTGATCGGCGCCTTCCTCCACGATCAGCTGTTCGCTTACGGCGGCCCCATGCGCCACATCAAGTTCGAGCCGACGCCGGGCACGCTGACGTGCGCCCGCTATCCCGCCGCCGTCACCTGTGCCCCGAACACCGGCATGCTTGTCGTACTCTCGCAGGCCAACGCGGTGATCTCCAAGATGATCTCCTGCTCGGCTAACGAGGCGGATCGCCGCGAAGCGACAGCGAAGTTCGGCGGCAGCCAGTTCCCGATTCTCTCGCTGGCCGGGACCGACCAGTGGGGTGGCCAGTTCGCCACCGTGCTGTTGGACCCGATGATGTCCGGGATCGGCGCCTTCAGCCACCGCGATGGCGTCTCCACCGGCGGGTACCCATTTGACCCCAAGGCGATCGCCCCCAATGTCGAGTTCAACGAACAGTTCTTTCCCATCCTCTACCTCCATCGGACCGAGCTGGCGGACTCGGCCGGACCCGGTCGCTTCCGGGGCGGCGCCAGCGCTTCGTGGGCGGTGGTCCCCCATGGGACCGAGGAGATCAACCTGGCCACCTCCGCCTCGGGCGTGTGGGTGCCGACCGGCAACGGCATGTGGGGTGGCGGTACCGCCACCACCAACCGCTTCCGTATCAAGTCGAACACGGACCTCGAGGAGCGCTTCGCGGCCCGCGAGGTCCCGCAGTTCGACGAGCTGGCGGGCGACACGCGTTACATCGAGCCCAAGGAGACGGGAACCGTCCAGCATCGCGGTGACGTGCTCGAGATCCAGTATCCGGCCGCCGGCGGATGGGGCGATCCGTTTGAACGTGAGCCGAGCCGGGTTGCGGCCGACGTCGAGGAAGGATTCGTGAGCGTGGAGGGCGCGCGCCGCGACTATGGCGTGGTGGTGACCGACGACGGCGACGAGGTGAGCGTGGATGCAACCGAGACCGAGCGGGTCCGGTTGGCGGAGACCGATCGCCGGCGCAGGGAAGCGCGGCCCGCGGTGCCCAGTGAGAACACACGGGTCCCCCGCGGCTCGGGTCGGATGGGACTCGGCGACGCGGTCACCTTGGAGCTCGCCGACGGACACGCCACCTTCCGCTGCGCGCACTGTGACGCTGAGCTGGGGGTCGACCCGCCTGACTACAAGACGGGCGCCGTGGTCATGGATCGTCCGCTGACCGAGCGCGTTCCCGGCTTTGTGCCCGGCGACAGCGAAGCCGCCAATCAGCTCGTACATCGCGAGCACTACTGCCCGTCCTGCCTGGTCAGACTCGACGCCGAGGTGGTCCGACAGGACGAGGCTTCGCTCGTCGACGTCGAGATCTGGGCTCCGCCGGCCTCGATCTGGGAGCAGGCTTGAGCGCCTCTCCGATGAGCATCGTTGGACGCGGCACGTTGGTGTCCGGCGATGGGTTCGAGGGTCGCCTCGTTCGCGCCGACGACGTTGACGCCGTACTCGATCTCCTCGGCCAGGACCTGGGCGAGGCGGTTCTGCTCACTGACCAGGCTTCGGCGACAGCGGTGGCACCGCTGTTGACCAGCCTGGCCGGCGTGGTCTGCACCCAGGGTGGTCACACCGCCCACCTGGCGATCGTCTCGCGGGCCCTGGGCCTGCCGTGTCTGATGGGGGCCATCTTTGAAGCCGAGGCGCAGCCCGGGGCGCGAGTTCGGGTCACCGATGACGGGGCGGTCCACTCCGGATGAGGGCGCTGCTGGATCCACAGGCTGTCATCGCGCGCTTTGGAGCGGACCTGTCCGGAACGATCCGGCGGGAGCGACGCACGGCGATGAAGTCTCCGCTGTTCGATCTTCCCGGACGCTCCTCGCTCGGGTTCGCGGTCACCTATGCGGTGGCTCCCGAGTTCATCGAGCGCCTCGAGACCGAGCTGACCGGGGCCGAGGCCGGCGCCCTGATGCGAGAGCCGCTGTCGCGTCCTTACTTCCTGCAACTTTTCATTCTCGTCGAGGGATACCTAGCCGGCCGCGAGCAGATCCTGCTTGACACCGGCGGAGCGTTTCGGACCCCGGCGGAGGCCGGTAGTGATCGGGAACGGACCGCGCGTGTGGTCTCGTGGTTCGCCGAGGCTTGCGAGGCCTATCGCCAGGATGGGGAGCTGTTCCCCGGTGACGATGTACTTGGCCAGCCGGTGCTCTCCGAGCCGCAGCTCCAGAGTCTGCTTGAGGCGTCGGCGGTCGCGGCCTCGGACGCCGAGCGCGTGCGCAAGGCATTCGGACAATTGGAGCTGTATGCCATCACGCTGCACGGGGAGCAGCGCGACGGCATCTTTGACCACGGTCCCTACCGGGACAAGGTCCGCACCCTGGCCGTCCACGAGGTCAACGATCTCGACAACGACTATCTGCCATGGGCTGACGCGGAGACTCAGCTCGGCGTCGATGCGGTCGGTGTTGTGCGGGCTTACCCCCCGGCGGTGGCGATGCGCTTTGACCTGTTCGGGACCATGAGTCCGGACCCGGTCACGGCCACCGGCCGGGATCTCGCGCTGTGCAAACGCGACCGGGACGGTCTCGCGCCGCTAGACCTCAACGAGCTCGAAGCCCTGGCCGAGCGCGCGCAGCTGGCCACCACGATCCTGTATCGCCGGTTCGCGGGCTGGGATCCCGCCTACCGCATCCGGTACGGGGCCGGTCAATTCCTCAACCATCTCGTGCCCTTTGCCCGCCTGGCGAGTAGCCCCGGACTCGAGTCCTGGCTTACTGCAGCCGGCGACGCGGCCGCCGAGGCTGAGATGCCCCGGCTTCAGCCTGGACAGCCGCGATCGATCTGGTCTCATTTCGCCACCACCGATCGCATCTTTACGCCGGTGGCCGAGTGATGTCAGCGGCCACGGTCGAGTCCACCGCGGGCCTGCGCGCGCTACTCGAGCCTGGCGGCGTGGTCGTCATCGGGGCGTCAAACCGCGAGAGTAACCTGGGACTGCGCTTTACCCGGGGGCTCCAGCGCCACGGCTATGCGGGACCGGTTTCGGTGGTCAACCGGCGCGCCGAGCCCGTTGACGGCATCCCGGGATACGAGTCACTGGAGCAGGTGCCGGGTACCGTCGACTTGGCGGTGATCGCGGTGAACGCGGGTGCGGTCGCCGAGGCCATCGATGCCTGCGGGGCGCGCGGGATTCGCGCCGCGATCGTCTTCACCTCCGGGTTCGGGGAAGTCGGCGGCGAGGGGATGATTCGCCAACGGGAGATCGCCGCCCGAGCCCGGGTGGCCGGGGTCCGTCTGATGGGGCCGAACTGTGTGGGTTTTGTCAACGTTCCCAAACGCGTGTGCGCGATCGCCTCGGGCTTTGCCTTTCGCTCCGAGCTGCTTGCCGGGAGCTTGTCGGTCATCACCCAGAGCGGGGGCGTGGCCGGCCTGATCGGCGAGCGGGCGCAGGACGTCGGCATCGGGCTGTCGCACGTCATCTCGACCGGTAATGAGGCCGACGTCACCGCCGGAGAGCTGGTCGACTACCTCGTGGCCGAGGGGTCCACCCGGTCGCTGGCCTTGTACCTCGAGGCCGTCCGTGAGCCCCAGCGGCTCGGCGAGGCGCTCGTCCGGGCTCGGACGGCGGGCATCGGGGTGGCCATCTTCAAGGCCGGGGCGGGTGAGCGCACGGCGGCTGCCGCGGCTGCGCATACCGGGTCGGTGGTCGGTGATGACGCCGGCTTCGAGGCCTTCTGCCGGCAGGTCGGGGCTGTGCGGGTGCACGACCTTGACCATCTCTTTCTGGTCGCGCCGGTGATCGCTGCCCTGGACACTGCTGGGTCTCGGGTTGGGGTGCTGTCGATCTCCGGCGGGGCCGCGGTGGCCGTCGCCGACGCCTGTGAGCGCTGCGGCTTGGAGCTGCCGCCACTCTCCGAGGTAACCCAAGCGGGCGTTGGCGAGATGGTGCCGGGTTTTGCCTCCCGGCAGAACCCGGTCGACATCAGCGGGACCTTTGTCGTCGACATGCCCCAGTTCCAGCGCTCGTTGGAGATCCTCACCGGTGCCCCTGAATTCGATGCCGTCGTCCTCGTCCAGACCGTCCATCCCGAGTCATTGGCGAATCGAGTCGCCGAGGTCATCATCGGCGGGGCCGACCCGACTCGGACCTCGATCATGTGGGCGGCCGGGAACCAGACGCGCGCCGCCCGGCGCCGACTGCGCGAGGCCGGCTTCGGCGTTAGCGAAAGCCCGACAGCGTGCGCCATGGCCGTAGCCGCCGCCACCACGTCGCGGCGGCTCGAACCACCCGCCCTTGCTTGGCCCGAGTCTGGTGGCGCTACACCCGGGTGCGCCTCCGAGGCCCTCGAGTTGCTGGCCGCCCATTCAGTCCCGGTGGCACCGATGGAAGTCGTGACCACTGCCGCTGAGGCGAGCGCAGCGGCCGAGCGGTTGGGCTTTCCCGTTGTCGCCAAGGCTGATTTGAGCTCACTGGCGCACAAGAGCGAGCACGGTGGGGTCAAGCTCGGATTACGAGACGGCCGCGCGGTGCAAGCCGCCTTCGCCGAGCTCGACGCTCGAGGCCTGGCCGGGGACGGAGTGCTGGTTCAGAAGGCGGTTTTGGGTAGCCGGGAACTCCTGGTTACAGCGGTTGTCGATCCCGTGTTCGGCCTCGCCCTGGCAGTCGGCTTCGGTGGGGTCCTGACCGAGGCCATCGGCCGGGGTGCGCTGCTGCTCCCGCCGCTCACCCCCAGCGGTCTTGCCGCGGCGCTGGACAGTGCCGGGCTGACTCGCCTCGTGGGGTCATTCCGAGGGGCGGCGGCGATCGATCTCGGCCAGTTGCTGGCCCTCGGCGGGGGGCTGCTCGAGGCAGCCGCCCAGCTTGGCGGCCTGCGCCATCTGGAGCTCAACCCGGTGATCGTGGGCGATGACGGAAGCGTGTGCGCGGTCGATGCGCTGATCGATACCAACGTCGAAATGAGGCCCGATGCTCCAAGCGGTTGACGATTACCCCTTTCATCAGAGTGCCCAGACGTTTGACACTCCGACGACAGACGATGTGCGGTGGTTTGACCGGTACTGGTTCATGACCGGGGACGTCGAGCAGCGGGTGTGTGTCATCACCGGCATCGGCACCTATCCCAACGCGCGCCGGATCGACGCTTACGCGATGGTTGGTGACGGCGAGCACCAGTGGAACTTGCGCGTAGGCCGCGAGCGCAGCCGGGACCCGCTTGATCTCAGTAGCCACGGGCTGCGCTTTGAGCTGGCCGACGCGATGAGCAAATGGCGCCTGGACTGTGATGGCCTCGACGAGTTCGGCTTCAGCCTCGAGTTCGATCAGCGCTACCCGCCGAACAACCTGCCGGCCCTGTTCGTGGAGCGGGCTGGTCAGGTGATCATGGAGATGGGCCACTTTGCCCAGGGCGGTGGAATGCGTGGAGATCTCCGCCTCGGGGAGCGCAAGTTCCGCGTCGATGGCTGGCCATCGCAGCGAGATCACTCGTGGGGTCGCCGACCGCCGTCGGGCAAGGTCCGCAGCGGCATCCACGTCTGGCTGCCGGCCCAGGTCGGCGATCGAGAGATCTGGCTGTGGTTTCGCGAGAACGCGAGCGGCGAGCGCAAGGGCCTGGAGGGCCTCGTGCGCTCGCGCGACGGACACTCGTGGGTGATCGAGGACGTCGAGCATGACATCGAGGTCAAGGAAGAGGTCGCCCCACACCGGCAGCTGGTTCGAGCCCGGCTCGACCTACGTTTGAGCGACGGGCAGCGGCTTCATGTGGAGGTCGAGCCCCTAGTCCCGATCTTCATCGCCGGCGGTGGTTACGTGGACGGTGCCGAGGCTCAGGGAACCTTCGAGGGCCAGAAGGTGCAGCGCTGGTCTATCGCTGACAATGGACGCGCGGAGATCCCCAACACGATCATCGATCACTTCTCCCGGGTCACGGTTGACGGGGAGCCCGGTCAGGGCGTATTCGAGCTCTCGCTGGGCCGATACGAGCCGCTCGGCCTGGGCGACCTGCCGGGGTAGTCAGGGCCATGGCACCGACCCTGGAAGCGGAATTCCGCGTTCTGCACTCTCTTCGCATCAAGGGGGCAGCGTCCGCCGACGCGGTAGCGCGCTTGGCGGGCGACGCCGAGGTAACCGATGAGCTCGCCGTGCTGGAGCAGGAGGGGTGGGTCCTACGCCGCTCCACCACCTCGACTCTGGTCTTCGCCCTGACCGCGAGTGGACGTGAACGTCATGGCCAGCTATTGGCCGGCGAGGGCGATGATTCAAGCCGGGCGGTTCTCGCTGCCGCCTATGACGGCGCCTTCCGGCCGCTGAACCGGACCTTCAAGGCCCTGTGCCTACGCTGGCAGCAGGCCGACGAGCACTTCGAACTCCTCGAAGAGGTCATCAGCACTCATGACCAGATCGATGCCTTCCTGGCCGACGCTGCTGAGCAGCGGCTGCGCTTCAGCGTCTACCGCGTGCGGCTGGACGCACTGGTCGAGCGGGTCCAGGACGGCGACACGGAAGCCTACGTGGCCCCGCTTGGTGAGTCCTACCACAACGCCTGGTTTGAGCTCCATGAGGACCTGATCATCACCCTCGGACGCAGCCGGGCCGAAGAGGAGAACGCGGCGTGAACGTGTGGTGACGACTCCCGCGCGAGGAACCTCTTGTGCTAAGCTACCAAACGGTCGGTTGGGTAACGAAAGTACAGTCCACCTCCTGTTACCGGGTGTGCGGGGAAACGGAGCGCAAAAGAAATGGCCATAACCAAGTTCGATCACATCGCCCTCATCGTCGATGATCTCGATGCTTCGCTCATGCACTTTCGCCAGATCTTCGACTTCGAGGACAGCGAGATGATCTATGAGCGCGACTACAACGACGTCAACCCCGAGACCGGGGCGAGTGACGTCATGCACACGGCGCTGTTCCCGGTCGGGGAGGTCTACTTCGAGCTCATCGAGCCGGTGAGCGACGGTCCGATGAAGAAGTTCCTCGAGCGTACCGGCGGCGGTATCCACCACATCGGGATTACCAGTGATGACCTCCGCGAGGAGTGGAAACGGCACGCCAGCGCCGACGTGGGCGTGGTTGGTGACAAGCCGCGTGTCGATCAGTTCCATGTCTCCTACTGGTTCCTGCACCCGAAGAACAACCACCGCGTGCTGTTTGAGGTCGACGCCGCCTGGGCCAAGACCAGCGTCTCTGACATGACGCCGATCGAGCCGACCCCCGACTGGGATTCCGAGCTCGAGCTGACCAGCAGCAGCGCCGAGGGATGACCGTCCTCGCCCACACTGACCACGATGCGGTGGTCGTCGGCGGGGGTGTCGGGGGTCTGGCGGCCGCTGCCGAGCTCGTGCTGGCCGGTCGGCGTCCGCTCCTTCTCGAGCAGTCAGATCGTCTCGGGGGTCGCTTCTCGACCATTGAGAAGGACGGCTACCGGCTGCCGACCGGGGCGGTGGCGATCGAGACTGCAGGTCCGTTTTATGAGATGTTCGGCCGGCTCGGAATCGACGCCGACCTTCGCGTGCCCGACCCGCCCGTGATGATCCATGTCCGGGGCCGCAACCTCCAGCCGGGCGCCGCGGTCTGGAAGCACATGATGAAGCGAGTGACCAAGGCGGCCGGCGCGGTCGCCGAGGGGCTTAGCAAGGCGCGCTCCGGGAGTGACGAGGGTTCCGAGACGCTCGAGCACTGGGTGCTTCAGTACACCAAGAGCAAGACTCTGCTGAGCCTGTTTCAGTCGCTGGCTGCCTCGATCTTCACGGTTAACGCCGATGAGCTTCCGGCGAGTGCCTTCTTCCGACTGCTGCGTGAAACCGGGGGCTACAAGAGCTTCGGTTACGCGCCGCGAGGAAATCGAGAACTCGCCGACGCCATCGGGGAGGCGATTGTCGAGCGTGGTGGCGAGGTCCGTCTGTCCACGTGTGTCGAGGCGGTGAGGATGGCCGAGGGACAAGCCGACGCGGTCTTGGCTCGGGGTCCCGGCGGTCAGGCGGAGTGGCTCCCGACCCGTGCCGTGATCTCCAACGCCGGGCCCCGGGCGACGGCCCGGCTCTTTGCCGAGACGCCGGCGGCCGATGACTTCGCGCGCCGGGTCAGCGACGTCGCCCCGAGCTCGATGCTGGCCCTGGCCTTCTCGACTCAGGAGCCGGTGGTCGAGCCGCCCGGGATCTGGGCCTTCACCGACACGCAGCGGATGTGCAACCTGGCCAATCTCACCGCTACGTGTCCCGAGCTGGCCCCCGAGGGCCGCAGTCTCTACGAGGCCTACTCGGTGCCCCGGCCTTCGGTCGGCGGCAACTTCGACGTCGAGCAGGAGCGCAAATTGCTCGAGCAGGATCTGCTCAAGTTCGTGCCCGGGTTTGCCGGAGCCGAAACCGTTCTCTTCAAGGTCATGCGCGGGGATGTGCCCGCCCAGCAGTGTCGTCCTGGGTATGACCCGGACATCGTTACCCCAGTGGGAAACGTGCTCGACGTCGGCGATGGGGTCAAGCCCTATGGTTGGATCGGAACCACGGCCTGCGCGGAGACCGCTCGCCGCGCCGTAGAGCAGCTCCTATCTGGGGCTCTGGCCAGTCCGTCTGGCGTTGAGCGGGTCGTAGCATGAGTGGCCGTCGGACCGTCCTGACCACGGCCGCCGCGGCTGTTGAGCAGATCCCACCAGGCGCGACGATTGGCTTCGGCGGTCTCATGAACACGTGTCATTCGATGCCCGTGGTCCGGGAGATCATCCGCCGCGGGGTCGGCGACCTGCACGTGGTTGGGATTGCCTCGGGACTCGAGGTGGACATGCTGATCGCCGCGGGGCTCGTCCGGCGGGTCTCAACCCCAACCGTGTCCGCGGAGACCGTGCAGGCGATCGCGCCCGCGTTTCGCCGCGCCGCGGAGGCGGGCGAAATCGTCGTTTGGGACTGTGACGAGGGAATGATCTACGCCGCGCTTCAGGCCGCGGCGCAGCGCGTCTCGTTCGCGCCGTGGCCGGTGGGAATGGGCTCGTCCTATCCCGAGGTCAACGACGGCATGGAGATCATCGAGTCGCCCTATACCGGTAAGCCGGTGGTCGCCATCAAGGCGATCCCCATCGACTTCGGATTCGTGCACGCCGCCTGCTCGGATCCCTACGGGAACGTACAGGTGATCGGCGGAGGGTTCGGGGACCGGGCCGTGGCTCGCGCCTCGCGCGAGGTGTTCTGCACCGTGGATCGAATCATCCCCAACCACGAGGTGAGGCGAAATCCGTTGGCCACCTCACTCCCCGGCATGGATGCAGTCGTCCATGCGCCATTCGGATCGCATCCGTTCGCATCTCCCGGTCACTACGTCAACGACGTGCCGTTCATGCGCGAATACCTGGCGGCGGCCGACCGCTGGCTGCGTGCCGATGACCGCGGTCCGCTCGACGCCTGGTTCGACGCGTGGGTGCGCGCAGTCCCGACGCACTGGGATTACCTCGATAAGCTCGGGCCCGAACGTCTGTGGTCGCTCGAGGAGGGCTTGCACTACGACGATCTGGCTATCCCCGCGCTCGAGGAGACGATTGCATGAGCGAGGATTCCTACTACGTCGACGAGCTCCGCGCTTGTCTGCTCTCCCGTGAATTTGAGGATGGCGAGCGCGTCTTCCTCGGAGCCAACGTCAACATAGGCCGGGGAGCCCTCCTGCTCGCCCATCTGCTCAGGGGTCCCAACATGCGCGTCATGCTCGGGCTGTCGTGGACGAACCTCAGCGACCACCGAGAGGTCGGGCTGCACCCGGACTCAACCGACTTTCGCGACGCCCGCTGGGCCGAGGCTTACGTAAGCCTGGACACCATGATCAACAGCTACCGCTTCTTCTCGACGACCTTCGTGATCAGCGCGCTGCAGGTCGACGGCTTTGGCAACTCCAATCTGATCGGCCTGGGCGACGACCACCGCCGGCCGCGGCTGCGAGGTCCGGGGGCGATCGGGTCGGTCAGCTCGACGGCCTACTGTGACCGGTTCTACATCACGCCTCCGCGCCACACCCAGGACATCTTCGTGCAGCGGTGCGACTTCGTCTCCTCGGTCGGCTGGGGTTCCGGCGGTGCCGACGCCCGCGACAAGCTGGGCCTCCCCGGCGGCGGACCCAAGCTCTGCGTCACCCCGATCTGCGTGATGGATTTCGAGGAGGAGACCAAGGCCATGCGCTTGCGTTCGGTGCATCCGGGGCATTCCGTCGAGGAGGTGGTCGACAATACGGGCTTCGAGTTGATAATCCCCGATGAGGTGCCGGATACTGTGCCCCCCCAACCGGATGAGCTCCAACTGTTACGCAACGTGATTGATCTCCAGGGCCTACTGCGCCAGGCTGCCTGACCTTGGCCAGCGCGGCGTCAAAGGGCAAGCCTGCCGCCAGGCGGCCGATGTCGCCCCGCCGCCGGGAGGTTCTCGATGAGGCCGCCCGGCTTTTTCACGAGCGGGGTTACATGGGTACGAGCATGGACGACATCGCCGATGCCGTCGGTCTAACCAAGGGCACGCTCTATCACCACTTCCCGAGCAAGGCGGTGATTCTCGGGGAGATCTACGAAGAGGCGGTCAGCTTCGTACTCGCGCACATGTCAGAGCTCGAGCAGCAGGGATCGGCGACCGCCGCGGTGCGCTCCATAGTCAGGGCGATCGTCGAGCTGATCGGCGAGCATCGCTATCACGTCACGGTCTTCTACCAGGAGATGCGCTGGATCGGCGAGTGGCTTCCGGCCAAGGACGCCCGGGCCATTCGCAAGCAGATCCGGGAGTACATCGACAGCGTGGAGAGGGTGATCCAGCGCGGCATCGACGAGGGGGACTTCCGGCCCACCGACGCTTCGGTGGCCGCCTATGCACTGATCGGCATGGCCTCCTGGACGTATCAGTGGTTTGAGCCGAGCCGACGTCTGTCGGCCGAGGCGGTCAGCGAGCTGCTGTCGCAAACCTTCCTGGAGGGGCTCGTCGTCCCGGCCGGACGCGGTCCGGCCAAGGGCTGAGCCGCCGCCTAATCGGCCTGCGTGTCGGCGCTGTTCTCGCGCCAGATGCGATATCGGCAGCGCGGCGCGCCGTCTCCCATCCAGGTGAGCCGGTCGGCACCGAGGTCTTCGTCGACGGTCTTGGCGATCTGGTCCGCCCACTGTCGGCAGCCCCGCTCACACAGTCCGTCAGTGATCGGGATTCCGGCGAACCTCGGCTTCTGCAGGGCATTGCCAAAGGCACAGTTGACGTCCAGCTCGGCCCCGTCGGGGGTCTCGCTGAGCACGGCGACGTCAGACCCCTCGGCCTGGAACTCGGCCTGCATGACCTGAGAGACCAGAGCCGCGCCCTCGCCGGGGAGCGAGAACCGGCGGCGGTAGGCCTCGGCCAGCATCGGGGTCGCCTCATCGGCGACCTCGGCGGCGATCCGGTTGGCAGCGTCCCACCCGTACAGCTCGCCGATTCGGCGGTAGACGGCGAAGTACTGGTGCTTAAAGACGTTGTGGAGCACCGCGTAGCGCTCCTCGAGGGGAAGCTCGACCGTCGAGGGGCCTTCGAGGTCGATGATCGGGAAGCGCTGGGGCGCTTGATCGGGTGGGGTCGGAGACGATTCAGGTGACATGAGGCCCATTGTAACCTACCAACTGGTTGGTTGATGAGATACGATTGCCTCGTGCAACATCTTCGCCTCGGTCTCAATCTGGCTATGACCCACTGGGACAGCGGGCCCGAGCCCAACGTCGGACTCGCGCAAACCGCCGAGCGGCTGGGATTCGATTCGGTCTGGACCGAGGAGGCCTACGGCTCGGATGCGGTATCGCCGTTGGCCTGGGTGGCGGCGCTGACCCAACGCATCGCGGTTGGCTCGGCGGTGTGGCAGATTCCTGCCCGGACGCCCGCGATGGCGGCGATGACGGCGGCCACGCTGGACAAGCTGTCGGGCGGACGCCTGCGCGTGGGACTCGGCGTCTCGGGGCCTCAGGTGGTGGAGGGCTGGCACGGCCAGCCGTTTGCCCGGCCGGTGACGCGCACGCGAGAATACGTGGACATCATGCGCCTCATCCTGGCGCGGGAGGAGCCGGTCAGCTATCACGGCCGTGAGTACGAGCTCCCCTACAGCGGCGACGCCGGGCTCGGCCTCGGACGGCCGCTCAAGCTGATCCTCCATCCGGAACGGAGGATCCCGTTCTACCTCGGTGCCTTGGGCCCCAGGAACATCGCCCTTACGGCCGAGATCGCCGATGGTTGGCTGCCGATCTTCTACGCCCCGCGGTGTGCCGAGGACGTGTTCGGTGAGTCACTGGCCGAGGGTTTCGCGCGCGCGGGGGAGGACAAGGCCCCGGGGCGCGGCTTCGACGTCGCACCGGTGGTGTCAGTGGTCGTCGATGACGATCCGGCGGTCGCCAGGCTCCCGGTCAAGCGCCGGATCGCGCTCTACATAGGCGGCATGGGGGCGGCCAACAAGAACTTCTCCAACCAGTTGATCCGGCGTTTCGGGTACGCCGAAGCCGCCGAGGAAATCCAGGCCCGCTTCCTCAGCGGTGACCGCGATGGCGCGGTACAGGCCGTTCCCGACGAGCTCATCGACGACGTGGCTCTGTGCGGCCCGCCCGCTCGCATCGCCGCGCTGCTGGAGGCCTGGCGAGCCAGCGACGTGACCACGCTGATCCTGGACACCGATGACGTCAACGCGATGCAGGCCATGGCCGATCTGGTCCGGTCACCGGTAGCCACGCCTTCCGAGACGGCGTGAGCTCGGCCAAGGTCATCGATCTCGACGCGGCCGCTGCGCTGGTTCCCGACGGTGCCCGCATCGCCTTCGGCGGTGGCGGCGCGGCGATGCGGCGCCCGATGGACTTTGCCCGCGCGCTGGCCCGGCGAAAAGCGACCGGCCTACACGTGCTCCACATGCTCGGCGGTCTCGAGACCGATCTCCTGATCGGCGCCGGCTGCGTGACGGCTACGAGCTGCGCCTACGTTGGGCTGCTCGAGCACGGGCAGGCGCCCAACTTCCAGCGCGCCGCTCGCGAGCGGATGCTGCAGGTCAACGAGTACAGCGAGTTCATGTACATCGCATCTCTGCGGGCGGCGGACATGGGCCTGCCCTTCATCCCCTGGAAGACCCCGTGGGGCTCGGACATGATCGCGAGTCTCGGTCTCCGCAAAGTCGTCAACCCGTACACCGGCGACGCGCTGCTCGCCGTGCCGGCCGCCCAGATCGACGTGGCCGTGATCCAGGTCCGGCGAGCGGACGCCGACGGCTACGTCGAGATGCCCGTCGAGCCCGATCTCATCTGGGATTACGACACGCTCGTCGCTCGGGTCGCCGCGACCACGATCGTCTGCGCCGAGGAGATCGGTCCGGTCAGCGATCCCGCCCGCGTGGCCCTCATCGGCCGCGAGGTCACCTGGGTGGTCAGCGCTCCCGGCGGCGCGTGGCCGACCGGCCTGCATCCCCTCTACCAGCCCGACATCACGCATCTGGTCACCCAGTACCTGCCCGCCGCGCTTGCCGGCTCTGACCAGTTCGGGGAGTACCTCTCCAGGATCGAGGATGGCTCGAGGGCACTGCTTGGATCCGATGGCTGAACTCGAGTACAGCGTCGACGAGCTCATGTGCGTACTGATGGCGCGCGAGATCCGCGACGGCGAGTGGGTGAACCACGGCGCGGTGGTGCCGCTGGCCGGCGCCGCGCTGATGCTCGCCAAGCAGACCCACGCGCCGAACCTCGACTTCTTCTACCTGGGGACCGTGTTCAACTCGATCAGCCCTGCCGAGCCCAACCTTGCGCGTCTGATGACCGAACCCGAGCTCGCCTACCGGTCCTCGCGCGCCCTGATCTCCCATCAGGACATCCTCAACTTCACCCTCCGCGGCAACTGCAGCTTTCAGTTCCTGCGCCCGATCCAGATCGACGGCGAGGGCAGCGTCAACGTAAGCCTGATCGGCTCGCCCTCGGCACCGCGCTACCGCTTCCATGGCATCGCCGTGGCGGACGCGATGATCCTGGTCAAGCGGGTCTGCCTGTACGTGACCGAACACGATCCTCGGGTGCTGGTGGATAAGCTGGGCTTCCGCACCGGCGCCGGCCATGTCCAAGCCGACTGCTGGCGCCGGCCCCTCGGTGCGCCCGGAGGTGGTCCCGTCTCGGTGGTCACGCCGCTGTGTGTGTTCGATTTCGAAACCGACGACGGGCGGGCGCGGCTGCGCTCGGTCCATCCCGGCGTCACGGTCGAGCACGTGATCGAGAAGACCGGGTTTGGCTTTCCCGTATCCGACCAAGTGCCCGAGTCCGAGGCTCCCACGGCCGACGAGCTTCGGGTCCTGCGCGAGGTCGTGGATCCGATGGAGACACGCAAGATGGAGTTCAAGCAGTGGCGCGCGGCTGTTCAGGCGCGCTTGAACCAGGCCGGCGCAGATGCCCACTCGCGCTGACCTGGTCCTCGACGAGGAGGCTGCGCTGGACTTCCTCAAGGACGGCATGACTGTGGCCATCGGCGGCTTCAACACCGCGGCTCATCCGATGATCCTGGTTCGCGGCATCGTCCGTCGTGGCCTGCGCCGCCTGCGGGTAATCGGTGGGACCATCGCCGGGCTCGAGCTGGATCTGCTGATTGGGGCCGGCTGCGTGGATGAAGTCGTCACCTCCTCGGTCACCGGAGAGGCGCTGGCGGCGATCGGCCCGTTCTTTCGCGCTGCCGCCGAGCAGGGTGCGGTGCGGGTCTGGGAGAGCGACGAGGGGATTCTCTACGCCGGGTTGCGGGCTGCCGGGCAGGGACTTCCGTTCTTGCCCTGGAAGGCTGGGGTCGGGTCCTCGCTACCCGAGGTCAACCCTGACCTGAAGGTGTTTGAGGATCCGATCGGCGGCGAGCTGCTGCTGGCCGTCCCGGCCCTCAAACCCGATGTGGCCATCATCCACGTCGCCCGCGCAGACCACCACGGCCTCGGCCAGCACATCGGCTCCGGCTTCGGAGACCGGCTTCTACACCGCGCCGCTGACCGCACGATCATCACCACCGAGAAGGTGGTGCCCAACGAGACCATCCGCGCTGCGCCCGAGCTGACTTCGATCCCCTATGGCGACGCCGTGGTCCGCGCGCCCTGGGGTGCCCACCCGTTCTCGAGTCCGGGCCACTACCTCGTCGACGAGCTCCACCTGGAGGAGTACCTGCAGGCTGCGGGCGCCTCGCGCCGTGGCGATCAAGCCCCCTTTCAGACTTACCTGGAGCGCTACATCACCGGTCCGGCCTCCCACGCGGACTACCTGGAGGCCGTGGGGATCAAGCGCCTGCTCGAGTTGGAGGAGTGGTGAGCCCACCGGATGAGGCCTTCAGCCGCGACGAGCTGCTCGCCGCCTACGTGGCCGGCCAGATCGAGAACGGCGACCGCCTCTTCGTCGGCGCCAACCTGCCGGTCCCACGGGCCGGCAATCTGCTCGCTCACCTCACCCACGGACCCGACATCAAGGTTTCCGTGGGGATGGTGAGCACCAACCTGCTCAACGAGCCGATCCTCGAGCCGTTGAAGTTCTCCACCGACTATCGCATGGCCCGCTTCGCCGAGGCGGTTGTGGTCCACAACGACATCTTCGACGCTCCGCGCAAGGTCTCCGACCTGTTTTTCGTGGGCGGAATCCAGATCGACCGCTACGGCAATACGAACCTGATCGGGTTGGGCGAGGACTACGCACGGCTGCGCTTTCGCGGGCCCGGCACACTCGGCACCGCGTCAATGGCCTACTACGCCAAGCGCTATTACATCTACGCCCAGCAGCACTCCCCGCGCGTCTTCGTCGAGCGATGCGACTTTGTGTCCGTGTTCGGCCATGGCGAGGGCGCGGATCACCGGGCGCGGCTGGGCCTTGATCGCTTCAATCGCGGCCCGACCTCGGTCATCACCCCGCTGGCCATCCTCGACTTCGAGACGCCCGACCATCGCATGCGGATCCAGAGCGTTCATCCGGGAGTCAGCGTCGATGACGTGCATGCCGCCACCGGGTTCGAGCTCGAAGTCCCGCCGGATGTTGCGGTCACGCCGGAGCCGACCGCGGAGCAGATCGCGCTGCTGCGCGAGCGCATCGACGTGGAGGGTCTCCTGCGCAGGTAAGGATGCGGCGGTCCGGCGGGTGGCGGCCATCCCCGAGGTTCTCGGGCCGCCCGCTTGCACGGCGCCGGAACCCATGGTATGTTTCCTCAACCATCCGGTTGGTTGGGAGGGAAGAGGAGAGATGGAATCTTCTGGAGAGCAGACGGTGGGCCTGGACCCGCAGCCGGCCGGATTGGCTGGCGGCGGAGCCCCGACGGCGGCCGCGCCTTCGCCGCCTCCACGGACCGACGACCGGCTCCCCGGGGAGAGCCCCTGGCGCCGGCGCGTCACTCGGCTCGGCGATCGCTACGGGGTCATTCTCACCTTCATCGCGATCATCGTCGTGTTCTCGATCCTGGACCCGTCGGGCTTCCCGACCTGGCGCAACCTCCAGACGATCCTAACCCAGACCGGGACGGTGATTCTGCTGGCCATCGGGCTCACCTTTGTGCTCGCGGCCGGAGAGTTCGACCTCTCGTTCCCCTACGCGTTCGGACTGGTCAGCGGTGTACTGGTGATCGCCTTGACCAAGTGGCACATGGGCACGTTCGAGGCGGTGGCGATCGGTCTGGCGTGTGGTGTGCTCACCGGAGTCATCAACGGGTTGCTGGTCGCCACCCGGCGGGCCTCGTCCTTCATCCTGACCCTTGCCGCCGGCTCGGCCTACACCGGTCTCATGTACGCCGTTGCCGGTCAGGCGCCGATCATCAACGGCATTCCCAACAACTACGTCAACATCGCCAACCGGTCGGTCCTCGGCTTTAGCACTGTGGTCGTGCTGGCGCTGGTCACGGCGATCCTCGCCGCGGTGGTCCTCCGGGCCACGGTCTTCGGCCGCCACGTCCAGGCCACCGGCTCCAACGCCGAGGCGTCGGCCATCGCCGGCGTCCGCGTCAACCGTGTCCGGATCGGCGCCTTCGCCGTGTTGGGGTTGTTCGTTGCCGCGGCGGCGATCATCGATACCTCGACCTCGGCTGCCTTCTATCCGAGCGCCGGACAGGGCTACTTCTTGCCGCCTTTCGTCGCCGCCTTCGTAGGCACGTCCGTCCTGGGCCGGGGGCGGTTCAATGTGCTCGGGACGGTCATCGGTGCTTTGTTCATCGACACCCTCCAGGTCGGTCTGATCCAGCAGAACGCGCCCTCCTGGGTGATCTACGTGGTGCAGGGAGTCGTGCTGGCCATGGCGGTCATGGTCACTGCCCAGAAGCGCCGTACCTGAGCGACTGCAGAGGGCTGTGACCGCTACACCCACCGCCTCGAGCGACCCCGGATCTGCCGACACGCCTGGGCGCGTTCCCGTGCTGAGCACGGTGGGCGTGTTTAAGAGCTACGACGAGGTCCAGGCGCTGCGCGGGGTGGACTTCTCCCTCTACCCCGGCGAGGTCGTCGGCCTGGTGGGTGCCAACGGAGCCGGAAAGTCGACGCTGATCAGGATCCTGACCGGACTCGTCGCGCCCGATGCCGGCGAGGTGATGGCCGAAGGCACACCGATGCGACCGACCATCCAGGCAGCTCGGGCCGCGGGCGTCACCGCCGTGCATCAGGAGCTCAATCTGGTGCCCGCTGCGACCGTGGCCGAGAACGTCTTGCTCTGGAATCTGCCCCGCCGGGCCGGAATGGTCAGCCGCAGGGAGATGCGCCGCCGGGCCGGCGAGGTGGTGGCCCAGCTCGGCGTCGAGCTTCCGCTCGACATGCCGGCGGCGGAGCTCACCGCGGTCCAGCAGCGACTCGTGATGGTGGCGGCCGCGCTCTCCCAGAATGCCAAGGTGCTGATCCTCGATGAGCCGACCGCGTCGCTTCCCGCAGACGAGGCCCAGCACGTGCTCAAGGTGGCACGGGAGCTGCGTCGCCTAGGCAAGTCGGTCGTGTTCGTCTCGCACCGTCTCGACGAGGTCGTGGCGGTGGTCGACCGTGCCGTGGTCATGCGCGACGGGCGCGTGGTCCGAGAGCTCGCGCCGGGTGAGGTCGACATCGAGACGATGATGGAGCTGATCGGAGCCAAACGGGTGGCCGCGCTCGATCGCCGGCTCAGACATCCGATCAGCAACCGCACCGAAGTCATTCTCTCCGCCCGCGGCGTATACGGAAGCCGCGTCCGCGAGCTCGAACTCGACGTCCGCGGAGGTGAGATCCTCGGCGTCGCCGGTCTGGTCGGAGCCGGCCGCAGCGAGCTCCTGCGCCTGCTGGCCGGAGTGCAGCGCCACCGAGCGGGCGAGCTCCTCCTACGAGGCAAGTCGTGGAGTCGCGACGCAGCTCGGGGCGAGGTCGGATATGTGGGGGAGCGGCGTGGTGACCATCTCTTTGCCGACTTCGACGTGAGTTCGAACGTCAGCCTGCCCAGCCTGGGGCGCTTCAAGCATTGGCGCTGCCTACTGGACGCAAAGCAGGAGCACAACTCGGTGGCCGATGTCCTCGGGCGAACCGGCGTCAAGGGGGGCCCACGTGACACGATGGGATCCCTCTCGGGAGGCAACAAGCAGAAGGTCCTCCTCGCGCGCTGGTTGCTGGTCGAGTCCAAGGTCCTGATCCTGGACGAGCCGACCGCCGGGGTCGATGTCGGGGCTCGGGCTGAATTGCACGCTCTGCTGCGAGAGATCGCCGATGCCGGCGGAGCCGTCGTGGTGGCGATCTCCGACCCCAAGGAGCTCCTTGCGCTGTGTAACCGGGTGATCGTCCTCAGAGAAGGTCGGCTCACCTTGGATACGGTGGCGCCGTTTCACGAGGGCGAGATCCTGGCCGCGTCGTACGCTGATCTCTCGGTCACGGCCTGACCGCCGTGTTCGTCGAGACCGACGATTACTTCGCCCACCAGCTCGTGGAGACCCACGAGCGTGTCCTCCTCAATGATCCGAGCTGGGCGGAGCGCGTGTTCTTCACCGTGTCTCATCCCGACCGCTTCGCCCTCGACGTCGGCCTCTCCATGTACCCCAACAACGACACCGTCGAGGCCTACGCGGTCGGTCTTCTCCCCGGCGGTCGTCAGTTCTCGATGCGGGCCGCGCGCGACCTGTCCGCCGGACGGCGCCTGTTCGCCGGGCCCATCGAGCTCGAAGTGCTCGAGCCGCAGCGCCGCTGGCGGCTGCTCTGCGCCGCCAATCCGAGCGGCATCGAGTTCGATTTGGAGTACGTGGCCCGGGCCGCGCCGTACGAGACGAGGATGCCGACCCTGCATCGGCGCGGACGGCTGATGTACGACAACGTGATCGCCTTCCAACCGGCGCGTTACCACGGTGAGGTGACCCTGGACGGCACGCGGATTGCCATCGATGGGGTCCCCGGCCACCGCGACCGTAGCTGGGGCGTGCGGGCCAGCGGCGAGGGGCGGATGAGACGAGGACTTGTCACCACGGTGTTCGCCGAGTTCGACGAGTTCTCGATTCTGGCCATGATGTATGAGCGCTTCAACGGCACCCCGGTCAAGTACGCCGGCGTGGTCAACCACGATGGGGGAGACGGGGTGGCGATCGAGCGCTTTGAACACGACCTGGTCTTCGATCACGATTCCCGGCAGCTGCAAGAGGCGCGCTTCTCCTTTGGCGACGCCCAGGGACGGACCTGGAAGGTCGAGGCGCAGCCCCGCATGCGCCTTCATCTGGCGGGTGGCGGCTACACCTCCGACGAGCACCGGCGCGGTCAGCTCGGAGTCCCCTTCTGGACTGAGCGCTGGAACGTCGACGATCCAACTCAGTTGCGCAAGATCGACCAGCTGAATGACAACATCAGTCACCTGCGCTGCGGAGCTCTGACAGGTCACGGCGTGGTCGAGACCTTGCTCGGCGAGCACGATCGGTATCGCGTTGCTCCCGCTGAATGACGAGCCCTACCTGGAGATAGCGCTCGGAGCGGCGGCCCGCCGGTTGGGGGTGCCACGCGGGGTGCTGACGGCGCGCGCCCTCAGCCGTGGGGTCACACACGAGACGCTGCTCGTCCTCCGGGAATCGGAGCCGGTGGCTGTGTTCCGGCTGGCGCCCCCGCGCCTCGAGATCCTGCCCAGGCATACGCCGAGCGAGGAAGGCGTCCTACTGCAGCGACTCGGCAAGACGCCACTGCCGGTGCCCGAGGTCCTGATCAGTGATCCAGACGGGCGAGAGCTGGGGCGCCCCGGCCTGCTGCTCAGCTATGCGCCTGGTGAGAGCACCCTGACCTGGGAAAGCCTTCGCGCGCGCTGCGGCCCGGGCATCGCCGAGCATACGCTCGATCTGCTCTGCCAGATGCACGCGGTCCCGACCGACGGGTGGCCCGACGCGGCGGCCGCCGACAGCCACGCACAGCGTGATCTCGATGGCGCCCGAGCGCTGGCGGCGCGGGCCGGAGCCTCGGCGCCGGCCGAGCTCATGTCCGCACTGGCCAGTCTCGAGTTGGCTGCGCCCGCGCCCAGCGGACCGGCCTGCATCGTTCACGGCGACTACCGACCCGCCAACCTCATGGCCAGAGACGGCCAGATCACCGGCATCCTGGATTGGGAGATGACGACAACCGGAGATCCCGCCTGCGATCTGGGCATCGCGTCCATGCAGCCATGGGGGACTTGGTGGGAAGACGAGGAGTTGCTGAGCCGGTACGCGGCCGGGAGCGCGACCGAGGTTCCTGTGGTCGCCTTGCTCTGGTGGCGCTGCCTCGGTTACGCGAAGGTAGTGGCATTTCTGGCCGCCCGCGTCCGCGATGGCTGGGGCGGCGGTCCGGGGCTGCGCAAATGGGTGGACGGCATGGCCGACGAGCGCTCCGCCTGGCAGCTGGCACTCCGCGGCTGACCGGCTCGCGATTCGTCCCGACGTAAAGAGGGCCGCCGGCTTGCGCCGACGGCCCTCGGTGGGCTGCTCTGCCTATCGACGCAGGAGTGTCAAGGCCCGAACTGGCCCTGCGCCCACTTCGCGGCAAACGGAGCTTCGTTCTTGGCGATCGGGAAGAGGAGGGTTCCCGGCGGGGGCGCATTCTTGGTTGTCACGACCTCGTAGTGCATCGGCTCGGCGACGAGCGGGTTCGGGTTGATGGCCTTATGTGCGGCCAGCTTGCCGGCCAGCGTGTCCATCGCGACCAGAGCCGTGTGATCGAAGTTGTCCTCGACCAGTGCCCGCACCCCGGTGGTGTTGTCACGGAGCAGGCTGACATTCTGGGGTCCGGCGAACCAGCTGTAAAGCTTGACCTTGCCGTTGAGGTGGGCCTGCTTGAGCGCAGTCACGGTCGGTCCGATCATGTAGTCGTAAACCAGCCAGATCGCCTTGATGTTGGGGTGCTTGGCGATGATGTCAGCGGCTATCTGCTGGGTCCCCTTGATCGGATTGGCCAGGTCTCCGTCAGCTTGGGCGACGATCTTCACGCCCGTGCCCTTCAATACCGCGTCGCGGGCCTGAGAGCGCTGGATGCCCGAGGACAGCTGGGAGATGTTGATCGCGGCGATGTCGCCGCTCCCGCCGAGATCCTTGACCATGTACTGCGTGAGCAGCTTGCTCATCAGCGCCTCGTCCTCAGTGATTGTTGCTGCGTAAAGCGGCGAGGACGGAACCCCTCCGCCGATCACGATGGCCGGGATGTTGGCCTGCTTGGCCGCCAGCAGCGCCGGGCGGATCAAATTCGCGTCGGTCGAGCCGACGACGATCCCGCTGATGCCCTGGTTGACCTCGTTGGTCAGCGTTTGGTTGAGCAGGCTGATGTTGCCCTGGGCGTTGGTGTACTTCAGAGTCCAGCCGAGCTGCTTGGCCGCCCACTGCATGGCCTGCACGTTGCGGTTGGTCACCTCGTCGACGGCCGCCGGCTCTCCGTAGGCGATCGTGAAGTGCCCGGAACTGACCTTCTTGCTGGCACTGCTGCTGCTGGCGCCGCTGGCGCCTGACCCGCTACTGCTCGAGCTGTTGCTGCTGCTTCCACAGGCGCCGACCAAAATGGCGACGACTGCGCACAGGGCAGCAACGACCAACAGCCGGGTACTGCTGCGAAGGCTGTTTCGCACCCTCTCTCTCCTTTGTCCCGGGCCCGTTCGGACCAATTCCGAAGTCGACCCAACCAACTCGTCGGTTGGGAACGTACCAGCAGTTGACCGCGATTGCTAGACCAACTGGTTGGTTGAGAGTTGCGAAGTCATTGAGGGTAGGCTAATGTCGCACCAGCCGACCGGTTGGTTGGTGAATTTTGGACGGACGGACAGACGGACTTCGAGGGTTGGAAAGGAGGGCGATGCCCGGATATCGCATTGGTGTCGACATGGGCGGCACCTTCACCGACGCGTTCATGCTCAGCGACGACGGCATCGCGTACGTGGCCAAGGTCGACACGCAATCACGCGACCTGCTCGGCACCACGGCCAACAGCCTCACGGCGCTTGCCGACCAGCTGGACCTGGAGGTCACCGACCTCCTTCCGCAGGTCCGCCAGTTCATGCTCGGCACCACTCTGACCACCAACCTGCTGGTCACCATGAGCGGCGTCCCGGCCGGGCTGATTACCACCCGAGGTCACCGCGACATCCTCCAGATTGCTGGTGGCGCCCAGGGTAAGATCGCCGGCCTCACTGACGACGACATACGCCACTCTGGCGCCCTTGACAAGCCGGCCCCGCTGGTCTCCAAGGAGCGAATCTTCGAAGTCGACGAGCGCGTGGACTACAAGGGCGACGTCCTGGTCGCCCTGGCCGAGAGGCAGGTCCGGGACGCTGTCGAGGAGCTTCGCGACGCTGGCGTCCTCGCCCTGGCGGTCGGCTTTTTGTGGTCGTTCAAGAATCCGGCCCACGAACTGCGGGCGGCCGAGATCGCGGCCGAGGTGGCTCCGGACATCGACATCACCTGCTCGCATCGGCTGGTGTCGCGCCTTGGCGAGTACCTGCGCTTCTCCTCGGCGGCCATCAACGCATACTGCGCACCGGTGCTGCGGCGCTATCTCGAGGAGCAGACCGCGTGGCTTCGCGAGCGCGGGCTGCGCAGCGATCCGCTGATCATGCAGGCCTCCGGCGGGGTGATTCCCGCCGCCGACGCGGCCGATACGTCGCTCTACACGATCGACTCAGGGCCTGTAGCCGGCGTGGTAGGGGCGGCGGAGCTGGCGGCCAAGGAGGGTGGGCGCAGTGTCATCTGTACCGATATGGGGGGGACGACCTTCGACGTCGGGCTGGTTCACAAGGGCCGTGCGGTCACCGCCGGGGCCGGCGTGGCGGTTCGCTATCCGTTCTTCGGCCAGATCGTCGACGTGTCTTCGATCGGTAGCGGTGGCGGCTCGATCGCCTGGGTGGACGAGGTGGCCGGGGTGCTCAAGGTCGGTCCGCAAAGCGCCGGGGCCCATCCGGGTCCGGCCTGTTACGGCCGGGGCGGCACCAACCCGACGGTTACGGACGCCAACGTCGTGCTCGGCTACATCAATCCGGCCGCCTTCCTGGGCGGCACGATGGGCCTCGACCAGGATGCCGCCGAGCGCGTCATCGCCGAACGGGTCGCCCGTCCCCTTGGCATGACCGTGGTGGAAGCCGCCCAGGCGATCTACCGGATCACCAACAGCCACATGGCCGACTTCCTGCGCAAGAAGACGATCGAGAACGGGTATGACCCGCGGACCTTCGACCTGTTCGCCTACGGCGGCGCGGGACCGGTCCACGCGTCGGCCTTCGCCCGGGAGCTCGGCGTGGCCCACGTGATAGTCCCGCTCGGGAACGTCGCCTCGGTCTATTCCGCACTGGGCGTCCTTACCTCCGACATCCGGCATGTCTTCGAGCGAACCGAGCCCGCCTTTGCGCCTTTTGACGGCCAGAGGCTCGAGGAGGTGTTCGCAGAGCTGACCACCGAGGCAACTGCCCGGCTGCGCGCCGACGGGATGGCTGACCAGGACATCGAGCTGCGCTACTCGGTGGACATGCGCTACGCCGGTCAGATCTACGACGTAGAGGTCTCCCTCGACGGTCCGGTCGATGACGACGCCGGAGCGACAGCCCTGCTCGACATCTTTGACGCTCGCTATGACGAGCTGTTCGGAGTGGGGGCAGGGTTCCGCGAGGCCGGGGTCGAGCTTTTGATGCTGCGGGTGACCGGGATCGGTCACATCGAGGCCGTCTCGCTGGACCGGATCGGCACGGCCGGCGGGGGGGAACCCAAGACGGCGGCCAACGGATCCCGACTGGTGACCTGGGACGAGCGCGGTCCCCAGGACACCGAGACGTACGACGGCGAGGCGCTCGGCGCCGGGGCGGCCATCCAAGGCCCCGCCGTGGTCGAGCTCGCCCACACCAGTGTGGTCCTCCATCCTGGTGACCGGGCGCAATGGCGCTCAGGCGGAACGATCGAGATCGAGGTCGGCGGGGCCGACCCCCAACCCAGCCGGCCGCTCGCCGACGCGACGACGATGGCTTGAAGGAGAACAGTTGATGAGCACGGTGACTGCTGAAGCCACGACCCGCAAGGGTGCCCTGACCGCCGATGAGCTCTCGGTGCCCTCCGAGCTCCCTCTCTTTCGGCTCGAGGACGAGAAGGCTGCCCTCGAGGCACTCGATCCGGTGACTTACGAGGTCATCCGGCATCGGATCCAGCGCATCGACGAGGAGCAAGCCAACGCGATCGCCCGGGTCTCGGGCTCGCCGGTGGTCTCCTCGGCCCAGGACTTCAATGTGGTGGTCGCAGACGAGATCGGCAACGTGGTCGCAGTCGGGACCTACGTCCTCTGGCACGGAGTCATCCTCGACATGCTGATCAAGGCCGTAATCGAGATGCGCGCCGGGACGACCGGTATCTACCCCGGCGACATGTTCCTGGTCAACGATCCGTTTCTCGGCGCCGGTCATTACAACGACGTCGCCATCCTCTGCCCGATTTTCCACGAGGGCCAGTTGATCTCCTGGACTGGCTCGATGCTTCACCAGCTCGACGTGGGTGGAAACGCGTTCGGCAGCTTTTGCATCGATGCCCAGGATCCGTTCGACGAGCCACGCCCGTTCCCACCCATCAAGATCTGCGAGCAGGGCCGGATCCGCGTGGACGTGGAAGAGCTCTGGCTCAGTCACTCCCGTCTGCCTGCCTATCTCGCGCTGGATCTGCGGGCCCAGATCGCCGGCAACAACGTGGCCACCCGCCGCATCGCCGAGGTCATTGAGGAGTACGGGGCCAAGACCTACGCCGCCGTACTCAAGAAGATGATCAGCGAGGCCGACGTGCGCTTCCGCGAGCGACTGCAGAGCATCCCCGATGGCCGCTGGCGCCACATCGAATGGGTCGACAAGAGCCGGGTCGGCGACGACCGGATCCACAAGCTCCTGCTCACGCTCGAGAAGCGCGACGACAAGCTCATCTTCGACACCACAGGGACCGACCCCCAAATCGGGATCCTCAATTGTTCCCACGGCGGCTTCCGCGCCGGAACGATGTTCCCGATCCTCCAGTACCTCTGCTACGACTTGCCGTGGGCCTCGAGCGGGATCCTGCGCAACATCGAATATCGCTCGGAGCCGGGCACGATCATCGACGCGCGGCCACCGGGGCTCGTCTCCTGCGCTGGAGCCACCGGGCTGTACATGAGCATGAACCTGGCTCAACAGTGCGTCAGCAAGATGCTGCTGGCCAGCGATCAATACCGCCAGGAGGCGGTGGCCATGAACATGGCCTCATGGACTCTGATGATGCTCTCGGGTCAGACCCAGTACGGAACCCCACTGCTCGGCTTCATGATGGATCCGATGGCCGGCTCGGTGGGTGCCCGCCCCCACAAGGACGGGGTCGATACAGGCGGCATCATCCACTCGCCCCAGAGCAACCAGCCGCAGATCGAGCTCTACGAGATGCAGTACCCGGTGCTCTATCTCTACAGGCGCGAGGAGCCCGACATGGGGGGTGCCGGACGCTGGCGAGGCGGCACTGGGCTGGGGATGGCCTATATCCCGCACGACGCTCCGCAGTCGATCACCACCCAGACCCTGGCCTCGGGAGTCGCGTTCCCGAACAACCTCGGCCTCTCCGGCGGCTACCCGGGTGGGACGATCCGCTACACGATGCAGCGTGGCAGCGCTTTTGCGAAGGCGCTGGCCGAAGGACGAGTGCCCCAGTCGCCCGAGGACGTGGGCGGGGACACCGACGTGATCGACTTCAAGGGCATCGTCGATCAGCACGATGGGGATGTCCTCTTCGTCCGCACCTCGGCCTCGGGTGGCTACGGCGACCCCCTCGAGCGCGAGCCTGAGCGGGTTGCCGCCGACGTTGCCGGGGGCCAGGTCACGACCGCCACAGCCCGGACCGTCTACGGCGTGGTCTTGGCCAAAAACGGTCAGGTCGACGCTAGCGCGACAGAGGGCCGCCGGAAGGAGATCCTGGACGAGCGACGCAGCAATTCCCGCCTGGGAGAGGGGAGCTGGACATGGCACAACGGATGAACGAGTACCTCGAGGTGGAGGAGGGCCGGATCCGCTGCACGCGCTGCGCCGCGGACATCTGCGCGGCGGCTGAGAACTACAAGCTGTGGGTCCTGCAGGAGCGGGGCCCGGTCACCGACATCCCCGGCGTCGGTGACCCGACGCCTTACGGCATGCAGGAGACCCTCGAGTTCCGGCGCTACTACTGCCCCGGCTGCGCCGTTCAGCTTGAGACCGAGATCAGCCGGCCCGAGTTGGAACCACTGTGGGATATCGAGCTTGATGCGGACCGAAGTCCGTCCCGCTGAGCGAGAGCCACTCGCCAGGCCTCACCTGGCGAGCGTTCTCTCACCACGCCGGATCGCGATCGTCGGCGCCTCGCGCAACCCCCGCAGCCTGGCCGGACGCTACCTCGATCATCTGCTCAAGCACGAGTTCCCGGGCGAGATCGTCCCTATCAACCGCGCCGCCGACGAGGTACGAGGGCTGCCGGCATACCCGTCGCTCGAAGCCGTTCCCTGCCCACTGGACTGCGCGCTGATCACCGTGCCCGGCGAGATGGCCTTCTCGGCCGCCACCACCGCCGCCGAGCTCGGCATCCCATTGACCGTCATGTTCACCTCGGGCTTCGCCGAGACGGGGCCCGAGGGCCGGGCCCGACAGGCCGAACTGACCGAGCTCTTCCGGCGCTCACCGGGGCGCCTGCTCGGCCCCAACTGCCCAGGCTTCGTCAACGCGCGGGCAGGCGTTGCCGCCTCGGTGTCGGCCTTCGTCGGCGGCCATGAGATTCCGCCCGGCAGCGTGGGCATCGCCTCCCAGAGTGGGGCCATCGGTGGCCTGATCGCCGAGCGGCTGCTCGACGCCGGGGCAAGCATGTCCCAGCTCGTCTTCACCGGCAACGAGGCCGATACCGAGATCGGCGAGGCGGTCGAGGCCTTGGCCATGGACCCGGCCTGCCGGGTGATCGCCGCCTTCGTCGAGGGCCTCAGCGACGCCCGGCGCGCCGCCGCCGGACTGCGCTTCGCACGCGCTAGGGGCGTGCCGGTACTCGTTCTCACTACTGGTCGCAGCGACGAAGGCCGGCAGGCGGCAGCCCTGCACACCGGCAAGCTGCTCTCCGTCGGGCAGGCCGAACGGGCCCTCCTGCGTCAGGCCGGCGCCGTGATGGTCGACGATCTCACCGTGCTGGCCGAGAGCTGCGCGGCGATCGCCGCCGGTCAGCCTCGCCCCGGCGGCCGTCGGGTCGGCATCGTCTCGACCACCGGCGGCCTGGGCGGGATCGCCGCCGACAACACGCGCGATGCCGGATCGACCCTTCCGCCCCTCCCGGAGCCGGCCCAGGTCAGCCTCGGGCAGCACCTGCCGGCGTACGCATCGACGCAGAATCCGTGCGATCTCGCCGACGCGCTGACCACCGTCGAGCACCTGCTTCAGTACGCGGTCGCTGACTTCGCGCAAACAGGTTGCTACGACGTGCTCGTCGTCACCATGGCCGTTCATCCCGACTGGCTCGCGGATCGCCTGGCGGCGGACCTGGTCGCTGCCACCGCAGCGATTGAGCTTCCGCTGATCGTCCTCTGGCCTGGTGGCTCGATGGGCGACACCGCAGTGGCTGCCGCCCGAGCGGGGGGAGTCGCCGTGGTCGAGTCCTCAGCGTCCCTGGCCACGGTTCTGCGCACGTGGGGGATGCCGGCGCCGGTTCCCGAGCTGGTCGAGGCCGAGCCGTTGCCCCGCGCGGACGGAATGGGCGAACGAGATCTGAAGCTCGCCCTCGCCGCCGGAGGGTTGGACGCGCCCCGCTCCGAGCTTGCCGGTTCGGTGGATGAGGTGCAGCGGGCCTTCCGCGGGCTGGGCAGCGTGGCGGTCATGAAGGCCCATGAGCCTCTGCTCGA
The DNA here is from genome assembly GCA_049697735.1 of Solirubrobacteraceae bacterium. GTDB lineage: Bacteria > Actinomycetota > Thermoleophilia > Solirubrobacterales > Solirubrobacteraceae > Palsa-465. The sequence goes on from JBAVWI010000020.1 coordinate 75,060, forward strand.
TCACAAGGCCCGTTACGGCTTGGTCCGCCGGGGGATCGCCGATCTCCGCGAGGCGGCGAAGGCCTGGCGGGACTTTCAGCGCAGTGCCGAAACGGCCGGCCTCGAGCTCAATGAGGTGCTCCTCGAAGAGGAGGTGCACGACTTCGGGGTCGAGATTCTTGTCTCGGTCAGTCGGTCGACGCTCGGCCTCGAGCTGCTGGTCGGCCCCGGAGGGAGCACAGCGGAGCTGGCCGGGCCGCGCCCCCTGCGCATCGCCCCCGTCTCCGAGGACCAGACCGACGAAGTTGGCGCAGAGCTGGGCCTACCGGCCCCGCTCTGGCCGAGCCTGTGGCGAGCCGTCTCGGCGACTCAGCGCGTGGCCCTCGCCTATGGCTCAGAGCTCAGTGTGCTCGAGGTCAACCCGGTGCTGCTCACCGAGGCGGCCCCGATCGCGCTTGACGCAAAGCTCCGGCTGCGGGCCGAGGATGACCTCGTCGACGGGTGAGCTGCTCGAGCGCTTCGGCGTCGGCGTGCGGGCTTTCCTGGACCGAGCCGGGAAGGCTCAGCACACCTCGAGTATGTTCGACCTCCGGCGTCGGACACTGATCGGGTGCTACTGCTACCTGGAACACCTGCCCTGGGTGCTGGCTCGCCTGGATGAACTGACCACCCCGGCCACGCTCGGGGCCAGTGGTCGCGGTCTGTGCGGAAGCCCGTTTGGCCCGCAGATCCATGGCCTGCTCTGGGGCTACCTGCTCGCGCGCGAGAACGAGCTCGGGCTGGAGGGCGACCCGGGGTCAGATCAGGATCTCGAGCATCTACTGGAGTGGTGGGCGGGCATGGCAGAGGCCTACCGCCAGGACGGAGCCCTGCTGCCCGAGGAGGGGGGAGACCGCCAGCCCGCTGCGGCCAACGAGCTGGTCGCCGAGGTCATGGCCGAGCACGGCCGCTCTGCCGCGGAGCTCCCTGGTCAGGGACGCATGACCACCGCACTGCAGCTCTATAACTACATCCTGCGCGGCGAGCAGCGCGGGACCACCTATTACCATGGGCCCTACGCCGGATTCGACGGCAGCACCCTGATCGTCGAGGAGTTCACCCGGTTGCGCCACAACGAGCTGCCCTGGAATCCCGAGCCGGCACCCCTGCCGTTCGACAGCGTCGCGGCTGTGCTCGCGGTCGACGAAGTGGCCTTCGAGTTTGACCTCTTCGCCGGCATGCGGAGCCGGCCGGCCGACTACCGCCCGCATGTCCAGGCGGTGACGATCCTGACCTGCGACGGGGGTGCGCCGCGTCCCCTGGCCGAGGATGAGGTAACAGCCCTGACCGAGGCGGCGCTGGTCACCCAGCGTGAGCTGTTTCCGGCCATGATCGGCTGGACCCCTGAATTCAGGGTCGCTTACGGGGCCTTTCACTACCTCGATTTCCTGGTCCCCTTCCTCGATGCCGCGGGAGCGGACCCGGGGGTGATCGCAGAGCTGCGTGAGCGCTTCGGCCGGACCATGCAGGCGCGTCTGGGACCGCTGATCGAGACGCAGGCGATGCCGGTCTGGGATCGGCTCTTCGCGCACCGGGACCCGATCTTCACGCCGCTGGCGGGACAAACATCGAACCTGGTCCGCCAGCAATGCTGAGAGCCGGTCAGGGGACCATGGTCAGTGGCGGCTCGGACGCCGCCGAGGGTAGCTTCGTGCCGCTTCTGAAGGTGGAGGATCTACTCGCCGTGATGGAGTCAGGCCAGCGCGATCTCGTCGCCTACCTGGTCCATCCCAACGTCACCATGATGGCCCCTATCTATGACGTGCTCAGCGCCATCGTCTGTCGCCACGGCGACGACTCATCGCATGTGGCGATCGTCTCGCGCGAGCTCGGAATTCCCTGCGTTGTGCGGCTGGAGCTTGCCTTTGAAGTGCAAGAGCTGGCCCAGACCCGGGTCCGGCTCGATCCCTCGGGCGAACTGTGGGCGGTCACCGACCTCAACCAGGAACCGTAGAGCCGACCCGGACCGGTGGGCATCGACCCCGGCGCCGGGCGGTCGCGTTAGACCAGGAGAGTTCGCTGCTCGGCCCGGGGGGCGACCCGGTAGTGGTCGTGCTCCCCCAGCAGCGTCTCCACCACCCCGTGGCCGCTGCGCCCGTGGCAGCGCATCACTGAGATGTTGTCGTTGAGCTCGTCCACCCGCTCGAGCACAGCCGCCTGCGACGTATCCCAGCGCTCGGTCCACAATGGCATCCCAAGCTGCCCGCGGGGCCGCTCCCCTGTGGTGTAGCCGGCGCCCTGCAGGAACAGCCGCAGCTTGGGCTCGGCGTGCACCTCCCAGTCGGTCCCCTCAGCGTCGCGGAGCCGAAACACGGCCCGGCGCAGCTGGCGAGAGTCGTAGTCGAATTCGAGGTCGTGCTCGAACTCCACCAGCTCGACCTGCCGCCCTCCCTCGTAGCTGATCGCGCCGGAGCGCCTGACCGGCGTGCCGTTGTAGCGGTCATGGATGATCGCCATCACCGAGACATCCTCGAATTCCGCCGAGAGCCAGGCGAAGAGTCCCCGTGGCACATGCCCTTCGCCGCTCGTCCGCACACCCCAGGTCCGGTCCCGGTGGCCGGGTACCCGGTCGACTGCGAAGCTCCGGCCGTCGACGCGCACCTCACCGCTGTAGCGCCCGGATTGGAGCAGGTTCACGTTGTCGTAGACGAGGCGGTGGCGACGGTAGATCTTCGGGGATCTCGTCTCGTGGGCCTGGCCCCGGGCCACGTACTCGAGGTCGAAGGCCAACCCGCTGTCGTTCTCCTCGCAGACCAGCCGCCATCGGCGCAGCGGTTCGAGAACCTCCATGCGGATCGGGCCTGACCACAGGGGCCAGCGCCCCGCGCTCAGGTCTCGTGATGCGCGCAGGGAGACCTGAGGGCCGTTGGTGGTGGTGGCGATCGCGTAGGCCTCGATGGTGTCGGCGTTGGGAAACATCGAGATGCCGGCGTCGAGCGCGAAGCGGTCGGGGTCGCTGACCGGGAAGTACGCGCGCTCGGCCCAGGTCGGATCGTTGAGGGCGACATGCTCGTGGGGTTCGACGATCTGATGACAGAAGAAGTCATCGGTCTCGGTCAGCATCGGTCACCTCGAGGGTCGAGATCGGTCAGGGGGTGGAAATCAGGCACGGTCAGCGCGGACGAAATGCACGGAGCGCCCGGTGCGTCGGGCCAGGATGCGGCCGTCGTCCACGGCCAGCCGCAGGTGGCCGAGTGCGTCCGAGATCCCCAGGTAGAGCTCCTTGAGTGGAAGGTCGGGCCACAGGTGGTCAACGATGGCCGCCCCCGTGTGCGGCGCTCGCAGCAGCGCGACAATCGTGTCAGCTCGATTGGCGTGCATCTCCAGGCGTCGGGCTATCAGGTCTGGCTGCCAGGCGAACGGGAGACCGTGGCCGGGCAGAACCTGTTCGACCCTGAGCCCGTCGGTCTCCAGCAGCGAGTCAATGTAGATCCGCAGGGCGTCCGAGGTGTCGACGGCCAGCGCGGCCTCGGCCGGGTAACGAGCCTCAAGCGGGCAGACCGCAACTGGATTGGACGACACCCGCTGAAGCAGGTGATCGCCCGCGAAGAGGAGACCGTCGCGCTCATCCAGGAACAGGGTGTCGGTCGGCGTATGTCCGGGGCGGGGGAGAGCTCGCAGCGTCCGCGTTCCCGCCTGGACGAGACCCCCGGGATCCAGAACGCGGTCCGCGATCGCGGCGCTTCCGAACGGCTGCACGGCCCGGGAGAGGGCCCGCAGGCACTCAGCGTGCTTGAGCTCGACCCCGTGCTGGAGCATCGTCGTGACCGCGAACTGGTCATCGCGCTCCATCATCGCGTCGAAGTCGCGCAGGACGGCGTCGAGAGGAGCCAAGACCACGAGCTCGGCGCCCGAGCGGCGACGCAGGTCGGCGGCCAGACCAGCGTGATCGTGGTGCTGATGGGTGACGATCACCCTGTGAAGGCTCTCCACGGCTACCCCCGCCTTGGCCAGACCCCGCTCGAGGGCGGCCAGCGCCTCGATGGTGCGCGGCCCGGTGTCGATCAGCGTCGGTTCGGCCCCCTGCAGCAGATAGACGTTCACATCGCCGACGGCAAACGGGGTCGGGAGACTGATCCGGATCACGTCCGGGGGCAGCTCGCCGCCGGCCTCAACCGCCCGTAGATCGGACACCTCAGCGCTCACGACGCTAGTCTACCAAACGGTTGGTAGACTAGCCGGTGCTTCCGTGTCCCCTTCCCGCTATCCGACGCTCGCGCTTCTGCGCCACGGCGAGCCGCTGCGCGGCAAGGACGCTGGTCGCGATCCCGGTCTGTCGCCGCGCGGAGGGCTCCAGGCACGCAGCGCGGCCGAGTTCCTCGCCGCGCTGCAGCCCGAGCGCTACGTGGCCAGCCCGGCCCGGCGATCCGCGGCTACGGCCGAGGCGATCGCGGGCGGCCGTCCGGTCGAGCTCGACGCCGCGCTTCGGGGGCTCGAGCTGGGCGGCGGCGACGAGGGCCCCCTGCGAGCCCTCGACGTCACGCGGGCATTGTTCGCGCAGCCGCAGACCGCCCCGTTCGGCGGCGAATCGCTCGAGCTCCTAGCCGCCCGGACGCTTCCGGCCATCCAGTGTCTCCTCGATGATCGTCGTGACGCCGTGGTCGTGGCCCACCGCGTGGTCAACACCGTCGTGCTCGGTTGCCTGCTCGGACTTCCGCTTCGCTCCGCGCTCTTCCTCCAGCACGACACGGGTGCGGTCAACCTGATCGAGCAGCGAAGTGAACGTCCGATCGTGGCCGGGATCAACATCTCGCCAATGGACCCGATCCTCAGCGCCCCGGCATCTCGAGTGCTTCCCGACTCAGACACGACGATCTCCCGGCGGGTCTATCTCGTGCGCCACGGCGCCGCTGCCAACGTCGGGGACGACGGCGCCCTGGTCGCCCGCACCCCCACGCCGCTGACAGCGGAGGGAGCAGACCAGGCCCACGTGCTGGGCAAGTGGTTCGCAAACCACGGCGTCACCCGCGTCTACGCGAGCGACATCCCGCGCGCGATGGCCACCGCGACGGCAATTGCCGGCCAAGACGGTGTCGAGGCGGTGCGGGGACTCCGTGAGATTCGCCTCGGGGACGCTGGACGCGCCTCCGTGCAACACCTGTTTGCTCGGCATCCCGGCTATCTCACCGATCCGGAGATCGCGCCTGAAGGGGGCGAGAGTTCGGGCGAGGCCGGCGAACGCGGCCGCCGTACGCTGGACGAGATTCTGGCTGCTGATCCGTCGCAGGACGTGGTCGTCGTGGCCCACGGCGGCCTCAACCGGGCCCTGGCCGCCTCGCTGCTTGGCTGGCCCATGCACGCGGCCTTCTCGGTCCGCTGCGACTTTGGTTCGGTGACCATCCTCGAACAGGCCGAGGGAGAATGGTGGCTGCGGACCATGAACTGGACGCCGGGAGGCCTTGCTCCGCGGTGGCAGCTTCCGGCGATCCCCGGTCTGGCCGATCGCCACGCTGCCCTCGTCGGGCGGTGAGTTAGCCCGGCCGGTAGCGGCTGTGGATGCCGAGCCCGGTTTCGACGTAGCCGTACCCGGGCTCACCATCGAGCTGAAAGCGGCAGCCGTTGTCGTTCTGGCCGTCGAGCTGCTCGACCACCCCGCGTTGAGAGAGGTCGAACTCATCTCGCCCTGGCGCCTGCCGGGCCGGCTCGGGCGAGTATCCGACACCGCTCAGATACAGCCGGTTCTCGACCTCGAAGCCCAGGAGCCGCTGGTCGCCTGACTCCATGGTCAGCTCCAGGCTTCCCGAGACCAGCAGGTTGTCCACGAATTCGAGCTTGTGCTCAGCGCTGCGCACCGTGTCAAGGACGCCGTCGGGGCCGAGCAGCCAGCCGCCGGTGTACATCCGCCGTGCGGACGCGGTTTCGTGGAGCAGGACATAGAAGGCATGGTCCGCCGTCTCACAGGCCGCGAACAACACCAGGCCTCGCCGTGGAGAGCCGTCGTGCTTGCGAAAGCCCCAGCTTCGATCGCGGAAGCCCGCCCGGTCGACGATCGAGCGTTCCGCTCCGTTGAGGGAGACGACCCCGTCAAAGGTTCCGGACTGAAAGAACGAGACGGTGTGGGTTAGCACCTCACCTTCGCGCTCGATCAGCGTTGGCTCGTGGGCGACGGGTGCAAAGCGTGCCGTGAAGGTCAGGTCGTAGGCGAGGGCGAAAGCGGGGTCGTCAAGCTGCAACCGGACCTGGCGCAGGGGATCCACAACCTGCAGCCGCAATGGTCCGACCTGCACCGGGTCGGGGTCGCTGCCCGGAACGTAGGGATCGTGGGCGCGCACTGAGTACTGGCGCTCGGGCGTGGCGGCGGCGGCAAAGGTGGCCCAGCGGCCGGCCTGGGGATAGAGCTGGCGCCCGGCGTTGAGGGTCAGGTCGTGGGCGACGTGAAGCAGGTAGTAGGTTCGCTCTGCCCAGCGTTCGGTGAGATGCTGGGTCTGGGTGCGCGGCGCGACCAGCTGGTGACCGAAGGATTCGTCAAGCCCGCTGAGTCCGGTAAGAGCCACGGTTGCGATGTTACCCAAACAACCGGTTGGTTGGCAAACGGATGAACCGTGGAAAGTGCACCGACCAACCAATTGGTTGCCAACCTTATGGTTAGATGGCTCAATCGGTCCCGCGGCACTGCTTTCTCACTTTGAGTTCCGACGGCCGGATCTGCGGCGGGCCGACCGCGTCCTCGCCGGTGCGTACACGATCACAGATCTGCGCCGGGCAGCGCGGCGAGTTCTCCCGCGGGCGGTGTTCGACTTCATCGAGTCTGGAGCCGAGGACGAGATCGCGCTGCGCCACAACCGCGAGGCCCTCGACGCCGTGGCGATAGTCCCCCGCGTGCTGCGCGACGTCAGCGAGGTCGAGATCAGCACTGAGATCCTCGGCGTCCCGTCCTCGGTACCGTTCGCACTGGCGCCGACCGGGCTCACGCGGCTCGTGCACCGCGACGCCGAGCTCGCTGTCGCGCGCGCCGCGGCTGCCGCGGGAATCCCCTACGTGGCCTCGATGATGTCGAGCGTACCGCTGGAGGAGATCGCCGCAGTGGCTGCGGGACCGAAGATCTTCCAGCTCTACATGCTCCGCGACCGGGAAGTCTGCGCGGGCCTGCTCGAGCAGGCCCGGGCCTCCGGCTACACGGCCTTGATCCTCACGGTGGACTCCCAGATCTCCGGCTTGCGCGAGCGCGACCTCCGCAACGGGCTGACAATCCCGCCGACGATCCGCCCGCGGGTCCTCTTCGACGCCTTACGGCGCCCCCGCTGGTCGTGGGATTTCGCACGCGGCGAGCAGGTGACCTTCGCGAACTTCGCCGGCGCCACCGAGCGCTTGTCGTTGGTCGAGTATGTCGCCCGCGAACTCGACACCGCGCTCGACTGGGGATCGGTCAGCTGGCTTCGTGAGCTCTGGCCGGGGACGTTTGCGCTCAAAGGGATCCTCAACGCCGCCGATGCTCGGATCGCGGTTGAACATGGCCTCGACGCGATCATCGTTTCCAATCACGGCGGCCGTCAGCTCGGCACCGCCGTGGCGCCAATTGAGGTATTGCCAGAGATCGTCGCTGCAGTCGACGGGGCCGCCGAGGTGCTGATGGACTCGGGGATCCGCCGTGGGGCCGACGTCGTGAAGGCGCTCGCCCTCGGGGCCAGCGGTTGCCTCGTCGGACGTCCCTACCTTCTCGGGCTGGCCGCCGCAGGCGAAGCCGGCGTCGCGCGCGCGATCGCGATCTTGGCGGAGGAGACGCGACGGACGATGACCCTCGTCGGCGCATCGCGAGTCGCGGCACTCGAGGCCGGCATCGTCAGGACGGCCCAGTAGTGGTCCGGTCCGGTTCCGGTTGGTCTACGGCGGCGGCGAGACGCCAGACGATCGACATCACCGGCGCCTTTACCCCGAGCCGCTCCGCTTCGCGGACCACCGCCCCGGCCATCGAGTCCACCTCGGTGGACCGCCCGCGAAGCACGTCCTGCAACATCGAGGGCAGGTGGCCTCGGGCGGCCGCGTAGGTTTCCTCGCAGAGGCGCAGCGTAACGCCAAGGTCGAGTGGGATGCCCCGGGCCTGCGCGACCTCGACGATCTCCGTGGTCATCCGGCGCTGAAGGTCGGCTAGGCCGGGGTCATCGATCACACCCCCCATGCTGAGCCGGGTTAGCGCCGCCAGCGAGTTCATCGGCACCGCCATCGAAAGCTTCGACCAGACAAACGTGTCGACGTCGGGGCGGACCTCGGTCCGGATCCCTGCCTTTTCGAATAGCGCGCGCAGAGGCTCGAGCCGGTGGTCGGGTTCGCCCTCGAGGACACCCATCCAGGTGGTCCCGTTGCCGTGCCAGGTCGCCGCGGTCATCTCGACGCGTCCGACGTCCCGCGTCACGCCGCCGATCGTGCTGACGCCGTAGACGACTCGCGAGCGGCCAACGAGGGCAGCGATCTTCTCGACGTTCCCGAGCCCGTTCTGGAAGCTCGCGACCAACGTGTGTTGCCCGATCATGGGCGCTGCTGCCTCCAGCGCAGCGTCAGTGTGCTGCGACTTCACCCAGATCATCAGGAGGTCGACCTCGCCGGCGGCGGCGGGATGTGTAGTCGCCCTCGGTCGGGTCAGCCGCTCGGCCCCCTCGTAGGTGAGCCGCAGGCCTTGCGTCTCGACTACCGCCGCGTGCTCGGATGACCGTCCTACGAGCCACGTCTCTACTCCGGCGTCGGCCAACAGACCCCCGTAGAGCGATCCCATAGCTCCCGCGCCGAAGATCCCGATGCGCGTCGGCGCCGGGTCGGCCATTACTCGCCTCCTGTTCAGCCGGCGCTCCAGCCCAGCACGGACGATCTCCGGGGATCGGTCTGAGCGACTCGCCGGGTCGTCGAGGCTGGCCAGCCATCCGCCAACGCCCCGCATGCGACCTGCATCTGTGCCTCAAACGGTGGCCAGAAGATCCTCGATCGGCGTAAGTCAGGGGCGATATTCAGAGTCTACCAACCATTTGGTTGAGGCGCGCTCATCCTACTAAGCCAGAGTCTCTCCCGAAAGGCGAATCTCACCGCCCCGCCGGTTCGATCCCGGCTGGGTTGGTGGGCAAGCTCGCTCAGGCCATCAGCCACGCGCCGCGCTAGGCCGACTACACCCGGCTAGTCACACGGGCCTCGGTCGCCAATGCCGCCGGGCGCGGTCACCATTCTTGGCCGGCTACCTGGCGGGTGGCGACGTTGAGGCGGTTCCAGACGTTGATGCTGGCGATGTTGAGAACCAGGGCGGCGAGTGCCTGCTCGTCGTAGTGGCGGGCGGCTTCGTCCCAGATCTCATCCGGTACCGGGTCTGACCGGTCGCTGATCCGGGTCGCCGCTTCGGTGAGCGCCAATGCGGCTCGCTCGGCGTCGGTGAAGTACGGCGCGTCGCGCCAAGCCGCGACCGCGAACAGCCGATCGTCGGTCTCTCCGAGCTTCTTGGCGATGCGGGGGTGCTGGACGGCACAGACGCCGCAGCCGTTGATCTGACT